>NZ_CALART010000016.1 GCF_937888285.1 uncultured Aquimonas sp.
CGAATCCCGAATCCCGAATCCCGAATCCCGAATCCCGAATCCCGAATCCCGAATCTCCCTCAGAACCGCCAGCGCAGGTTCAACAGCCAGGCCTGCGCCCGGTAGTCGGGGCTCTCATCGCCCAGCAGAATGACGTTGGCCAAGGTGTTCGGCGCGCTGCCGTCCTCGGCGAAATCGGCGCCGTCGAAGCGTTCGAGGCGGTAGTGCAGGCCCATCTCCAAGCCTTCGCGCAGCACGTAGTCGAAGCCGGCGTCGATACGCAGCAAGCGGGCGCGGGTGTCGGGCAGGGGCGCACTGGTGAGCGCACTGCCGGTAGCAACCTGCAGCGCGCCCTGCGCATCGCTGAGGCTGGCATCGGCGCGCAGGCGCAGGCGCGAGCCCGGCGCGCGATGGGCGAGGCCCACGCCCAGGCTGTCGACCGTGTCCGCGTGTTCCACCGCCCAGTTGCGGTTCGGATCATTGGCCTGCGGCAGGCGGTTGGCGCCGCCCTGGAAGGCCCGCCCGCGCTGCGCGGCATCCAGCCATTCGCGGCCGGCGAAGGCATTCAGCCAAAGGTTCTGCGTGAGCCCCTGCGCGAGATCCAGCTGCACATGGCGGATGCGGCTATCGGTCAGGCCGAACTCCGAGGCGCGGTAGTCGTCGCGCACCTCGCCGAAGTTGAAGTTCCAGCGGCTGCGCTCGCTGGCCGCGAAGCTTGCGAAGCCGCTGATCTGGTGCCGACGGCGATCGGCCAGAGGGTACTGGCGCAGGCCGGGCAGGTTCTCGAAGGTGCCGGGCACGGTGGCGATGTACTCGGGGCTGTGGCTCTCGACGAAGTCGCGGCTACCGAGATAGGTCGAGCCCTCGCGGTCCGCGCCGCCGAGCTTGAAACCGTAGTCGAAGCGCTCGCCCACGCGATGCCGCAGCTTGAGCAGAAGACGCTGCTCCCGATTGTCGCTGCGCGCCGAGGCCGTCCGCTCGATGGCCTGGTGGGCGAGTTCGGCGTCGATGCCGAAGCGCCGATCCGGATGCCAGCCCGCACCCAGCGCATACAGGCTGTCGCGATAGCCGGGGGCGACGTTGAAGCGCCGGCGCGCGCTGCTGGCGGCGGCGTTCTGCAGCTCCGAGTCACCGCTGATGTAGACGTACTCGTCGACCGGCGTGCGGTTGTCGCGGTCGTCGATGCGCAGGCGCGCATCCCAGCGCAGCGCGCTGTCCGAGCGCTGGGCGAGGCGCAGGCTCAGCAGTCGAGTGTCGACCCGGCCATCCAGATCTGGCCGCGGCAGCGGCACCGACAGCGCGGCGAGCAGCGCCGGCACCGCGCTGTAGTCGAGATAGGCCTGGTTCTGACGCATCTGCCCGAAAGCGACATCGGCATTGAGACGCAGGCTGGAGGTCAGCGCATAGCCGGCCGCCAGGCTCAGCTGATGGAAGCGGTTGTCGGGCGCGGGCTGGGCGCGGTTCTGCGCGGGTGAGCCGGTGCCTGCCGCCCAGCCGGAAACCTGGGCGAAGGGCGTCTGCCAGCTGAGCGCATCGATCGAATTGTCGAAGTGCGAGAGATAGAAGCTGGTGCGCAGCTGCAGGCGCGGGCCGGCATGCAGCAGGCCAAGATCGGCCGTGCGGGTGCGCTGGTCGAGCGGGGCGGCGAGCAGGATCGCCCGCGCATTGCCGCCGCCGTTGCCAGTCACGGCGGCGAAGCGGCGCAGGCCCGATTGCTGGCTTTCGCGATAGCGCGCATCCAGCTGCAGGTGCGGGCCCAGCATCGAGCGACCGCGCAGCTCGGCCTGGCCGCGTCGACGCTCCAGTTCAACGGGCACCAGCGAGGGCAGCAGCTCGCGCATGGCCGCGGTGGTCGCGCCGGGCACCCAGCCTTGAGGCAGGGTGAAGCCGCCGCGGCCGTCGCTGCGCATCGGCGTCAGCACGCGGGTCACGCCGCTGGACAGGCGTTCGCCCTCGGCCTCGATGCGCCAGCGGCCGGCTTCGCCAAGGCCGAGCGAGATGCTCGGCTGCGGACCGCCGGCATCGCGCACTTCCGCGCGCCAGAAGCGCGCGGAGTCCGGCGCCAGCGGTTTGCACAGCAGCAGATCCAGCAGACCCAGCGCGCCTTCCTCCTGCGCGCGGCCGGCGAGCGAGCCGCGGCGGAAGGGATCGGCGCTCGGCAGGGCCGCGCTGAGCACCAGACTGCGGCAGCCGCTATCGACCGGCAGCCAGGCGGGGGGCGGAGCGTTCGTCGTCTGCGCCCGGGTAGGGCCTGCAACGCACAGCGTGGTAGCGACAGCGAACGGGAGGGCGATGAACGTGCGAGTCATGAACGTTCCCCTATCGAGTGGCGCCGACGCCGGAGGGATGGTTGCTGCCGTGCACCTGCTGGTGGCAGTTGAGGCAGTCCTGGCCCATCAGCGAGGTCGAGCCCGAGGGCAGGCTGCTGCCCGAGAGTCCGGTGCCCGACAGCGCGGTGCTCGGATGGAACTGGGCCAGATGGCACTGCTGGCAGAGGAAGGGCGTGCGCTGCTTCAGCAGGGCCGTGTGCGAACTGCCGTGCGGAGTGTGGCAGCTCATGCAGTCTTCGGCGGCTGGCGGATGCTCCCAAAGAAACGGACCGCGCATCTCGGCATGGCATTCGTGGCAGGTCTCGTTGAGCGTGCTGCGCGTCAGCGCGCCCGGCGTGGCGCTGCCGTGCGGGGCGTGGCAGTCGCTGCACTGCATGCGGCCCATGTCCAGCGGATGCGCCGAGACCTTCATGAACTCCGCATGCTCCTTGCGATGGCAGCTGGCGCAGTGCTCGACCTCGGTATCGGCGCTCAGCATGGGGTCGTCGAGCGTGTGCAGCTGGTGGCAGTCGACGCAGGCCAGCCCGGCATCGGCGTGCGCGCTGCCGGTCCAGTGCATCGCGCTGCCGCGGTGGCAGTCGAGGCAGACCGCATCGCCGGCGCCGCCGCCTTCGCCGCGGGCAAAGCGCACGTCGGCAGCAGCGCGCGGCTCGCCGCGCGGCGGGCGGCGCATATGCGCTTCGCTGGCACCGTGGCAGCTGGCACAGCCGTCTTCGGCGAAGCGGTTGCGCGGATCCGACAGCACCGCATGCGGGCCGTGCAGCACGGCATTGAGCTGCGGATGATCGTGGCAGGCGAGGCAGGTGTCGGCGGCTTCGGGCAGCTGGGCATGCGCGGGCTGCATGTACAGCTCACTGACCCACAGCAGCAGGGCACAGACGACCGGAAGCAGTGGGCGCAGCTGCGCCAGACTCGAATGCATGAAGGCGCCCCCGCGCTGGACAATGTCCGAGAGTCTAGACAGGAAGCTCAGGTCCGGGTTTGATCAGGATCGGGTATGCATGTCGCCAAGCGGGCATGCTCACCCGCTGTGATCGCCCGGAGCCCCGCATGAGCCCTCCCAGCCCTTCGAAGCCCCTGCCGCAGCGTGCCGCCTTCTGGCTGGGCATCTATGTGCTGCTGGTGGTCGCGCCGCTCGCACTGCTGCTGCTGGGCGAGCGGCCGCGGCCCGGCGGCTTCTGGTGGGATTTCGCACTGGCCCTGGGCTATGCCGCGCTGGCGATGATGGGCCTGCAGTTCGCGCTGACCGCGCGTTTCAAGCGCGCGACCGCGCCCTTCGGCATCGACCTCATCTATTACTTCCACCGCTACCTGGCCTCGATCGCCACGGCGCTGCTGGTGGTGCATGCGCTGATCCTGCTGCTGCGCTTTCCGGCGGCGGTGGGCGGCATCGATTTCCTCAGTGCACCCATCCACATGAGCGCCGGCTGGGTGGCACTGTTCGCTTTTCTCGCGCTGGTGGCGAGTTCGCTGTGGCGCAAGCGGCTGCGGCTGGAGTACGACCGCTGGCGCCGCGTGCACGTGGTGCTGGCGGTGATCGGCCTGGTCGCCGCCTTCGTCCACGTGCTGGGCTCGGCCAGCTATCTGGAAACGCCCTGGAAGTACGCGCTGTGGGCGGGGCTCGGCGCGTTCTGGCTGGGCCTGGTCCTGTGGGTGCGGGGCCTGCGTCCGCTGGCCTTGATCCGGCGACCCTGGAAAGTGGTCGAGGTGCGGCCGGAGCGCGGCCGCAGCTGGACCGTGGCGGTGGCGCCGGAGGACGGGCGTGGCTTCGAGTATCGCGCGGGCCAGTTCGCCTGGCTGAGCCTGCGCGCCTCGCCCTTCGGCATGCGCGAGCATCCCTTCTCGATCGCTTCCAGCCCCAGCCGGCCCGGCCGGCTGGAGTTCACCATCAAGGAGCTGGGCGACTTCACCCGTACCATCGGCAGCCTTCAGCCCGGCGAGCGCGCCTGGGTGGATGGCCCCTACGGCAACTTCGGTGTCGAGGGCCATGAGGATGCGCCCGGGCTGGTCTTTATCGCCGGCGGCGTCGGCATCGCGCCGGTGATGAGCCTGCTGCGCTGGTTGGCGGACCAGGGCGAGCAGCGGCCCCTGTGGCTGTTCTATGGCAACCGCGATGTCGAGCGCATCGTCTTCCGCGAGGAGCTTGAAGCCCTGCAGCAGCGACTCAAGCTCAAGCTCGTGCACGTGCTGGGCGATCCGCCGGAGGACTGGCAGGGCGAACGCGGTTTCATCACCGCCGAAGTGTTGAACCGGCATCTGCCGGGCCAGCGCGATCGCCTCCACTATTTCGTCTGCGGGCCCGAGCCGATGATCCGGCTGTCCGAACGCAGCCTCGACGCACTCGGCGTGCCGCTGGCGCGCCTGCACTCCGAGATCTTCGATCTCGCCTGACTTTCCCACTTCCAACGCCATCGCCAGGAGATACACCATGCGAGAACTCTGGGCCCGCCGCCTTGCCGCCTTCACCGGCCTGATGGTCGTGCTGCTGTCCGCGGCCTTCGCCGCCGTGCAGAACCCGCCTGCGGGGGCTTCACTCGCAGCAAGCGTCGCTGCGGATGGCGCCGATGCCGCCCTGCTTGCACGCGGTCGCGAAGTGGTGCTGACCAATGACTGCCTGATGTGTCATTCGATCGCCGGGGAGGGCAGCCCGCGCAGCCCGCTGGATGGCGTCGGTTCGCGTCTGTCCGAGACCGAGATCCTGCACTTCGCGATCGCCGACGAATCCGTGCAGGACGACCTCTCTCCGCGCGCGATCAAGGCCAAGCGCGACTACGCCGAACTGCCGCAGGAAGACCTGCAGGCGATGGCGGCCTACCTCGCGTCGCTGAAGTAGCCGGAACACTCCCGGGCGGAGCTCGCCGGCGCCCGCCCGGGATGCGCCTTACTCGTCCTCGAGCTGGCTGCGCGCAAACTCGGCGTCGAGCTTCTCCATCGCGTCCCTGGGCTTCAGCTTGGCGGCGCGCTCGTAAGCCGCGGCGGCGTCGTCCTCGCGCTTGTCGCCGTAAAGCAGCATCAGGCCGTTGCCGTACTCGATGTGGGCGATCGGCGAGTCGGGCGTCAGCTCGACTGCGGTCGCGAGGTGCTTCTCGCCGAGGGCCGCCTTGGCGCCATAGGTGAGGCCGCCCAGCATGCTGCCGACCTTGTTGATGATCTCGGCGTGGTACAGGCCCAGCGCGGTGTGCGCCTCGGCGTGCCGGGGCGCGAGCTTCAGCGCGGCATCCAGACTCTCCTTGACCTTGCCGGCCAGACCTTGGGTCAGGGCCTTGGCGATCGAGATGCTCTGGCTGTAGCGGCCGATTGCGAACGCCCGGCGGAAATGGCTGTTGGCGCGCTTGGGCAGGGCCTCGGCGGCGGCCTCGGCCAGGGTCACCAGCTGCTCGTAGCGCTTGAGCTTGGCCGCGTCGGAATCCAGCAGATGGCTGCCGTGGATGCCGCCGGCCTTCACAGCCACCGAAGCGCCGAGCACGCCCAGCGATTCGCCGAGCTCGAAGGCCTGCTGGAAGTCGCCGGCGTGGAAGGCGCGCCAGGCCTCCTTCAAGGTGGTCGCAGCCTCGGCGGGATCGAGCTTGAGCTTGGCCGCCTTCGCGCTGGCGGCGACATCGGCTTCGTCCGGGTAGGGCTCGCAGTCGCCGGCGTGCAGCTTGGTCCAGGCCTTCTCAAGCTTGGCGCCCGCGTAGTCGAAGCTCTTGCCGTCGTAGGGGAACGCTGTCCAGGCTTTGCTCTTGGCCATCCGGAGTCTCCCGCTGCGCATCTCGCGCGTAGTGTGTTTGTTCTATCGCGCAAACCTAGCATGCGTTGCGGCGCCGTTGCGGTGCCGCGCGCGCCTTCCGGCGCTTCGCTCCGCCAACAGGAACCTCCCCATGAAGCAGATCAAAGCCCGTCGTGTCGCCCAGCCTGCCAAGGCCGAGTTGAACCCCCGCAACCTCGTACTCGCTGGTCTCGGCGTGGCCGCCATCGCCCGCCGCGAAGGCCGCGGCCTGCTGGCCCGCATCGAGAGCCGCAGCCGTCGCATCGCCGAGCGTGTGCAGTTGGAAGCCGGCGCCGCCAGCGGCCGCGTGGTCGAGCTGGCCGAACAGGTGCGCAGCCGCGTCGAGCAGGCCAGCCAGCCGGTCATCGCCCGCGTGCAGACGCTGCTGAAGCGCGCGCCCAAGGCCAAGCTCAAGACCGCTACCAAGCGCGCTCAGGCTCGCCGCGCCGCCGCCAAGCCGGTCGCGAAGAAGCGTACGCGCCGCAGCGCCTGATCGCGCCTCGCCGCCGCCCACAACAACAAGGCCCGCTCGCGCGGGCCTTGTTGCTTTCGGTGTGCCTGCACCGAATCTGCAAAGCCATTGCGCCGCAAGTCCCAGCCTTTCGGAAGGTCAGGGCATTGGCAGAGGGCCAAACACCGCCGGCTCTTACCAATCCCGAATCCCGAATCGCCAATCCCGGCTTCTCACCTATACGCCGCCAGCAGGTGATGCAGGTGGACGCGCTCGGCGTCACGCAGGAAGGGGGCGATCAGCATCAGCACCTGGTGGATGCCGCGGTTGATGCTCTCACGCTCGTCCTGCTCGCCGCGGACGGCGCTGAAGTTCAGCCAGAAGGTGGAGATCAGCAGGATGTTGGTCGAGGTGGCTTGCACCTCGTCGGCGCTGGCGCGCATCACCTCCGCGCGCACCAGGCCCTGCATGATGCGGATGGCGTTCTCGCCGGCGCGCTTGAAGATGCGCGCGAAGTGCATCCGCAGCTTGCGGTTGCGGCTGGTGATGTCGACGAGGTCGCGATAGACGAAGCGGAAATCCCAGATGCACTCGAACACCGCGTGCAGCTGCAGCCAGATATCCTCCAGCGTCGGCAGGCGGTCGTCGGGTGCCGCCAGCGCGCTGTCCATGCGCGTCTCGAAGCGCGCGAACAGCTGCTCGATGATGTCGTCCTTGTTGCGGAAGTGGTAGTACAGGTTGCCGGGGCTGATCTCCAGCTCGTCGGCGATGTGATTGGTGCTGACATTGGGCTCGCCGCGCGCATTGAAAAGCGCGAGGCTGGCCTCGAGGATGCGCTCGCGGGTGTCCTTGGCCATGGTCTCGCGCGGTCCGCGCGATCAGCCCGTGAGCTTCTTGACGAGGGCGATGTACTTCTCCATCGCAGCCTCCTGCGAAGTGCCGGCCAGCTTCGCCCAGGCCTCGTACTTGGCGGTGCCGACGAAGTCGAAGAAGCCCGGCTTGGGGCCGCTGACATCGCCTTCTGCGCCCTGCTTGTAGAGCGCGTACAGCTGCAGCAGGGTGTCGTTGTCGGGGCGGTCCGGCAGCGATTTCACGGCCACGGACGCAGCTTCGAAGCGGCTCTTCAGGTCACTCATGGATTCCCCCGGGGGCGACTGGCTGGCAGCGCGACGCGCTGAAGGCCGCGTTGATAGCACGCGTGCGAAACAGGGGTCAAACGTGGACGGCGCGCGCAGGTCCTGCGCGCGCCGTCCGTTCTGCCTCGCAGCGGTGCCGCGCGGCTGCCGGTGGCTCAGGTGCCGATGATGCCGCCGTCATTCTTGGTCACGATCACGGTCGCCGAGCGCGGCCGTGCGCCGTTGCCGTCCGGCCAGCTGCTGCCGTCCGCCGGATGCTGGATGTTCACGAACATGGTGCGCAGGTCGGGGGTGCAGACCACGCCGGTGACTTCGCAGCCCACGGGACCGACAAGGAAGCGGCGGATGTCGCCGGTGGCCGGGTCCACCGCCAGCATCTGGTTGTTGCCGAAGGGGCCGGAGTTCAGCTGGCTGCCGCTCATGTCGGTCTGGATCCACAGCAGACCGCCGTCGTCGAACCACAGGCCGTCGGGGCTGGCGTGGATCGAGTCGGCACTCAGCTTGGCCGATGCGCCGGCGGCCGGGTTCGCGCTGTCGGCTTCGGTGCCGGAGAGCATGAAGATGTCCCAGCTGAAGCGGGTCGCGGCATGGTCGTTGCCGGCCTCCTGCCAGCGCACGATGTGGCCGAAGGGGTTCGGGCCGCGCGGGTTGGAGGCATCCGCCTGCGCGGCGGTACGGCCGCTGTTGTTGGTCAGGGCGAAGTAGACCTGGCCATTGCGCGGGTCAATCGCGCCCCACTCCGGGCGGTCCATCTTGGTGGCACCCGCGACGTCGGCCGCCAGTCGGGTGTTGACCAGCACATCGGCCTGGCTGCTGAAGCTGACGCCGGCCGCCTGGGCCTTGGCCATGAAGCCGGCATCGCTGAAGTCCAGCGGCAGCCATTCGCCGCTGCCGTCGGCGTTGAACTTCGCGACGTACAGGGTGCCGCGATCAAGCGCGTTCTTCGCCACCGTCAATGGCGCGGGCAGATAGACGTCGCGGGTGACGAACTTGTAGATGTACTCGTTCTGCGAATCGTCGCCGGAGTAGAACACCATCGGTCGACCGATCACGACCGGGGCGAACACGCAGCCCTCGTGGGCGAAGCGACCCATCGCTGTGCGCTTCACCGGCATGGCGGTCGGGTCGCTGGGATCGATCTCGAGGATCCAGCCCTGCCCATTGGGTTCGTTGCGGAAGTCGGAGGCCGCAGCGCCGCTGCCGGCGGTGGCGTTGAAGCGCTCTTCTACGGTTTCCCAGCGGTAGCGGCTGGCGCTGGTCGGCACGCCGTAACGGCTCTGCTCGCGGGGGCGGGTGCCGGTGTTGACGAAATAGCCGGCCCAGTTCTCCTCGCAGGTCAGATAGGTGCCCCAGGGGGTGTAGCCGTGCGCGCAGTTGTTGATGGTGCCGCGGGTGCGGGTGCCGTCCGGGCTGTACTTGGTCACGACGAAGCTGGAGCCGCGGACCGGGCCACCGATCTCGCAGGGCGTGTTGGCGGTGATGCGGCGGTTGTACTGCGAGCCGGTCACCACGTTCCAGCTGCCGTTCGCCTGGCGGGCGATTTCCATCACGCTGACGCCGTGGGCGGCGATTTCCTTGCGCACGTCGTCCGGCAGGCGCTTGCCGTCGACCAGCACCTGGCCCTGCGGATGCAGCTCGCTCTGCTCGATGTACTCGTGGTTCATCACCAGCAGGCCGCGGCTGTTGCGCTCTTCCTGGCGGCCGCCCAGCGGGAAGTAGTGCATGCCGTCATGGTTCTGGCCGATGGTCTTTTCCTGGTCGGCGCCGGTGTTGCTGCCGTCCGCCTTGTAGGCGGGCGAATCAGGGAACAGGGCGTCGCCCCAGCGGAAGGCCGGTCGCGCGGTATAGCCGGGCGGCACGGTCACCGTGTCGAGGCGATTGACGGCGATCGGCTGGAAGCCCGGGCGCCGCGGAAGGGGCAGGGGCAGCGACTTCTCGCCCTTCAGGAAGCCCATCTGCGGCTTGCCGGCCGCCAGCACCTCCTGGCTGACGAACATCGCACCCACCGCCGCAGCAAGGCCGCCCTTGAGCAGATCGCGACGGCTGCGGCTGGCCAGCACATCGGCGAAGTGGGCGTTGCCGGAGCGATTGCTGTCCTCGAAGTCGAAGTCCTCGGGGCCGTAGGGAAGGGGGCTGGCGTCTTTCTGCATGGCGGGCTCCAGGTGCCGGGAGGGATTTCCCGAAGCGCGCAAGCATCGAAGTCCGGCATGACCAAACCGGGTCAGTTGGGTTGCAGGGCGATGAAGCCCGCATGACGGGTAGGCGCGGCCGCGTTCCGGCGCTATCTTGGCGCGCACACCATGCGGCGCCGGACGGGGGTTCGTCGGGACGCGGCAGACGATCACGAGGGAGGGACTGCAATGAGCTATTTCGTCACCGGCGCCACCGGCTTCATCGGCCGCCATCTGGTCAGCAACCTGCTGAAGCGCAAGGGCACGGTGTACGTGCTGGTGCGCAAGAGTTCGCAGGCCAAGCTCCGCGACATCGGCGAGCGCATGGGCTGGGACATGGCGCGGGTGCAGCCGGTGGTGGGCGACTTGGCGAAGCCCAGGCTTGGCGTCAGTCCGGCCCAGCTCAAGGCCCTGTCCGGCAAGGTCAAGCACTTCTTCCACCTGGCCGCGATCTACGACCTCGCCGCCAGCGCCGAGGCGCAGATCGGTCCCAACGTCGACGGCACCCGCCACGCCATCGAGTGTGCGGAAGCGATCGGCGCCAAGACCTTCCATCACACCAGCTCGATCGCCGTGGCTGGGCTCTACAGCGGCGTGTTCCGCGAGGACATGTTCGCCGAGGCGGAGAAGCTCGATCACCCGTACTTCCGCACCAAGCATGAGGCCGAGAAGGTCGTTCGCGAGCACTGCAGCATTCCCTTCCGCATCTACCGCCCGTCGATGGTCATCGGCCACTCGAAGACCGGCGAGATCGACAAGATCGACGGGCCCTACTACTTCTTCACCCTGATCAAGAAGCTGCGCAGCCTGCTTCCGCCGTGGATGCCGACCATCGGCATCGAGGGCGGGCGCATGAACATGGTGCCGGTTGACTACGTGGCCGATGCGATGGACTGCATCGCCCACAAGCCCGGCCTCGATGGCGGCTGCTTCCACCTGACCGACCCCGCGCCGCGGCGCATCGGCGAGGTGCTGAACCTGTTCGCCCGCGCTGGCCACGCGCCACAGATGAGCATGCGGCTGGACGCGCGCATGTTCAGCTTCATTCCCGCGCCGGTGCGCATGGCGCTGGGCAGTCTCGCCCCGGTCAAGCGCTTCACCGGCATGGTGTTGAAGGACCTCGGCATTCCGTCCTCGGTGCTGGGCCTGATCAACTACCCGACCCGCTTCGACTGCCGCGAGACCGAGCGTGCGCTCAAGGGCTCGGGCATCCGCGTTCCCGATCTGGAGACCTACGCGTGGCGCCTGTGGGACCACTGGGAGCGCCATCTCGACCCCGAGCTGTTCGTCGACCGCTCGCTGCGCGGGCGGGTCGAGGGCAAGGTCGTGCTGATCACCGGCGCCTCGTCCGGCATCGGCCGCTCTGCGGCCTTCAAGCTGGCGGCGGCGGGTGCGGTGACGGTCATCGTCGCGCGCGGCCAGGAGGAGCTGTTCAAGACCCGCGACGAGATCATCGCCGCCGGTGGCAACTGTCATGCCTATACCGCTGATCTCGCCGAGCTGAGCTCCTGCGACGAGCTGCTGCGCCAGGTGATGGCAGACCATGGGCGGGTGGACATCCTGGTCAACAATGCCGGCCGTTCGATCCGGCGTTCGATCGCGCTGTCCTACGACCGCTTCCACGATTTCGAGCGGACCATGCAGCTCAACTACTTCGGCTCGCTGCGCCTGATCATGGGCGTGCTGCCGGGCATGAGCGAGCGCAAGCGCGGCCAGATCATCAACATCAGTTCGATCGGTGTGCTGGCGAACTCGCCGCGCTTCTCGGCCTACGTGGCCTCGAAGGCGGCGCTGGATGCCTTCAGCCGCTGCGCGCAGGGCGAGTTCTCGGGCCACGGCATCGCCTTCACCACGATCAACATGCCGCTGGTGCGCACGCCGATGATCGCGCCGACCAAGATGTACGACTCGGTGCCGACGATCTCGCCGGACGAGGCCGCCGACCTGATCGTGCAGGCGGTGATCGAACGCCCGGCGCGCATCGCAACAAGGCTCGGCATCTTCTCGGCGGTGCTGAACGCGATCGCCCCCAAGGCCTACGAGGTGGTGATGAACACCGCCTTCCAGCTGTTCCCCGATTCGGCGGCAGCCCAGGGCCAGAAGGGCGGCGAAGTCCAGGCTTCGTCCGAGCAGATCGCGTTCGCGGCGCTGATGCGCGGCGTTCACTGGTGATCGCGTGGCGGGGCCGCGCGGTTTGCCCGCGCGGTACCGGCCCGCGGCGCCTGCCTGTGCGCCGCCTCGGAGACTTGCGTCGCTGCGGCTGACGTCGAGGCGCAGGCCAGGACGCGGGCAAAAAAAACCCGCCGGCCCGGTGGCTGCAGGGGAGGGATCTGCAGCAGCACTTCGTGGGCGGCGGGTTCTACCAAGCGTCGTCCGGCAGGCCGGAAGACGCGCGCCCCGATGCGGGGCGCAAGTGGAAGCGGTTATTCGCTGGTGGCGGGCGCGTCGCTGGCGTCGACCTTCGGCGCTGCCTTGGCCTTCGGCTTGACGGCCTTCGCCGGCTTGGCGGTGGCGCTGGCCGCGGGCTTGGCCTTGCGGGCGGTGGCGGCCTTGGCGGCGGGCTTCTTCGCCGGGCTCGCCTTGGCGGCGGGCTTGGCAGCCGGCTTGGGGCTGGCCTTCGGCGCGGCGCCCAGCTTCTTGAGTTCCTGGGTCAGTGCGTCGACGCGCTTGGAGAGGTGGCCAAGATCCTCATGGCCCGGCACGCCGAGACGATTCAGTGCGCGCTGCACGCGCTCTTCGAAGATCTTCTCGAGCTTGTCCCAGGTGTCGGTGGCGCGGTCGCGCACCTGCTCGACGCGGTTCTCGACGGCATCGCGCACGGCGTCGACGCGGCCGGTCGCCAGCTTGCGAGTCTTCTGTTCGATGCTCGAACCTTCCTTGACCAGGTTCTCGAACAGGCGCGAGCCTTCTTCCTGGGCCCGGTTGAAGGCGCCCATGCCGGCCAGCCAGATGCCCTGGGCGGATTCCATGATCGAACGCGACAGCGTTTCGGCCTTGCCGCCGAGCGCAGCCACGGGCGACTTCGGCGCTGACTTCTTCGACGCCGGCTTCGCGGCCTTGGCGGCGGGCTTCGCGGGCGCCTTGGCGGCGGCTTTCTTGAACTTGGCCATGGTGGAATCCTCGGAGGGCGAGCGGGTCGATGAGCCGGCATGCTGCCGGTCCTGCCTAGAATAATCACACTATGGCCACGGCCCGCCGCTCGCTCAGCGTCGACGTCCCTTGCGCGGCGACTCGCTGCGCGCCTCGATCAGCTCTTCGATGTCGTCGAGTGCGCGCGACAGGCGCGCCGTCGTGCCGGTGTGGGGTCGATAGGCGCGACGGACGCCGTCCATCAGCGAGGGCTCGGGCGCGTCCAGCAGCTCGTCGCGCAGGCGCAGGCCCAGACGGGTCAGGATCGGCTTCAGCGCTTCGCGCTGGCGGCCCAGGTCGCGCAGCGTCACCCGGTAGGCGTGCTCGCAGACGCGCTGGCGCGAGGAATAGCTGAAGGCGTTGGTGAAGAACACCTCGGCGTCGTCATGGTTTGGCTCGAAGATCAGCTGGTCGCTGTGCGCGTACTGCTGCGCGTACTTGGCGAGGCCCACCTGCATGCGCGACTGCAGCAGGGTGCGGAAGGTCTGCGACAGCACCATCGGCAGTCCGCCCTCGGTGACCGAAGAAAGGCGCTCGCCGTCAGTGCCGCGCGCGGAGTGCCCGTCGTACGGCACCAGGGGATTGAGGCCGATGAACAGGTCGATGTCCTCGTCGAGCGCGACCGAACCATGCATGGTGCGGCGCAGGGCACCGTCGACCAGGTGGCGACCGTGCAGCTGCACTGGCGGGTACAGGCCGGGCAGGGCGGAGCTGGCCTGCACGGCGACCGAGATCGGCACGTCGTCCCAGCCGCTGGCGCCGAAGCGCACCGTTTCGCCGCTGTCGAGATCGACCGCGATCACGCGCAGCTTGCGCTTGAGCTCGCGGAAGTCGTTGCTGCGCCCGCGCCGGGTGAAGGCCTCGCGCAGGAACAGCTCGATGCCGCTGTTGTCGAACAGGCCGTTCGGGATCAGGCCGCCGAAGCGGCCCAGCAGATCGCCAATGCCGACCTCGCCGGGATGGCTCAGCGCGTTGCGCCAGAAGTCCAGCAGGAGTCGCGGCAGGCCGACCACGCGGCGCGCGTACTCGAAGACCGCAGGGCGCAGGAAGGTCTCGGGCCGGAAACGCACGTCGCCGCTGTCGCCGGTCAGGAAGATCCGGCACATGGTGGCGGTGTCCATGCGATTGGCCAGCGACGCGGCCAGGAAGGCCCCCGAGCTGACGCCCACGTAGATCTCCAGCCGTGTCAGGTCCAGGCCTTCGATCGCATCGTCGAGCGCGCGCAGTGCGCCCAGTTCATACATGCCACCGATCGGTCCTCCGCCGGCGACGGCGAGGCCGATCCGCGGCTTGCGGCGAAGAGGGGCGGTGGCGGCCTGGATCGAGAGCATGCGCTAGGGTATGGCGGTAGGGTCCCCGAGTGTAGTCGCAGCCGCCCCTTTTCGCGGCTGCCTGCCGACCCACTACGTGCCCGAACTGCGACCATCGTCGAATGCGAACCGACCATCCTCTAGCGCTGAGACTCGCCCGGCTGATCCAGGCCAACCAGCGCCTGCGCGATGCGCAGGCCGCGCCCGCCAATGCCTCGCCCTGGCTGCCCCTGCTGCAGCGCTGGCAGGCCAAGCGCCTCGAGGCGAGCTTCCGGAATTTCCTCGAACGTCCTGACACCCGCCCAGCGGCCGGGTTCTTCCTCTCCGACCTCTATGGGGACCACGACGTCAGCGCGCGTGACGCCGGCGTGGCGCGGATCGTGCCGCGCCTGCTGCGACTGCTGCCCGAAGAATTCATCCTGACCGCGGCGGATGCCATCGAGCTTGGCGCGCTCAGCCATGCGCTCGACCTGCGCATGGTCGAGCGCCTGATCCGGCGCTGCGGCGGCGATGCCCGGGAGATCGACGCCGCGACCTACGCCCAGGCCTATCGCGACTGTGGCCTGCCGCGCCTGCGACGCCGGCAGATCGACCTGATCATCGAGGTCGGGCATGCGCTGGATGCGGCGGTCCGGCACCCCATGCTGGGCCGCGTGCTCAAGCTCTCCCGCGTGCCGGCACGCATGGCGGGGCTGTGGGAGCTGCAGCAGTTCCTGGAGCGCGGCTTTGCCGCCTTCGCGCGCCTCGGAGGCGCCGGCGAGTTCCTGACGACGATCGAGCGGCAGGAGCGCGAGGTCAGTCGGCGGCTGTTTGCAGGTCATCCCAGGCCGTTTGCCTGAACGAAGGGCGGGGGCAGCTGATACGCGAGAGGCCGGCATCGCGTTCTTCGGGGCATGTCCATCCTCCGCAGGTTCCCGATGTCCGCTGCCGCTTCGCTCCGCTGCTCCCTTCTTGCCTGTCTGCTCGCTGCCGCCGCCGTTGCACCCGATGCCAGCGCCGACGTGCTGGCAGGCCGCTTCAGCACGCTGGAATCGACCAATACGGTGTCCCGCTTCACGGCCGCCCAGAGCGGCGACGTCGCGCCGGTCGCGGTGCTGGGCGGGCCCGCGACCACGCTCAACGGCGCGGGCTCCCTGTTCCACGACGCGCCGATGCGCGAGCTGTGGATCAGCGATTTCGAGGGGCAGCAGATCGCCATCTTCGATGTCGACGCCGCGGGTGCCACGGCGCCCAAACGCCGTTTCAGCAGCCCCTTGATGGGGCAGCCGCGTTCCGCGCGGATCATGGCGAACCGCAGCGAAGTCGCAGTGATCTCCATCAACTGCTGCATCTCCTTCTTCGATGCACAGGCGAGCGGCAGCGTCAGCCCGCTGCGGCGGATCGCCTGGGGAGGCGTCAGCGGCTCGCAGACCCAGCTGAACAATCCCTCGGGCTTCGATTACGCGCCCAGCCGCGATCGCCTGTTTGTCGGTGACTACCGCGCGGAGGGCAGCGCATTTGTCGGGCGCGTGCTGCGCTTCAACCGCACGGCCGAGACCAATGCGGCCCCGCATTCGATCCTGGAGGGGCCGCAGACCCTGCTGGGCAGCTACGTGCCGGCGATCGTGGTCGACGAGGTGGCGGGCGAGATGTTCGTGCTGACCCCGGATGCCGCGACCGGCGCGGGGGCCATGGCCATCCTGGTGTTCGGCGTTGATGACGCAGGCAATGTGGCGCCGCGGCGGCGCATCGCCGGCCCGTCCACGGGGCTGGTCAATGCGCTCGCCATGGTCCTGGACCAGGCGCGGGGCGAGCTGGTCGTTGCCAGCGGAGCCTTTGGCGCCACGCCGGCGCTGCGTGTGTTTCCGCGCAATGGCGACGGCAATCTCGCGCCGCTGCGCAGCATCTCGGGCGCAGCGACCGGCGTGACGGGCTCGTCGGGCTGGTACTCGCTCGCGGTCGTGCCCGCGCGCGAGCGCATCTTCTCGAGCGGCTTCGAATTGCCCTGAGCGTGGTGTCCGGTACGGGGCCTCAAGCCCGCCGGATGCCGCGTGCGCCGTCCTCGACCACGTAGTGACCGACGGTGCGCACCGCGCTGGCGCGCTGCTTCACCGTCTCCGGTGAGCGCAGACGCACTTCGGCGTGGCGGCCGATTTCGACCAGCGCATAGCCGCGCTCGTCGCTGTTCAGATGCAGCAGCTGCGGGTTGTCCGCGCGCAGCGGCTCGTAGCTGGACTGTGGCCAGCCCTGCGCGGACATCGAGGTGCCGCAGACCTCCGCCGCGACAGTGCGTGCATCGCCCCAGGGATCGGCCTGCACGTTGGCAACCACATTGGCGTGGAGATCGCCGCCGATCACCAGCGGATTCGACAGGCCCGGCCGCGCCAGCGCCTCGATCAGGGCGCGCTGGCTGCGCGGATAGCCGTCCCAGCCGTCCGTCCAGACGGTGCGCCCGGTACCGGCCTGGTTGTCCATCGGCGTCAGCAGGGTCTGCTGGGCGATCAGGTTCCAGCGTGTGTCGGAAGATTCAAGCTCGCGGAGCAGCCATGCCTCCTGCTCGCGGCCCAGCATCGTCCGCTGCGGATCGTCCAGCGCCGCACAGTCCGCTGCATCGAGCGTGACCGAGCCGCCGCGCTTGAACGGATCCGGGCAGGCCATGGCGCTGCGGTACTGGCGGTCATCGAGCACGAAGAAGCGCGCCAGCCGGCCGTAGTCGACGCGCGTGTGGATGGGCATCGAGCCGTCGAGGCGCGGACGCATCCGGCGCGGCAGCGGCATGTGCTCGTAGTAGGCCTGGTAGGCGGCGGCGCGGCGCAGCAGGAAGCGCGGGTCGGCATGCTCGCTCTCGTCGGCGGCGGGGTCGTTGTCGACCTCGTGGTCGTCCCAGGTCAACAGCCAGGGCAGGGCGGCGTGGGCGTCCTGCAGATCGGGGTCGGTCTTGTACTGGGCATGGCGCACGCGGTACTCGTCCAGCGTGTAGGGTTCGCCGCCCATGTGCCGGCGCACGAGATCGTCGCCCCAGCTGTTCTCGTAGATGTAGTCGCCGAGAAACACCATCAGATCCGGCGCATCGCGCAGCAGCTCGGCGTAGCCGTTGAAATGGCCCTGCTCGAAGTGCTGGCAGGACGAGAACGCGAACCTCAGCGTCCGCGGCATCGCATCCAGGGCCGGTGCGGTGCGCGTGCGCCCGCTGCGGCTGACGGCATGACCGGCGATGAAGCGGTAGAAGTAGGCCCGATCCGGGCGCAGCCCGGTGACGTCGACGTGCACGCTGTAGGCCAGCTCATGCACGGCGCGCACGCGGCCTTCGGCCACCACCTTGCCGAAGGCCTCGTCCTCGGCGACCTGCCACTGCACCGCGATCAATGCGTCGCGCTCGATGCCGCCGTCGGCCTGCAGCGGCGCCGGCGCCAGTCGCGTCCACAGGCTGAAGCCGTCGGGCGTGGGATAGCCCGACGCGACACCGAGCTGGAATGGATCGGCAACGAAGCGCGGCGCCTGCTGGGCGCGCGTCGCACCCGGCCCGAACAGACCGAGCAGGCCCAGCCCGGCCGCGGCCGAGAGGAGTTCGCGACGGCTGAGGCGGCCGGACCGGAGCAGGGCGTCGAGACGGGCGGAGCGGTTCGAGTGTGGCATGGCGGGCAGTCGGGGCGGCGAGCGATCAGCCTAGCCTGCCAAAGGCCGATGACGGGGGATAGCGTCAGCGCTGCGGTTTGCATTGACGCTCGCATGGGCGATCTGCACCATCGCCCAACGGGAAGGGAGAGGCAGATGCCGAACACAGCTGCGAAGACAGCGCGCGGTACGCCCAAGCGCGAGGCCATGTCGAAGGTCGACACCGCCTGGCTGCGCATGGAGCGGCCGACCAATCTGATGATGATCACCGGCGTGCTCATGTTCTCCGAGCGCCTGGAGCTCGCCGCGCTGAAGAAGCTGATCGGCGAGCGCTTCCTCGCCTTTCCGCGCTTCCGCCAGAAGGCCGTCGACACCGCGACCGGTGCGCACTGGGAAGACGATGCCGACTTCGACCTCGACTGGCATGTGCGCCTGACGGCCCTGCCGGGTCGCGCCGACAAGGCCGCGCTGGAGAATCTGGTCAGCCAGCTGGCATCGACCGCGCTCGATCATTCCAAGCCGCTCTGGCAGTTCCATCTGGTCGAGACCTACGGCAGCGGCAGTGCGCTGATCTCGCGTATCCATCACTGCTATGCCGACGGCATCGCCCTGGTGCAGGTGCTGCTGTCGCTGACCGACGTCAGCCGCGAGCCAAAGCCTGGCGCCGACCTGCCGCGCGCCTGGCTGAAGGACGACGGTCACAAGGTCACCAAGCGTTTCTTTGATCCCGCCTTCCAGCAGTTCGACCGCGCCATGAAAATGGGCGGCAAGGTGATGGAGAAGAGCCTGGAGATGTACCGCGATCCGGGCCTCGCCGCGGTGCTGGCCAAGGAGGGCGGTGAGATCGCCCGCGAGCTCGGCCATGTGCTGATGCTGCCCGATGACCCCGAGACGCCGCTCAAGGCCGGGCTCGGCGTGAGCAAGCGCTGCGCCTGGGCCGAGCCGCTGCCGCTGCAGGAGGTCAAGACCATCGCTCGTGCGCTGGGCTGCACCGTCAACGACGTGCTGCTGGCGGCCGTCGCCGGCGCGCTGCGCGCCTATCTGCTGGAGAGTGGCTTCGATCCGAACGGCTGCGGCATCCGCGCCACCGTGCCGGTGAACCTGCGGCCGCTGGAGCACGCCAAGAAGCTCGGCAACCACTTCGGCCTGGTCTTCCTCGACCTGCCGATCCACGAGTCGAACCCGCTGCGCCGGCTGCAGCATGTCGCCGACAACATGCGCGAGATCAAGTCCTCGCGGCAGGCGATCATGACCTTCGGCGTGCTGGCTGCACTCGGCATGGCACCGCCGGCGGTGCAGAAGCTTGCGCTGGAGCTGTTCAGCAAGAAAGGCACGGCGGTGGCGACCAATGTGCCGGGGCCGCAGATGCCGCTGTACATGGCGGGCGCGGAAGTTTGCGACATGATGTTCTGGGTGCCGCAGACCGGCAGCATCGGTGTCGGCATCAGCATCCTCAGCTACAACGACCGCGTGCACTTCGGCCTGATCAGCGACGCCAAGTGCATCGCCCGACCGCAGGAGGTCATCGACCGCTTCGCGCCGGAGTTCGAAAAGATGCTGCTCGCGACCCTGCTCGAAGACTGGACCGCACCGATCCGTCCCGAGGACGCCGAAGACACCCTGCGCCGCTGCCTGCAGTCGCCCGAGAGCTTCACCCGTGCGGCGCCTGCCAAGGCCAGCAAGACGCCGCGCCGCAGGAAGAAGCTCCCGGGCGCCTGAGCGAGTTCGCGGGAAGTCCATGCATAGGGTGGGCCCTGGCCCACCATGAGCCACGTGCTCGCTTCGGTCACGATGCCCTTAGGCCCGACACCTCGCACGCGTACCCACGCCGCGGCAACGTCGACGTCCCGGTGGGCCAGGGCCCACCCTATGACATGGTCACGCCCTCGCCGCGGTCATGATGTGCTTGGGCCTGGCACCTCGCGTGCGTACCCGAGCTGCGGCAACGTCGATGCCTTGGTGGGCCAGGGCCCACACCATGCAGCGCCGTCTTCTCTGTCCGCGGCAGACGAACGTTCTGGAATATGCGTGTTCGGCGCGCGACACTGCGCGACTCGACATTCCGTGAGGACGCCCCCATGTCGTTGGCCATCCGCTGCCTGCCCCTGCTTCTGCTCGCCTGCGCCAGCACTCACGCCGCCACCTATCAGGTCGGCCCCGGCCGCACCTGGACCCAGCTTCAGCCGCTGTTCGATGCCGTCGACCTGCAGCCCGGCGATCTCGTCGAAGTGGATGGCGGCGTGACCTACAGCGGCAACATCATCCTGCGCGAAGCCGACGGCGGCGCGCCCGGCAATCCGGTGACGCTGCGCGGCCTCCGGGTCAACGGCCAGCGGCCGATCCTGCAGGGCGGCACCAACACCATCGAATTCCGGCTCGCCAACCACGTGGTGTTCGAAGGCTTCGAGGTGGTCGGCTCGGTGGCCGACAACACCTTCCGCTGCATCTATCACCACAGCCACGACGTGCTGATCCGCGACGTGCTGGTGCGTGACTGCCCGCGCCACGGCATCCTCGGCGCCGACAACGATTCCGGTTCTCTGACCATCGAGTTCAGCGAGATCCGCAACGCCGGCTCCAACCAGTTCAACCACGCCATCTACATGGCGACCGACGAGCTGCGCTATCCGGGCAGCGTGTTCCGCCTGCGCCACAGCGTGGTGCGCGACAGCCGCTTCGGCGACTCGGGCGAGGGTGGCAATCTGATCAAGAGCCGCGCCGAGCGCAACGAGATCCACTACAACTGGCTGGAGGGCGCGTGGTTCCACGCGCTGGAGCTGATCGGCCCTGACCCGGCTGGCGGCGTGCCGGCGAATGCGGCGCGCGAAGACTCCGACATCGTCGGCAATGTGGTCGTGCATGACGGCGCGTTCGGGGCGATCTTCCGTTTCGGCGGCGATGGCACCGGCGCCAGCAACGGCCGCTACCGCTTCGTCAACAACACGGTCATCCGCCGCGGCGGCAGCAACGACACGCCCACCCTGTTCCGCCTGTTCGACGGCATCGAGGCGGTGGAGATGCACAACAACGTGTTCCTGCGCGAGGGGACGTCGGCTTTCCGCATCATCCGCGAGGTCGAGGCGGTGTGGGTCGGCGGCGTCTCGCGCATCCGCGGCAGCCGCAACTGGTTCGACGCCGGCTCCACCTTCGTGCCGCCCGGCTGGGTCGACAGCCTGACCGGCTCGGACCCCGGCTTCGTCAATGCCGCCGGCAACGACTTCCGCCCCGCGCCGGGCTCGCCGCTGCTGGATGCTGCGGGCGCAGCGATGACCTCGAATGGCTACGAGATCAGCGCGCCGCTGTTCCCGCCGGCCTTCCATCCGTCCGCCGCAGTGCAGGCAGCGGCGCCCGCCAGACCGATCGCCGGCGCGATGGACATCGGCGCCTACGAGCGTCCGACCGATGGCTTCCTGTTCGCCAATGGCTTCGAGGGCTGAGCGGGAGTCGATCCACTGCAGACGCCAGCACTGGCTTCAGGCATAAAGCGCTCTGCATCCGGACCCGGCCCGCCCATGCACGCCCCCGCCCCCGAGCCCCTGCGCATCCGCCGCTTGCACACGCCGCCCACGCCGGCCGTGCGGCGGCGCGAGCTGTGGGCCTGGATGATGTTCGACTTCGCGAATTCCGGTTACACCACGGTGGTGATCACGGCGGTGTTCAGCGCCTACTTCGTGGCGACCGTGGCCGGCAATGCGGACTGGGCGACCTTCGCCTGGACGGCGGCGCTGTCGCTGTCCTACGCGCTGATCCTGTTGAGCGCGCCGGTACTGGGTGCCTGGGCCGACCTGCGTGCCGGCAAGCGCTCGCTGCTGTGGTGGACGACCGGCCTCTGCGTGCTGGGCACCGCTGCACTGGCGTGGACCGGTCCCGGCAGCGTCGTGCTGGCGCTGGTGCTGATCGTTCTGACCAACACCGCCTACGGCACCGGCGAGAACGTGATCGCCGCCTTCCTGCCCGAGCTGGCGCGCGAGGAAGCGATGGGCCGCCTGTCCGGCTACGGCTGGGCGGTGGGCTATCTGGGCGGGCTGGCGATCCTCGCGGTCTGCCTGTGGTGGATCACCGGCGCGGAGGCGCGCGGCTCCGATACCGTCACCGCCGTGCAGCAGTCGATGCTGTTCACCGCCCTCGCATTTGCGCTGGCCGCGCTGCCGACCCTGCTGCTGCTGCGCGAGCGCGCGCGACCGCAGCCACTGCCGCCGGGCGGCGCGCTGCTGGCAACGGCCTTCTCGCGCGTGCGCGAATCGCTGCTGGGCAGCGCCGGGCTGACCGACCTGCGCCGGCTGCTGGCCTGCATCGTGTTCTACCAGGCCGGCGTGGCGACGGTGATCGCGATCGCCGCGATCTTCACCACCCAGGCCCTGGGCTTCACCACCGCCGAAAGTATCCAGCTGATCCTGGTCGTGAACATCACCGCCGCCGCCGGTGCTTTCCTGTTCGGCTGGCTGCAGGACCGCGTCGGCCACAAGCCGCTGCTGGCGCTGTCGCTGCTGGGCTGGCTGCTGGCGATCGGCCTGTTCTGGTTTTCGGAGTCGCGCGCCGTGGTCTGGGCCGCTGCGAACGTGGCGGGCCTGTGCATGGGCGCCTCGCAAAGCGTCGGCCGCGCGCTGGTCGGCGTGCTGTGTCCGCCATCGCGCGAGGCCGAGATCTTCGGCCTCTGGGGCTTGGCGGTGAAGCTCGCCAGCATCCTCGGGCCGCTGTCCTACGGCGCGGTCAGCTGGATCACCGACGGCGACCACCGCACGGCCATGCTGTGCACGGCCCTGTTCTTCATCGCCGGCCTGGCGATCCTGGCCAGCATCGACATCGAGCGCGGACGCGCAGCGCGCGGCCTCGCATAGGGTGGGCCCTGGCCCACCATGGCCTCGACCCTCGCTTCGATCATTGGGCGTCATCGCGCTTGAGGAGGCATGCGTGCTCGGCCCGAAGCGCGTTGGGCACGCGCGACACATCGCGGCCGTCATTTGCGGAACCCTGATCCTGCGAGCGAGGCGCCGCTCGGCGCCCGTTTCCTTACCGGATTCGCGCGGGCGCCCGCGGATTCGGAACACCTGACCGAGGCGAGCGTCCGGCTCATGGTGGGCCAGGGCCCACCCTATGACGACGTCGTGGGTAGGTATCGGGATCAGCGCCAGGCAGGGCCGACAGCGCGAATGGTCTGGTGCCCAGCGTCAGATCACAGCACTTCATAGGGTGGGCCCTGGCCCACCATGAGCTCAAACCTGCCGCGCGTGCGCGCGCCCAGCGACGCCAAATGGTGCCGATCGCGAGACTTCCTTGGCGGGGGCCCACGCGGCGTGCGCTGTCCGAGCTACTTCGCCGCCCCCGCGCCGCGACGTCCGATCTCGCAGCCCGTGCAGCCGCCGCAGGCGGAGGGTGCGCTCACTGCTTCGGCGGCGCTTGCACAGCGCGTGCGCACGCGCTGCCGCAGCGGCCGCGTCAGCCGCCACAGGCTCAATCCCAAGGCCAAGGCAATCAGCGCCCACTGCCAGTGCAGGGTCATCAGCCGGCTCCCAGTGCCACGGCGGTCTGGTAGGTCAGCAGCGCCATCACATAGGCCAGCGCGAACAGGTAGAAGGCGGCGAAGCCCATCTGCTTCCAAGAGTTGGTCTCGCGCTTGATGGTCGCCAGCGTCGCGAGGCACATCGGCGCGTAGATGTACCAGACCAGCAGCGCCAGGGCCGTCGCCAGCGACCAGTCGCTGGCGATCAGCGGCTCCAGCGCCGCCGCCGCGGCTTCGTCGTCGACTGCCGACAGCGCATACACCGTGGCCAGCGAGGACACCGCCACCTCGCGTGCAGCAAGCCCCGGGATCAGCGCGATGCAGATCTGCCAGCCGAAGCCCAGCGGCGCGAACACGAAGGCCAGCGCATGGCCAATGCGACCGGCCAGGCTGTACTCGATGGCCGCACCCGTGGCGCCTTCCGGCGGCGCCGGAAAGCTCAGCAGGAACCACAGCAGCACGGTCATGGCGAGGATGATCCCGCCGACGCGCTTCAGGAAGATCATGCCGCGCTCCCACAGGCCGATGGCCAGGTCGCGCAGGTGCGGCAGGCGATAGCTGGGGAGCTCCAGCAGCAGCGGGTGCTCGCCCCGATCGCGCTTGAAGCGCTTCATCAGCCAGGCCACGGCCAGCGCGCTGAGGATGCCGGCGAGGTACAGCCCAAACAGCACCAGGCCCTGCAGATTGAACAGGCCGCCCACGGTCTCGTTGGGCACGAAGGCCGCGATCAGCAGCGCGTACACCGGCAGACGCGCCGAACAAGTCATCAGGGGGGCTACGAGAATCGTCGCCAGCCGGTCGCGCGGGTCGCTGATGCTGCGCGTGGCCATGATGCCCGGGATGGCGCAGGCGAAGCTGGACAGCAGTGGGATGAAGCTGCGCCCCGACAGCCCGGCTGCCGACATCATGCGATCCAGCAGGAAGGCCGCGCGAGGCAGGTAGCCGGATTCCTCCAGCGCAAGGATGAAGGCGAACAGGATCAGGATCTGCGGAAGGAATACCACCACGCCGCCCAGCCCGGCGATGATGCCGTCGACCAGCAGGCTGGCCAGCGGTCCTTCCGGTAGCGCCGCGGCGACCGTCTCGCCCAGCCAGGCAGTACCCGCATCGATGCCATCGCTGAACGGCGAGGCCCAGCTGAACACCGCCTGGAAGATGCAGAACATCACCACGGCCAGGATCAGCAGGCCGTAGACCGGGTGCAGCAGCACGCGGTCGAGCTGGTCGTCGATGCGCGCGGTGCGCTCGGGCATCTCCACGCAGCGCTTGAGCAGATCGCGCACACGCGCGTGCAGGTCGGACGTGGTCTCGGACTCGCGCGACGCGCCTGTCGGCAGCGGCGCATCCAGGGCGGCCAGCAGCTCTGCCGCACCGTGACGCTTGACCGCAACGGTCTCCAGCACCGGCACGCCCAGCTCGGCGG
This sequence comes from uncultured Aquimonas sp., assembly GCF_937888285.1. Taxonomy (GTDB): domain Bacteria; phylum Pseudomonadota; class Gammaproteobacteria; order Xanthomonadales; family Xanthomonadaceae; genus Aquimonas. Next base: position 24,772 of record NZ_CALART010000016.1, read on the forward strand.
CGAGCGCCTCGCGATCGATGCGGATGCCGCGTCGCCGGGCTGCATCCATCTGGTTCAGCACGATGAGCGTGGGCCGGCGGAGCGCAAGGATCTCCAGCGCGAAGCGCAGGTGCAGGCGCAGGTTGGTGGCGTCGAGCACGCAGACGAGCAGATCGGGGGCATCGACATCGCTGCGCTGGCCCAGCACGACCTCGCGGGTGATCGCCTCGTCCAGGCTCGCCGCATCCAGGCTGTAGGCGCCGGGCAGGTCGAGCACGCGCACCTCGCGGCCGCCCGGCGTGCTGAAGCGGCCTTCCTTGCGCTCGACCGTGACGCCCGCGTAGTTCGCGACCTTCTGCCGGCTGCCGGTCAGGCGGTTGAACAGGGCAGTCTTGCCGCAGTTGGGATTGCCCAGCAGGGCGAGCTGCAGCGTGGCGGCGCTCATGCGTCAGCCGCCTCAAGCCGCACGCGTACGCGCGCGGCTTCCGCGCGGCGCAGGGCGAAGCGGGTGTATCCGATCTGGATGAGCAGTGGCTCGGCGCCGAAGGGGCCGCGGGTCAGCAGTCGCACCGGCTCGCCCTGCACGAAGCCCAGCTCGCGCAGGCGTCGACTGATGATGTCCGTGGTGCCGGGAATGTCGTCCACCGCCAGCACCGTCGCGGTCTGGCCTGCGCTGAGTTGGTCGAGATGCATGGCGCCATTCCTGAGAATGGTTCGCATTATAGGTTCTGGGCGGGCTGTGCGTCAGCAGGTCGCGCCGCACCCGGCGATGCACAGTCAGCGTAGGCGCTCGCATGCCAAGCTGCGCCGCCCAAGCTCCGAGATCGCCACCATGTCCGCAGCCCGCATCCACCCGCAGCCGCCCGAGGAGTACTGGTTCGTCGAGGGCTGCCACATCCTCGAATGGCACAACCGTGTCGATGATCCGGCGCTGTCGGTCGCCCGCGCCCGCGTCGCGCCCGGCCAGACCACGCGCTGGCATCGCCTGCAGGGCACCACCGAGCGCTATCTGATCCTGTCCGGGCGGGGCAGGGTGGAGGTCGAGGGGCTTGAGCCCGCTGTGATCGGTGCGGGCGCCGTGGTGGTGATTCCCCCGGACTGTGCGCAGCGCATTGCCTGTGTCGGCGAGGAGGAGCTGGTGTTCCTCGCGATGTGCACGCCGCGTTTCGAGGCGCAGGCCTATCAGGACGTGGAAGATGCGATGGCCGGATGAGTCCGGCCAGCCCTTCCAAGGCTGAGCACTTGATGCCCGCGAGGCCGCGCATCTGTATATCCCCGTGGCCGCGGCAACCCATGAACGTCGTGCCCGCGCAGGCGGGCACCCAGCCAGCGTGGCAGTCTGTGCAGGGCTTGATGGCAAATCGTCTTGATGCGCGCCGCGCGGGGCGCCATTCGACCTCCCTCTGACAGCGCTTCCGGGCAGGCTGCGCTCCCGGCGGCGAGCCCAGCGCACCTACCGGCAACGCACGCCCATGGTCAGCGTCCAAGCGATCGCCGAACCGTATGCGTGCCCTACGCATGGGCGATACTGCGGCGAGCCATCGAGCCGCGCACGCCACCTTCGCCATGACCGACCTCTCCCTGCCTTCCAACGACCGCTTCGTGGTCGCGATTTCCTCGCGCGCCCTGTTCGATCTGGAGGACAGCCACAGCCTGTTCGAGCAGGAGGGTCTCGCCGCTTACGCCGAGTTCCAGCGCGTGCGCGAGAACGAACCGCTGGAGCCGGGCATCGCGTTTCCGCTGGTGCGCAAGCTGCTGTCCCTGAATGCGCACGCGCAGCCCGGCCTGCCGCAGGTCGAGGTGATCCTGCTCTCCCGTAACTCGGCCGATACCGGCCTGCGCATCTTCAACTCGATCGAGCGCTATGGCCTGGAGATCGTGCGTGCGGCGTTTACCAACGGCGCGCCGACCTTCCCCTACATCCGCCCCTTCGGCGCGCACCTGTTCCTGTCGGCGCATGCCGAAGACGTCGCACGCGCACTCGACGCCGGCGTGGCGGCTGCCACCATCCTGCCGAGCAAGGCCTCGCTGCGCGACTCCGAGCAGCTGCGCATCGCCTTCGATGGTGATGCCGTGATCTTCGGCGACGAGAGCGAGCGCATCAGCACCGAGCAGGGCCTGGCGGCATTTGCCGCCAACGAGCGCGACCAGGCCGAGCAACCGCTGTCCGGCGGCCCTTTCCGCGGCGTGCTGGCAGCGATTCACGCCATCCAGAGCGCGTTCCCGATGGAGCACTCGCCGATCCGCACGGCTCTGGTGACCGCGCGCTCGGCGCCCGCGCACAAGCGCGTCATCCTCACCCTGCGCCACTGGGGGGTGCGTCTTGACGAGGCCCTGTTCCTCGGCGGCCGCGACAAGGGCCCGTTCCTGGAGGCCTTTGGCGCCGACATCTTCTTCGACGACAGCCACAGCAACGTCGAGTCGGCGCGCAAGCATGTGGCGACCGGCCATGTACCGCACGGGGTGCTGGGGCGGCCGGGGTGAGGCACCGCTTTCCGACCGCCGCGCGGGAAGCCAGCCGCATGGCCGCCCGCTTGCCCGAGTTGGTGGGCGTGCTTCCGCCGCTTGTGTCGACGGCGCGGTCGGGGTGCTTCAGAGCAGCTTGAACAGAGGCTCGCGCACGCGGTGCAGGGCGCCGGCCTCGCCTTGCAGCGTTGCCTTCGAGGCTGCGTGCAGTCGCATCGGCAGGCTCTCGCCCTGGAGGTGCGGTTCGGCCGCAGGCCGCAACGGATTGCGCAGAGCCGCGCGAAGCTTCTCGACGTGCGGTTCGAGCAAGCCTTGGTCTTCGAGATGCGCCTTGGGCTCGTGTTTCTGCGCCGCCTCCGTGGGGCGCTCATCCGCATGCTCGGCTTCGTCAGCCGGCGAGCGCTTGGACAAGGGTCGCGCAGGGTTCGTGTCCGGCCGCTGCCAGAGCTGGTCGCGTTCGAGGTCGAGGCCAGTGAGCTGCTCGATGCCGAAGGCGGCCAGAGTCGCGTGCTTGCCTTCGAGGGCGACATCGAGCTTGGACAGCGCCCAGGTGTCATCGCGGTAGATCGCAAGCCACAGCGCTTCGCGCTCGCGGCTGTGAGCCACGAGCAGTTCGAAGGCCGCGTGCACGTCGTCGGCGGGTGCGGTCAGCGCGAAGGCGCTCAGCCAGCGTCTGCGGCTGGGGCGATCCAGCAGAGTCGGCGCGGGACAGTGCGGCA
>NZ_CALART010000017.1 GCF_937888285.1 uncultured Aquimonas sp.
GCGGCACTGCCGCGCGGGTCGCCGAACGCCCGAGCGCTATGCGCGAGGGCCGGGCAGGGGTTCGCAATCGCCGGTCGCGCGGGTTCTCGTCGCGAGATCGGTACGGTGAGGCGCAACAGCGCGATTCATAGGGTGGGCCCTGGCCCACCGGAGCTCCACCCTTGCTCCGGTATCGGTGCGCGTCGCGATGGCCATGAACCGTCAGGGGCTTGGGGATTCGGCTGCGCGACACGGAACGGATGTCGAGGCGCGGCTGCAGCTTCGGTGGGCCAGGGCCCACCCTATGGCCACGTCGCGCAGCGGGCTCGACGGTCGCGTCAGGACTTGAGCGCATGAGCGTTTGGCCGCGCGGCGCTTGGCCCAACGGTCGCGCGTTTCCCCGCTACAGCAGCACCAGCACCGCCAGCACGGCAAACACCATCGCAGCCGCATAGCGCGCGGCCTTGAGCGGCAGGCGATGGGCGAACTTCGCACCCAGCGCGACCACCGGCACGTTGGCCAGCAGCATGCCGATCGTGGTGCCCAGCACCACCATCATCAGCTGCTCGTACTTGGCCGCCAGCAGCACGGTGGCGATCTGGGTCTTGTCGCCCATCTCGGCAATGAAGAAGGCGATCGTCGTGGCCAGGAAGGGGCCGTAGCGCGGCTTCGGCGCGTCCTCGTCGTCGAGCTTGTCGGGGATCAGCACCCAGATCGCCATGCCCGCGAGCGAGGCGAACAGGATCCAGCGCAGCGCGCCTTCGGGAATGTAGTGCGCGGCCACCGCACCCAGCCAGCCGGCCAGCGCATGGTTCAGCAGGGTGGCGACGAGGATGCCCCAGGCGATCGGCCAGAAACGGCGGTAGCGCGCGGCGAGGATCAGCGAGAGCAGCTGCGTCTTGTCGCCGATTTCGGCGATCGCGACGGCGAGCGTTGAGAACAGCAGGGCTTCCATGGCGGTGGCGTCTCGTGCAGGGCCGGGTGACGGGTGGGACGCGCGGACGATCCGACGCACCCGGCCCGGGTCGACGCATCGCCAGCGGTCTCGTCAGGCCCGATGCCGGATCGCTCCGGTCAACGACTCCGCGCGCCAGGGCCGGCCGGCCCAGTGTGTTGACGCGCGGTCGCGCCGGTTCCGCGAAGGACACCGGCGCGCGACTACTCCCCGATGGGGCGGCGCAGTGTACGCCAGCGCGCAGGTGCGGGCACGCGGTGGGGTCGGCGTTGGCGAGTGTTGGGCGCATGGTGGGCCAGGGCCCACCCTATGACGGACGCAGGGGCTGGCAACCTGATGGGCAGACCGAAAGCTCCTGCTCTTCGCTTCGAGCGACGAAGCAGGGCCGAAGCGAGCGTGGGGCGCACGGTGGGCCGGGGCCCACCCTATCGCGGCAATGCTCACGCGATTCCCGATTCCCACCCGGCCCTCGCGCGCAGCGCTCGGGCGTTCGGCGACCCGCGCGGCAGTGCCGCGCAAGCGGGCCGCCTCACCCCGATTCCCCAATCCCCGATTCTTGTCACCCCGCCTGCACTGTCCTACCCTGCCCGGCCTGACCGCAGGGGCCGCCGGCCTGCCGTGGTAACGACCTGATCCGGCGGCCGCGGTGGCCGCTTTCGCGTATTCAAGCGGCCGCGCGCCGCAGGGGAAGACCCGATGCTGCAGATCCTGTTCGGCCTGTTCGGCCTGGCCTGCCTGATTGCGATCGCCTGGCTGTTCTCGGAGGCCAAGCGCAGCGTCGACTGGCGGCTGGTCGGCACCGGCGTCGCCCTGCAGATCGTGTTCGCGATCTTTGTGCTGATGACGCCCTGGGGCGCCAGTATCTTCAATGCGCTGAGCCAGGGCTTCGTCGGCCTGCTGAGCTTCACCTCCGAGGGCTCGCAGCTGATCTTCGGCGACCTCGCCAAGTCGGAGACCCTGGGCTTCATCTTCGCCTTCCAGGTGCTGCCGACGATCATCTTCTTCGCCGCCTTCATGGGCGTGCTCTACCACCTCGGCATCATGCAGGCCATCGTCAAGGGCATGGCCTGGGTGATCACCAAGGCCATGCGCGTATCGGGCGCGGAGACCCTGTCGGTCTGCGCCAATGCCTTCATCGGCCAGACCGAGGCGCCGCTGGTGGTCAAGCCCTATGTGGCCAGCATGACCCGCTCGGAGCTGCTGACGCTCATGGTCGGCGGCATGGCGACCATCGCCGGCGGCGTGCTCGGCGCCTACGTGCTGATGCTGGGCGGCAGCGACCCGGTCGCGCAGGCCGAATTCGCCAAGCACCTGCTGACCGCCAGCATCATGGCCGCACCAGCGACCCTGGTGATCGCCAAGATCCTCTGCCCCGAGGCTGGCAAGCCGGTGACCCTGGGCAAGGTCGAAGTGGAGGTCGAGAAGACCACCGCCAACGTCATCGACGCTGCGGCCTCGGGCGCCTCTGAAGGCCTCAAGCTGGCGCTCAACGTCGGCGCCATGCTGCTGGCGTTCACTGCCCTGATCGCTCTGATCAACTGGCCGATCGGCTGGCTGGGCGACATCACCGGTCTGTCCGGCGCGATCGGCAAGCGGGCCGACCTCTCGGTGCTGCTCGGCTATGTGCTCGCGCCGATCGCCTGGATCATCGGCGTGCCATGGGAAGACGCCAATGCGGTCGGCAGCCTGATCGGCACCAAGGTCGTGCTGAACGAGTTCTTCGCCTACAACCAGCTGTCGACGGTCAAGGAAAGCTTGAGCGAGAACTCGGTGATCATCGCCACCTACGCCCTGTGTGGCTTTGCGAACTTCAGCTCGATCGCGATCCAGATCGGCGGCATCGGCTCGCTGGCGCCGGAGCGCCGCGCTGACCTCGCCCGCTTTGGTCTGAAGGCAGTGCTGGGCGGCTCGCTGGCGACCTTCATGACCGCCACCATCGCCGGCGTGCTGACCCAGCTTGCGGGCTGAGACGATGCCCGCGCGCGTCGTCGTTGTCGGCAGCTACAACCAGGACATGTTCTGGCGCACCGCGCGCTTTCCGGTGCCCGGCGAGACGCGTCTCGGCGCCTTCGACACCGGCCCCGGCGGCAAGGGCTTCAACCAGGCGATCGCCTGCGCACGCCAGGGCGTGGCCACGCACTTCATCGGCGCGCTCGGCGATGACGCCATCGCCCGCGGCATGCGCGAACTCGCGCTCAGCGAAGGCCTGGCCCTGCACTGTGAGACGCATGCGGAGCTCGCCACCGGCACCGCGGCGATTCTGGTCGAGGACAGCGGGCAGAACCTGATCGTGGTCGGGCCCGGTGCGAACGCGGCGCTCAGCGTCGCCCACATCACCGCGCAGGCCGCGGTCATTCGTGCGGCGCGGGTGCTAGTGACCCAGCATGAAGTGAACTACGAGGCCTCGCTGGCCGCGCAGAAGATCGCCCGCGCCGCCGGCGTGCTCTGCCTGCACAACCCGGCGCCGCCGGTCGATGCGCGTGACCTGGAACTTGTCGACGGCGCTGACCTGATCACTCCGAACGAGACCGAGTTCGTGCAGCTGCTGAAACTGCGCGGGCTTGATGCGCCTGCGGCGGATACGCTGGCGGCGCTGGGCGATGAGGCCCTGCATGCGCTCTGCCGCGCGCTGCATGCGGGGACGGTGGTGGTGACGCTGGGTGGGCACGGCGCCTTCGTCTCGCATGCGGCCGAGGCCCTGCGCGGGGATGCGCAGCCGCACTACCGCAGCGCGCCCGAACGCGTGCAGCCGATCGACACCACCGGTGCAGGCGATGCCTTCAGCGGCGCGCTGGCGGCGGCGCTTGCGAACGCGCCCGATGCGCCCTTCGCCGAGGCCGTGCGCATAGCCGGCCGCGTGGCGGCGCTGTCCACCGAGCGCCGCGGCGCTGCGCTGGCGATTCCGCGCCAGAACGACGTGGCCCAGCGCTTCGGGGTTTGAGCGCGCGCCGCTTCAGGCGGCGGAGGGTCAGGGCTCCGCGAGACCGGAGCGAGCGTTGAGCTCATGGTGGGCCGGGGCCCACCCTATGGCTTCGCTGCACCGCACCCGCATAGGGTGGGCCCTGGCCCACCGTGGCCTTGACCGCTCGCCCCGGTCGCTGCCAACACCGCCGCTACACGCCGCTGAACGACGCCACCACGCGCACCACCGCACTTCGGGAAACACAGGGTGGGCCCTGGCCCACCGTGGCCTTGACCGCTCGCCCCGGTCGCCGCCAACACCGCTGCTTCACGCCGCTGAACGACGCCACCACGCGCACCACCGCACTTCGGGAAACATTCAGTTGCAATCCCTAGGCTGCCGACGTGGCAGGGGGCTGCACTCCGACAGACTCGAACACAGGTGGATCCCATGAAGACCCCGATCATCGCCGCGATTTCCGTTCTCGCACTGGGCGGCGTCGCTGTCGCCTCCTACGGCGGCTTCTCGCGCGCCAACCAGGCACAGGTGCTGTCGGCCGAGCCGATTCGCGTCACTGAGCCGTTGCTGGCGGATGTGCTGCGCGTGACCCCGGTCGAGGAGAACCGCCCGGTCAGCCGCCAGCAGTGCACCCAGCGCACCGTGCAGCGCCGCGCGCCCGAGCGCTTCGGCGACAAGGACGGCATGGTCGCCGGTGCGGTGATTGGCGGCCTGCTCGGCAACCAGGTCGGCGGCGGCAGCGGCCGCGCGGCAGCGACTGCGGCCGGCGTGCTGGCCGGCGGCGCCATCGGCAAGGAGGCTGACCGTCGCCACGTCGGTGGCCGCCCCTACAGCGAAACCGTCAGCGAATGCCGCGATGTGCAGGACAGCGAGCGCGTGGTGGTCGCCTATGACGTCGAGTACCGCGCCGACAGCGGCACCGGCAGCCAGCGCGTCACCAGCCAGCCGGGCCAGCAGATCCAGATCGGCGAACGCGAGCGCGTGGTCGGCTACGACGTGCGCTGGCGCTACGGCGAGCTGGAAGGCGAGAGCCGCCTGCGCGAGAAGCCGGGCGACACGCTGCCGGTCGAGAACGGCCGCATCGCGCCTTCGCTGCTGCTCGGCGAGGGCTGAGCCCGGGTCGAAGGCGCACCGCGAGCTGCGGCGGGCGTCGCGCCTAGTACGCCTCGAAGACCGTCAGCGAACACCGTTGCTGCAAACACGCAGGGCGCCCTCGGGCGCCCTGCGTACGTTGCGATATGTCGAGGTTACTCAGGCCGCGACCGGCACGCCGGTCTTCTCGCCCAGTTCCTCGATGCTCACGCCGGGCGCCAGCTCGACCAGCTTCAGACCCGCGGGCGTCACGTCCAGCACGGCCAGCTCGGTGATGATGCGGTTGACCACGCCGACGCCGGTCAGCGGCAAGGTGCAGGCGGGCAGGATCTTGTGCTCGCCGCCCTTGGCGGTGTGCTCCATCAGCACCACCACGCGCTTCACGCCAGCGACGAGATCCATCGCACCGCCCATGCCCTTGACCATCTTGCCGGGCACCATCCAGTTGGCGAGATCGCCCTTGTCGGTGACCTGCATCGCGCCCAGGATCGCAAGGTCGATGTGGCCGCCGCGGATCATCGCGAAGCTGTCGTGGCTGCCGAAGTAGCTGGCGCCGGCGCGGGCGGTGACGGTCTGCTTGCCGGCGTTGATCAGGTCGGCGTCGACCTCGGCTTCGGTCGGGAAGGGGCCGATGCCGAGCAGGCCGTTCTCGCTCTGCAGCCAGACGTCCATGCCGTCGGGAATGTGGTTGGCCACGAGCGTCGGCAGGCCGATGCCGAGGTTGACGTAGGCGCCGTCGGTGAGTTCGCGGGCGGCGCGCTGCGCCATCTCGTCGCGGGTCCAGGGCATGTCGAGGGTTCCTTCGATTGGGCGGGCTTTGGGCCCGCGGTGTCGTGATTCGGGTGGGACCGGGGCGGTGTCGAGCTCCGGTGGGCCAGGGCCCACCCTATGCGTGTCGACGGATCAGGCGGCGCGGGTGGTGCGCTGCTCGATGCGCTTCTCGGGCGTGGCGTTGACCACGATGCGGTCGACGTAGATGCCCGGCAGGTGCACGTGGTCGGGATCGATGTCGCCGATCTCCACCAGTTCCTCGACCTCGGCCACGCAGACCTTGCCGGCCATGGCGCAGGCCGGGTTGAAGTTGCGCGCGGTCTTGCGGAAGACCAGATTGCCGGCACGGTCCGCCTTCCAGGCTTTCACCAGCGACACATCGGCATGCAGGGCGGTTTCCAGCACGTACCAGTGGCCGTCGGGGAACTGCCGGGTCTCCTTGCCCTCGGCGACCACGGTGCCGTAGCCGGTGCGGGTGAAGAAGGCCGGGATGCCTGCGCCGCCGGCGCGCAGACGCTCGGCCAGCGTGCCCTGCGGGTTGAACTCGAGTTCCAGCTCGCCGCCCAGGTACTGGCGCTCGAACTCCTTGTTCTCGCCGACGTAGCTGGAGATCATCTTGCGGATCTGGCGGGTCGTGAGCAGTTGACCGAGGCCGAAGCCGTCCACGCCGGCGTTGTTGCTGATCGCGGTCAGGCCTTTGACGCCGGAGTCGCGCAGGGCGGCGATCAGGGCCTCGGGAATGCCGCAGAGGCCGAAGCCGCCCACCGCCAGCGTCTGGCCATCGGCCACCAGATCGCGCAGCGCGGCGTCCGCGCTCGGGTAGACCTTGTTCTTGCCGCCGCGGGCGGCGGGTGCGGTGTCGCTCATGGGCGTGGCCTCGCAAGGGAGTGTGGCAAGGCCGCGGATTCTACCCGCCGGGCTCGGGCATCCGCTGCCGTACCTTCGGCCGATGCTGCTCGGCAACACGTCCATCGGGTGGGCCTTGGCCACCGTGGCCTCGATCTTCGCCCCGGTCATCGCTTGCGACACGTCGCGCGGGTCCCGCGAGCGTCATTGAAAACGCCGGCGCCAATCGGGCGGGCGGGGGGCTACGCATCGCAGCGTGCGCCCATAGGGTGGGCCCTGGCCCACCGTGGCCTCGATCTTCGCCGCGATCCTCCGCCCGATGCCGCGCGAATCTGGCGCATGCGGAGGATCGGCACAGGGATAGGAATAGGGATCGGGATAGGGATCGGGACCGGGGCGAGCGTCGAGCTCATGGTGGGCCAGGGCCCACCCTATTCCTGTTCGGGTGGGAGATTTCGGCGAGCACGGCGCTCACGGCGGGCCAGGGCCCACCCCATGCGGCATGGAGGCAAGGTTGGGCCCTGACCCACCGTAAGGGTCGGCGCTTGCGACGGTAGCCGGAGCGCGCCGGCGCCCGCCCTGCTAGACTTCGCGGTCTTCCGCGCCTGAGCGACCGCCTGCTGCCTTTTGGCATCGGGCCATGGCTCTGCGCGACCCACGCCCGAGGATCAGGACCCCGCCATGCAGTACATCTACACGATGATCGGCGTCAGCAAGATCGTGCCGCCGAAGCGCCAGATCATCAAAGACATCTCGCTGTCCTTCTACCCCGGCGCCAAGATCGGCCTGCTCGGCCTGAACGGTGCCGGCAAGTCGACGGTGCTGCGGATCATGGCCGGCGTCGACAAGGACTTCCAGGGCGAGGCCCGCCCGCAGCCGGGCATCAAGGTCGGCTACCTGGAGCAGGAGCCCAAGCTCAATCCCGAGCACACTGTGCGCGAAGCCGTGCAGGAAGGTCTGGGCGAGATCTTCACGGCGCAGGCCGAGTTGGACAAGGTCTATGCCGCCTACGCCGAAGAAGACGCCGACTTCGACAAGCTCGCCGCCGAACAGGCGCGGCTGGAAGCCATCCTCGAATCCGGTGATGCGCATACGCTGGAACAGCAGCTCGAAGTGGCCGCCGACGCCCTGCGCCTGCCGCCCTGGGACGCCAAGATCGGCCCGCTCTCGGGTGGTGAAAAGCGCCGCGTGGCGCTGTGCCGCCTGCTGCTGCAGAAGCCCGACATGCTGCTGCTCGACGAACCGACCAACCACCTCGACGCCGAATCGGTCGAGTGGCTGGAGCAGTTCCTCGCCCGCTACACCGGCACCGTGGTGGCGGTGACCCATGACCGCTACTTCCTCGACAACGCCGCCGAGTGGATCCTCGAACTCGACC
>NZ_CALART010000018.1 GCF_937888285.1 uncultured Aquimonas sp.
TACGAGGGCATCCCGCACCTGCTGGCGCCGGTGGTCACCGACATGAAGGAGGCCGCCAACGGCCTGCGCTGGTGCGTCGCCGAGATGGAGCGCCGCTACAAGCTGATGGCTGCGGTCGGCGTGCGCAACCTCGCCGGTTTCAACAAGAAGGTGCGCGATGCCATCGACGCCGGCCAGCCGCTGATGGACCCGCTGTTCAAGCCGAACCCGGAGCTCGGCGAGGCGCCGCGCGCACTGGAGACCTTGCCCTACCTCGTCGTGATCATCGACGAGTTCGCCGACATGATGATGATCGTCGGCAAGAAGGTGGAAGAACTCATCGCGCGTCTCGCGCAGAAGGCGCGTGCGGCCGGCATCCACCTGATCCTCGCCACCCAGCGTCCGTCCGTCGACGTGATCACCGGCCTGATCAAGGCCAACATCCCGACCCGCATCGCATTCCAGGTCAGCTCCAAGATCGACTCGCGCACCATCCTCGACCAGTCCGGCGCCGAGACCCTGCTGGGCCACGGCGACATGCTCTACCTGCCGCCGGGCACGGCGATGCCGGACCGCGTGCACGGCGCCTTCGTCAGCGACGAGGAAGTGCATCGCGTGGTCGAGCACCTGCGGCAGATCAGCGGCGGCCCCGACTACCTCGAGGGCGTGCTCGACGAAGTGCAGACCCTGGGTGATGGCGTGGTGGTCGGCGCCACGGGCTTGCCGGAGGAATTCAAGTCCGGTGACCCCGAGGCCGACGCGCTCTACGACCAGGCGGTGCAGGTGGTCATGGAAACCCGCCGGGCCTCGATCTCCGGCGTGCAGCGCCGGCTGAAGATCGGCTACAACCGCGCGGCGCGCCTGATCGAGGCCATGGAAGCCGCCGGCATCGTCAGCCCGCCCGAGCACAATGGCGACCGCACCGTGCTTGTGCCGCCGCGCGGCGACTGAAGTTCCTCGACGCCTTTTCGCCTGTCAGGCATCGATTAAGCGCGCGCGGTCCAGACTCCGCGCGCCTTCCACCGAAACGGATCCGCGCCCATGCGCTTCATCGCTGCCTGCGTTCTCAGCCTCGCCTCGCTGCCCCTGCTCGCTGCGGACGCCGAGACCGTCATCGAGGGTTTCACCGCCAACCTCAGCGGCCTGCAGGGGCGCTTCGAGCAGCAGGTGCTGGACCAGAACGGCACCCTCAAGGAGCAGACCAGCGGCAGCATCGCGCTGGCCGTGCCGCGCCAGCTGCGCTGGGAGTACGAGACCCCGTTTCCGCAGCTGATCGTCGCCGATGGCGAGCACCTCTTCATCTACGACCCGGACCTGGAGCAGGTGACGGTGCGCCGGCAGATCGAGGACGAACAGCAGAGCCCGCTGCTGGCGCTGATCGACCCTGAAGAGCGGCAGCGGCAGTTCAACTCGAAGAGTGCCGGCCGGCGCGACGGGCTGGAGTGGATCGAGCTGGAATCCAAGCTGGAGGACGCACAGATCCGCACCGCGCTGCTCGGCATCGACGGACAGACCCTGGCGCGCATGGAGTTCATCGATTCGCTGGGTCAGCGCACGCGCATCAGCTTCAGCGAGTGGCAGCGCAATCCTCGATTCGAGGTGGGCTTCTTCCGCTTCCAGGTGCCGGCAAATGCCGACGTCGTGGGCGATTACACGCCCTCTGCAGAAGTGCTGCCGCTGGGGGAGTGAGGCGCGGCAACCAGGCGCGGCCATTCGGTGCCGCGCTTCGGTCAGTGACTGGGGCGAGCGTTCAGCTCCGGTGGGCCAGGGCCCACCCTATGCAGTCGTCAGCTTGACGCTGCAGATGCTCTGCGAATCTGCGAAGCGGTAAAGCGGGATCAGCGATCAGGCCTCACGCTCAAGCCGACGAATCCCGAATCCCGAATCTCGATTCCCGGCCTTTTCAGAACCGCCCCTCGAACAGCTCTCGTCCGATCAGCATGCGGCGGATCTCGTTGGTGCCGGCGCCGATCTCGTAGAGCTTGGCGTCGCGCAGCAGGCGGCCGGTGGGGTAGTCGTTGATGTAGCCGTTGCCGCCCAGGGTCTGGATGGCTTCCAGCGTCACCCTCACCGCTGACTCCGACGAATGCAGCAGGCAGCTCGCGGCATCGACGCGCGAGCGCACGCCGCGGTCGTACTCGCGCGCCACCGAGTAGGCGAAGGCGCGCGAGGACTGCAGTGCCGTGTACATGTCGGCGATCTTGGCCTGCATGATGCCGAAGCGGCCGATCGGCGAATCGAACTGGCGGCGCTCGCGCACGTAGGGCAGCACGATGTCCATCGCCGCCTGCATCAGGCCGATCGGCCCACCGGACAGCACCAGGCGTTCGCTGTTCAGGCCGGACATCAGCACCTTGACGCCGAGATGCACCTCGCCCAGCACGTTGGCGGCCGGGATTTCGCAGTTGTCGAACACCAGCTCGCAGGTGTTGCTCCCGCGCATGCCGAGCTTGTCGAGCTTTTGCGCGGTGCTGAATCCCTTCATGCCTTTCTCGACCAGGAAGGCGGTCATGCAGCGCGAACCTTCCGACTTGTCGGCGGTGCGCATGTAGACGATCAGCACATCGGCGTCGGGGCCGTTGGTGATCCACATCTTGTTGCCGTTGGCGATCCAGGTGTCGCCGTGCAGCTCCGCGCGGCAGGCCATCGAGCCGACCACGTCCGAGCCCGCCCCGGGCTCGCTCATCGCCAGCGCGCCGACGAACTCGCCGCTGCACAGCTTGGGCAGGAAGCGCTCGCGCTGCTCGGGGGTGCCGTGGTTGTAGAGGTTCTGCACGCAGAGGTTGCTGTGCGCGCCGTAGGACAGTCCAACGGAACCCGAGGCGCGGGAGATCTCCTCCATGGCCACCAGGTGTGCGAGATAGCCCATCTCAGAGCCGCCGTATTCGCCCGGCAGGGTGATGCCGAGCAGACCCATCTCGCCCAGCTTGCGCCACAGGTCCATCGGGAACGCGTTGTCGCGGTCGATGGCCTCGGCGCGCGGGGCGATCTCGGCGGCGGCAAAACGGGCCACGGCCTCGCGCAGGCTGTCGATGTCTTCGCCGAGTTCAAAGGCTCGCATGGGCTGGCTCCGGTGATGTTGCGTGCGGGCGCCAGCGTGCGCTCGCACAGGGTGGACGAGAAGCGGGCAGGACACTGACGCGACGAGCATGCCGCAGCGGGCATGCGCATCGCGTCAGCGCTCGGCGGATCAGCCGTTGCGCATGCGGCCCAGGAAGCGCGGTGCCGAGTTGCCCATGTGCGGCAGCTTGACCTTGCCGATGGCGACGATGCGCTCTTCGGCCATGCGGTCGGCGGCCTTGTAGGTCGGGATGTTGTCGCGGGCGCTGATCTCGAAGATGCGGCCGAGGTTGTAGTAGATCGTCCGCATCATGCGCATGGCGCGCTCGCGGTTGTAGCCGTCGATCTCCAGCGAGACGTTCATCAGGCCGCCGGCGTTGACCGCGTAGTCCGGCGCGTACAGCACGCCGCGGCGGTGCAGCTCGTCGCCGATCGCATCGGTGGCCAGCTGGTTGTTGGCCGCACCGCAGATGATGCCGGCCTTGATGCGGTCGATGGTCTTCTCGTTGAGGGTGCCGCCCAGCGCCGTCGGCGAGAACACGTCGGCCGGCACGTCATAGATTTCATCGAGGCCCACGGCCTCGCAGCCGAACTCCTCGACCGCGCGCGCCACCGCCTTCTGGTTGATGTCGGTGACATAGACCTTGGCGCCGCGCTCGCGCAGCAGCTTGACGAACTCCATGCCGACGTGACCGACGCCCTGCACGGCGTAGCTCAGCTTGCCGACTTCCTCATGGCCATGCTTGACGTTCATCGCGGCCATCAGCCCCTGCAGGGTGCCGTAGGCGGTGAAGGGCGAGGGGTCACCCGAGCCGCCGTGGACCTGGTGTACGCCGGTGACGAACTCGGTCTCCTTGAGCACGTACTCCATGTCGTTGACGTCGATGCCGACGTCCTCGGCGGTGATGTAGCGACCGTTCAGCGAATTGACGAAGCGACCGAAGGCGCGGAATAGGGCCTCGGACTTGTCCTTGTTGGGGTCGCCCCAGATCACCGCCTTGCCGCCGCCCAGGTTCAGGCCCGACACCGCGGCCTTGTAGGTCATGCCGCGCGACAGGCGCAGCACGTCGTTCAGCGCTTCCTCGTCGCTCGCGTAGTTCCACATGCGGGTGCCACCCAGCGCCGGGCCCAGCACGGTGTTGTGGATGGCGATGATGGCCTTCAGGCCGGCATCGGCGTTGTGGCAGAACACGACCTGCTCATGGCCGGTGCGCGACAGGGTTTCGAAGATCATTGCAGACTCCGGTGGGGCGGGGGCAGCCCGTTGCGTGGAAACGCCCGGATGCGCAATCGAACCCGGGAAGCCGCGCATTCTAGCCCGGAGAATCGTCGGCCACACCCTGCGCTGCAGCGAAGTATTGTGCGCGCACGAATGTCGGGTTTGGCCGCGCTTCTCCGTACTCTTGCGTACCTGCGGACACAGCTCTCGAATCGAGCCGGGTCCCGGGCCACGTCCGAGCCCCGCCACCGTGCGCAACCACTGGAGCCGCCCATGCATCGCACCCTGACGCTTCTCTGCAGTTTCGCTGTCCTCTGCCTCGGCGCCGACGCCGCCCGCGCCGACGCGCGCGACGAGGTCATTGCCGCCTGGGAGAACACCATGGCCCGCGGCAGCTACCGGATGCAGATGAGCACCGAAAGCCGCGGCCGTACCCAGAGCCAGGAGATCGACGTGCAGCTGCCGTCGAGCTTCCACATGCGCTCGCCGGAGACCGAGATGGTCATGCTGCCGCAGGGCACCTGGATGCGCGTCAACGGCAGCTGGATGCGGATGCCGGTCAACGTCTCGCAGATGGCCGAGGCCTACAGCGCGGATGCGATCGAGCAGGGCAAGCAGAGCCTGCAGCAGGTCGAGCGGGTGGGCGAGGGCGTGGTCGAGGGCTGTGATGCAGTGACCTACCGCTACACCAGCAGCGGCAAGTTCATGGGCATTCGCAACGACAGTACGACCGAGATGGCGGTCTGCAAGGGCAGCGGTCTGCCGCGCCTGCTGACATCCACCAGCGGCGGCCGCCGCGCCGACACGGTGAGGATCGTCTACGACTTCGAGGCCGCGATCGACATCCGCCCGCCGGGCTAGCAGGCTGTTTTCAAACAGCCTGCTGGCTGAAGCTTCCGCTCATTCCTCCGGGCTGAGCTCGCGATCGATGTAACGATGGATCTCGGCCTCGATGGGGCCGCGCAGCGCCGACAGCAGGAAGCCCAGCTGCACGGCGATGTCCACCTTGCCGCGACCGAGCGCGATATTGCCGTTCACGCCCATGCGCTCGAAGTGCAGGGTGTTGCCCTCCCATGCGTACTCGACCGCGAACTTCTCGGCGAGCTTCTCGGCCACGTGCTCGATTGCCACGCGGGCGTCCTTCATCGAGCGGGTGTGTCGGCGTGAGATCTGGATACTCGGCATGGGCGGGGGCACTCTCGCAGCGTGGCAGGGCAGGGACGATCCGCGGGCAGCCGTCCCACGGTCGCGATGGGACGCGGACCGGCGGGTTTCGCAGCTCGCAGCGTGCTTCGACCTTCGTCCCGCGCAGCCTGACAGGCTGCTAGATGAAGGCCGAAGCACGCGTTAGGATGCCGCATGCGCTTCACATTTCCCAACGGCGAGCATCCCGGTCTGGAGCTGACTCGCGGCAGCGTGAGCATCGGCTCCGAGCCTGACGACAGTGTCTGCTTGCCGGCTGCGGGTTTGAAGCCCGCACACGCCCGCATCGATCTGCAGCCGGAGCGCCGCCTCTGTGCGCTGCGGCTGGCGCCGGGTGCCCTGGCCTATGTCAACGCACGTCCCGTGCGCAGCCTTGCCCTGCTGAGACCGGGTGACGTGCTGACCTTGAACCGCGTGCGCGTGCAGGTGCAGGGCGCCCTGTCGACCGCGGCGCTGCCGCCGCTGCACGATGCTGGCGCGGCAGCGCGCCCCGGCGGTCCGAAGGTCGTCCTGCGCGGGGTGTCCGGGCCACAGTTCGGACGCAGCTTCGGCTTCGCGCCCAGCCTCAGCCTCGGCCGCAGCGAAGGTGCCGATATCGGAATCGACGAGGACGGCGTGGCCCCCATCCATTTGCGCCTGCACTGGTACGGCGACCGTTGCCTGGTGCTCGCAGAGTCGATGGCATCCGACGCGCCCGCGTTCGAGCTCAACGGCCATCCGCTGGCCGCCGGCTGGATGCTGCCTGGCGATCAATTGCGGGTCGGCAGCGCGCGCTTCGTACTTGAGGCGCCGGGACTGCGGCCGGGGCGGCGCGACGATCCACATACGCCGGTCAAGCCAATGCGCGCGATGGAGGTCAATCAGGCCGCCGCTTCCGCCGCCGCGGCAGCGGCCTTGGCGGAGCCGCCGCGCAGCTTCAACTTCGGATGGCTGATCCTGGCGGCCGCCGGCATCGCTGCTGCCTTGATCGCTCTGTTCCTGTACGCGCCCCACTGACGGACCCTGACGCGTCACGCCGCGCTCAGCGCGGCGCGGGCGGCTCCCGCGCGATCTCGGGGTCGGTCACCGCGCGTCGTGCCAGCTGCGCCTCGCGGTGGGCGATGTAGGCATTGGCGAAGAAGATGATGGCGGCGCCGGCGACGATCCACGCGTCGAGGTACTCCTCGAACAGCAGGTAGCCGGCAGCGGCGACGATCGGCACCTGCAGGAAGCTGATCGGCGTCAGCATCGAGGCCTCGCCAAGCTTCAGCGCACGCGCCCAGCACATGTGGCCGGCCGTACCGAAGAAGCCGGCCAGCACGATCCACAGCCAGGTGACGCCCTGCGGGTTCTCCCACACCCACAGGGCCGGCAGCAGCGACATCGGCACCCACAGCAGGGTCGTGTAGAGCACGATCGCGTCCGGTTTCTCGGTGCGCGAAAGGAACTTGATGCTGATCGCCACCGCTGCGCTCAGCGCCGCCGCCAGCAGGGCCACCAGCACGCCCGGGCTGAACTCCGCCCCCGGCCGCAGGATCAGGATCACGCCGACGAAGCCCAGCGCGACCGCGGTCCAACGTCGCGCACGCACGACTTCGCCAAGCACCAGCACCGCACCGATGGTCACGAACAGCGGCGTCGAATAGGACAGAGACACCGCCTGCGCCAGCGGCAGGTTCACGATCGCCCAGAAGCCGCAGAGCATCGAGACGATGCCGATGGCCGAGCGGAACACGTACAGAGGCAGCTTGGAGGTCTTGAGCAGTCCGCTGCCGTGGCGCAGCAGCAAGGGCAGGGCGAAGACCAGGCCGAACAGGTTGCGGAAGAAGGCGATCTCGAAGGGATGCAGCTGCGCGGACGCAAGCCGGATCACCACGGCCATGCAGCCGAACAGGCAGGCGCTGGCCAGCATCAGCAGCACCGCCCGCCAGACCTGGGCTGCAGCTTCGGAGCCTGCGCTCATACCTGAGACCGGAAATCGGCGCCGAGGACGATCGGCTCCGGCTCCAGTCGAACCCCGAAGCGCGCTTCGACCCCGGCGGCCACTTCGCGCGCCAGTGCCAGCAGTTCCTGCCCGCTGGCCTCGCCGTGGTTGACCAGCACCAGGGCATGCTGCGCCGAGATGCCCGCATCGCCGCGACGGTAGCCCTTGAAACCAGCGCGCTCGATCAACCAGGCCGCCGACAGTTTGGACAGGCCGGCTCGACTGCCGGGGAACAGGGGCAGATCGGCGAACTCGCCGCGCAGCGCCTCGGCGCGTGTCCACGCGACCTCGGGGTTCTTGAAGAAGCTGCCGGCATTGCCGAGCACGGCCGGATCCGGCAGCTTGCGGCGGCGGATGCCGCGCACCGCCTCGGCAACGTCCTCCGGGGTGAGTGCGACTGGCTCACCAAGGGCCTCGCGCAAGCCCGCGTAGTCAAGTCGCGGGCGGGCGACAGACCGCAGATGCAGGCCAAGGCGCAGGATCACCCAACGGCCCGGCTCCTGCTTGAAGCGGCTGTCGCGATAGGCGAGCGCCAGGCGCTCCGCGCCCATGCGCTGGACGCAGCCGTCGTGCAGGTCGAGCGCGTCGACCCAGGCCAGCGAGTCCTTGAGCTCGACGCCATAGGCGCCAATGTTCTGCACCGGCGCCGCGCCGGCCGCGCCGGGAATCAATGCAAGGTTCTCGATACCCCAGAGGCGGTGTTCGCAGGCGAATCGGACCACCGCGTCCCAAGGCTCGGCTGCGGCCACTTCCACTTCGCTCAGCTCATGATTGAGGGCGTTCACCGACATGCCGCGCAGCTGCGGCTGGATCACCGGCACCTCGAGATCGGCGACGATCAACAGGTTGCTGCCGCCGCCAAGGATCAGCGGTACCTCGCCGCGATCGCGACAGTCGGCGGCGGCAGCCTTCAGCTCGGCTTCGCTGCTGGCGCGGCAGAAGCGCCGCGCCAGCGCCTTCACGCCGAAGGTATTCAGAGACTGCAGCGGCACATCCGACTGCCAGAGGACGCCTGAGCTCATCTCGACAGGCCGCGCACCGGCTGCTCGCGGCGGCGACGGATGGCTTCCACGCACTGCCGGATCAGGATCGGGCCGCGGTACACGAAGCCGGTATACAGCTGCACGAGGTTCGCGCCTGCGGTGATCTTGCCAACGGCGTCGGCGCCGGTGTGGATGCCACCAACGCCGATCAGCGGGATCGAGGCGGGCAGGTGCGAGCGCAGATGGCGCAGCACCCAGGTGGAGCGACCATAGAGCGGCCGGCCGGACAGGCCGCCCGCCTCGTTCGCCAGCGGATGGCCTTCCACGGGCAGGCGATCGACCGTGGTGTTGGTGGCGATCACGCCGTCTACCCGCGCCGCGGCCAGGATCAGGCCCATGCGCTCGATCTGCTCATCGCTGAGATCGGGGGCGACCTTGATCAGGATCGGCGTATGTCGGCGATGCTTGGCCGCCAGCCGCTCCTGCGCCTCACGCAGCTGGCTCAGGAGGCGATGCAGTTCATCGGCCCCCTGCAGGTCGCGCAGGCCGGCGGTATTGGGTGAGGAGATGTTCACCGTGACATAGCTGGCCGCCGGATAGACGCGCTCCAGGCAGTACAGGTAGTCGTCGAAGGCACGCTCGTTGGGCGTGTCCTTGTTCTTGCCGATATTGATGCCGAGCACGCCGCGGAAGCGGCTGCGCTCGACGTTCGCCAGCAGCGCGTTGACGCCGGCGTTGTTGAAGCCCATTCGGTTGATCACCGCCGCATGCGAGCGCAGCCGGAACATCCGCGGTTTGGGGTTGCCTTCCTGCGGACGCGGCGTGGTCGTGCCGATCTCGATGAAGCCGAAGCCCAGTGCGCCGAGAGCGTCGATGTGGCTGCCGTTCTTGTCGAGCCCCGCGGCAAGGCCGACCGGATTCGGGAACTCGATGTCCCACAGCTTGACCGGCATTGGCTTGGAGCGCTGCGCAACCAGCGGATTGAGACCCATCCGGTACATGGCCGACAGCCCCGACAGGGCGAGGTCATGGGCGCGTTCGGCGTCCATCATCATCAGCAGGGGGCGGGCAAAGCTGTACATGGGGAGGCTGGATCCTGGATCGGTAAACGGGGCGACCGCCGTGACCCGGAGCCCGCAAGGCCACCGGTGTCGCGCCTGCTGCCATCCCCATTGAAGCGGAAAACAGAGCCCGGATCCCTCGCTGCCGTGTACTCCCCAATACCCGGCGCCAAGAGGGCGGCATGGTCGACTACGACCGCGCCGCCAAGCTCACTAGATGTCGAAGCGAATGCCCTGTGCCAGAGGTAGGGCGTCCGAATAATTGATCGTGTTGGTCTGCCGGCGCATGTACACCTTCCAGGCGTCTGAGCCGGATTCGCGACCGCCGCCGGTCTCCTTCTCGCCGCCGAAGGCACCGCCGATCTCGGCACCCGAAGTGCCGATATTGACGTTGGCGATGCCGCAGTCCGAGCCGGCCGCCGACAGGAACTGCTCGGCTGCCTTCAGGTTCTGGGTGAAGATCGAGGACGACAGACCCTGCGGCACGCCGTTCTGCATCTCGATGGCCTCGTCCAGGGTCTTGAACTTCATGACGTAGAGAATCGGCGCAAAGGTCTCGTGCTGCACGACCTCGTCGCTGTTCTTCAGCCCGGTGATGATGGTCGGCAGCACGAAGTTGCCAGGGCGATCGATCGCGGTACCACCGGTTTCGACCTTGCCGCCGTTGGCCTTGGCCTTCTCGATCGCCGCCAGGAACTGCTGCACGGCGCCGCGGCTGTTCAGCGGGCCCATCAGGTTGGCCGGGTCGGTGGGGTCGCCGATCTTGCCCTCGACCTGCTTGTAGGCCTTCACAAGCGTCGCCAGCACGGAGTCGTAGATCGATTCGTGCACCAGCAGGCGGCGGGTGGTGGTGCAGCGCTGCCCGGCGGTACCGACCGCACCGAACACGATGCCGGGCACGGCCAGCTTCAGGTCGGCCGTTTCGTCGAGGATGATGGCGTTGTTGCCGCCCAGCTCCAGCAGGCTGCGGCCCATGCGGCGCGCCACGCGCTCGCCGACGGTGCGGCCGACTTCGGTCGAACCCGTGAAGCTGATCAGCGGAATGCGGCGGTCGTCAACGAAGCGCTGGGCCAGTTCGATGCCCGCGTCGTTGATCAGGAAGAAGATGTCCGGGAACCCGGCTTCGCGCAGGGCCTCATTGCAGATCTTCATCGAGGCGATCGCGGTCAACGGCGTCTTGTTGGACGGCTTCCAGATGCAGATGTCGCCGCAGATCGCCGCGAGGAACGAGTTCCAAGCCCAGACCGCCACCGGGAAGTTGAAGGCGCTGATGATGCCGACCAGGCCGAGCGGATGGTACTGCTCGTACATTCGGTGGCCCGGGCGCTCGGAGTGCATGGTATAGCCGTAGAGCATGCGGCTCTGGCCGACCGCGAAGTCGGCGATGTCGATCATTTCCTGGACCTCGCCATCGCCCTCGGGCTTGCTCTTGCCCATCTCCAGCGCGACCAGCGAGCCCAGCGCGTCCTTGTGGCGGCGCAGCGCCTCACCGCACAGGCGAACGGCTTCGCCGCGACGCGGGGCAGGGGTGGTGCGCCAGACCTTGAAGGCGGCCTGCGCGCGCGCGATCACGGTTTCGTAGTCGGCCTCGCTGCTCGCATGCACTTCAGCGATCAGTTCGTTGGTGGTCGGATTGATCGACTGCAGCACACCGGCGTCGGTAGTGGTCGACCATTCGCCATTGCCAAGATAGGTGCCGGAATTGACGGCGGACAGGCCAAGGGCCTGCAGCAGCTGGGAGCTCATGCGGAATACCTGCGAGGAAGCGAGAGAGTGTCTGCAGCCCGAGCGGGCGCGACTGAGTTGACAGTTTACTACAGGCCCCACCGGTCGCCCTTGCCGAGGTCGCCGCGAGGTGACGCGGCATGGCAGAATCCGCGGCCCAAGCCCCCGTAGCTCAGCTGGATAGAGCGTCCCCCTCCTAAGGGGAAGGTCGTGCGTTCGAATCGCGCCGGGGGCGCCAGGATGGGCACGGTGCCGTGCCGGACCCGGGGAAACAAACCGGGAAAACAAAAAAGGCCACCGCGAACGGTGGCCTTTTTTGTTTCTGTTCTGGTGGAGCGGAGGAGGATCGAACTCCCGACCTCTGCATTGCGAACGCAGCGCTCTCCCAGCTGAGCTACCGCCCCACGAGCGCCGCATGATAGACGCTGCCCCGACGGCTGCCAAGAGGCCCGGCCAACGCTTCCGAGGCGACACCAGTTCGCTCAGCCAGCCGCGGCGGCGCGCCGCGACTCCGGCAGCAGCGGCACCAGCTTCGACTCCAGCAGACCGCGACGCCAGCCGGACAGATGACTTGACCAACGCCCCTCACGGAGGAGGGTTTCGAGATGCTTGCGCGAGGCCAGTACCGACTCATGGATGCCAAGCGCAGCGGCAATCGATGTCACCGCCTGCTGCAGGCGTCGCAGCTGATCTCGCTCCTGCGGATCCGGCAACTCGGCCAGCGGGATGTCCAATTCTTCTGCGCTCGGCTCGGCGTTGACCAGTTCGAACAGCTCATCGCGGCGCTTGCGCGGGGACTTGGGATTGCGGTCCAGCAGCTGTTCGAAAGCGCCACGGTCCAGTGGGGCTCGCTGAGCCAGATCAAGCGCGAGACCCGGATCGAGCACCCAGCTGCGAGGACGGTTGCCGGCACGCGCCTGTCCGTCGCGCCAGCGCAGCAGTCGACGCAATCGGGCCTGCTGGCCGCGCGGAAGCCCCTGTGCCGGGCGCACGGCGAGATGCGGATGCGGATCATCGGCGCCTACGGCCTGCTCGATCGCGCGCTGGCAGTCCTCGTCCAACCATGTGCGGCGGCCCAGCGCTTCGAGCCGGCGAGCCAGTTCCGCATGCGGTTCCAGCAGATAGCGCACATCATCGGCGGCGTAGTGCAGCTGGGCTTCGCTCAGGGGACGGCGCAGCCAGTCGGAGCGGGTTTCGCCCTTCTCGAGCGGGACGCCGCACAGCTCGGCGACGAGCTTCTGGTAGCTCATCGAGGGATCGAGGCCCACCAGGCCTGCAGCCACCTGGGTGTCGAACAGCGGCGCCGGCAGCACGCCATAGGCGTGGTGCAGGGCCTGCAGGTCTTCGCTGGCGCTGTGCATGACCTTGAGGCAGGACGCCTGCAGCAGCGCGACCATCGCCGGCAGCCGGCCCAGCCGCGGGGCATCCAGCAGCAGGACGTCTCCGGGGCGCCCGAGCTGGACCAGTGCCAGCTCCGGGTAAAAGGTCTTCTCGCGCATGAACTCGGTGTCCATCGCCACCGGCCCGGCCTCATGCCAGTCCTGCAGGCAGCTCGCATCCGCGGGGCTGTCGATCCACTTCATTCGCTCGGATTCCGGCACAAAGAAGCCGCAACGATAGCCGCTTTGCCCGCATCCTTTGAACTCCATCACGCTCATCCGGGGCGCGGGGCCCGCAAGATCGCGGGTCGGCCGTATCAGAACGGCGTGAAGCCGGGGCCGATGACGCGCCCCGCCGATCCAACAATCCCGCACAGGGGCGGGGAGGAGGAAGAGTGTCGAAGGGTTTCATCTCCAAGGGCGGCGGCATGGCCGCGCTCGTGCTGTTGCTGGGGGGGTGCGGCGGTGCAGAGCCGCAGGGGCAGCAGCCCGCCGTGGCTGAGTCTGCGCAGTCCAGCGCTGCAGCCACCGAAGCCGAGCCTGATTCGACCGATGGCGAGGCCGGCAGCGGCATGCGCCGCCGCCTGATGGACGCCACCGTGGCCCAGGAGTGGACGCCCGAGTACGCGCCGCTGCCCAACTTCAACGTTGCGGAGACGCTGGCCAATGCGGATCGCGCACTCGCGGCGGGTCGGCTGGACCAGGGCGAGGACAGCGCCTTGGCACTGTTCACGGCCGTGCTGCAGAACGAACCCGACAACGCCGAGGGCAGGGCAGGCATCGACCGCGTCGTTACCGCCCTGTTGGAACGCGGCGAGCAGGCTTTCGCGCAGGCGCGCTTCAACGAGGCCGTGCGTATCGCTGGCGTGGTCGGGCCCTTGCGCCCGGACAATCCGGGCCTGGCATCCTTGCGTGCCAAGCTGGAGTCAGGCCGCGAAGTGGCGACCCTGCTCGCGGAAGCGCAGCGGCTGGAACAGGCAGGGCAGCTGGTGGCGCCGGAAGGCGACAACGCGTCCGAGATCTACCGGCAGATCCTGCGGGGCGATCCGAACAACTCGGGCGCCCAGGAAGGACTGGCCCGAGTGGAACGCTTGCTGGTCGAGCGCGCTGCCACGGCGGCGGAATCCGGCAACTTCTCGGACTCCGAACGCATGCTCGCGGACGCCGGACGCGTCGCCCCGGGCTCCGAAGCCGTCCAGGATGCCAGTGCTCGGGTGGTCGAGCTGCGCGAGCAGCGCGCCCGCGAACTGCTGCAGCAGGGCAATGCAGCACTTGAGGCCGGCAATCTCGACGAGGCGCAGCGGTTGTTGGGCGAACTGGACCCCGAATCGGCAGGCAGTGATGGCGCCGAACAGCTGCGAGTCGCCATCGAGAACGCCCGCAGCTACGCCTCGCTCAGGCCCGGCCAAAGCATCAGCGATCCGCTCGCGGGCGGCGGCACCGCACCCGAGCTGGTGGTGATTCCCGTCGGCAGCTTCCAGATGGGCTCCCCGGAGAACGAGCCCGACCGCAAGGGCAATGAGGGGCCGCGGTTCCAGGTTCGCATCCAGCGGGGCTTCGCGCTCGCGCGCTCGGAAGTCACGGTCGGCCAGTTCCGCGCGTTTGTGAACGCCACCGGCTACACGCCCAGCTCGGTGCAGAACGGCAGTTCGACGATCTACGATGAGCGCAGCGGCAGCATGACCGCGCGCAGCGGGGTGACCTGGCAGAGCGACCACAATGGCCGCAGCGCGGCCGCCGAGATGCCGGTCATCCACGTCTCCTGGGTCGACGCCAAAGCCTATGCGGACTGGCTTTCGCAGCAGACCGGAAAGACCTATCGCCTGCCCTCGGAAGCCGAGTTCGAGTATGTGCTCCGTGCCGGCACGCAGACCCGCTACCCCTGGGGCGAGGGCAACCCGACGCGCCTGGTTGGCAACCTCACCGGCGATGGCGATCGCAGCGACACCCGTCGCAACTGGGTCAACGCGTTCCCCGACTACTCGGACGGCTACTGGGGCCCAGCGCCGATCCGCAGCTACGAAGCCAACCGCTTCGGCATCCACGACATCAACGGCAACGTCTCCGAGTGGGTGGAGGACTGCTGGCACGACAACTTCCAGCGTGCGCCCACTGACGGCTCGGCCTGGGTCAACGCGGGCTGCAACCGCCGGGTGATCCGCGGCGGCTCCTGGGCCAGCTCGCCGGACCAGGCGCGCTCGGCCTTCCGCTTGACCGCCTCGCCGACCACGACCAATGCGCGCCTGGGCTTCCGCGTGGCTCGCGATCTCTGAGGGAACCTGCAGGATGTGCCAAGGCAACACTGATCAAGTCCATCCTGGCCTTGATCAGTCGTCGCGAGTCCGGCACAGGTCCTGACTCGCTTTGGCTGGATCAAGCACTGACGTGCTCGCTCCGCAGGCGCGCCCTCCATGGCGCGCGACAACGCTGAATTCTTCAGCGTTGCCCTAAGCAAAGGGCCACCCTCGGGCGGCCCTTTGCTTGGCAGCGATTCGCAGCGCAGGACAGCGACGCTGTGTGCTGGACGAAAACGTTCAGTGCTTGCCGAGCTGCTGCACCATCAGTTCGCGCAGGGCTTCATCGGTATCGGCGGTCGGTGGCTGCACGGCCTCCAGCGAGAAGCCGAGGCTTTCAGCATCCTCGGCGTCAAGCCCGTCGTAGGCCCGGAACTCGGCGTCGAGCAGCGCGGCGCGCGCGGACTCCTCGCTGTCGTAGGCGACGTGCCGGCCGTCGCAATCGAGCACCCGCGCAGTGCCCTCCGAAAGCAGGTCAAGGCGCGCCCAGATGAGGGTCTTGCCCAGGCTGGCGACCCACCACTGGCGGGCGATCGCGCTTTCATCCGTGCTCATCGTGCAGCCTCCCTCCATTCCGCGTTCACAGCACCAGCAGCAGCACGACGGCGCCGACGATGCCGAAGATCGCGCACCACAGCAGCACCTGGGCCGGCGTCGCCAAGCCGTTGAGATTGCGATCCTGCAGCGCGCGGAAGCGGCCCTGCAGCAGGAAACCCAGATAGGCCGGCGAAAACGCGTGCCCGCCCACGGTGGCCTTGCGGTCCTGCAGGTGGCGGTACGCCAGCGGCCCGAAGATCAGGTAGCCGGTCGCACCTGACAATCCGATGCCGGTCACCAGCAGCAGCAGGAACATGCTGAGGATGTCCATCGCCGGCCTCAGTACTCCGCCTGGCCCGGTGCGCGCGGGTAGGGGATGGCATCGCGGATGTTGGACAGCCCGCAGGTGTAGACCACCAGCCGCTCGAAGCCGAGGCCGAAGCCCGCGTGGGGCACGGTGCCGTAGCGGCGGAAATCCCGATACCACTGGTAGTGCGCGGGATCGAGGCCGAACTGGGCCATGCGCTTGTCGAGCAGGTCGAGGCGCTCCTCGCGCTGGCTGCCGCCAATGATCTCGCCGATGCCCGGTGCCAGCACGTCCATCGCGGCCACGGTGCGGCCATCGTCATTCAGCCGCATGTAGAAGGCCTTGATGTGCTCGGGGTAGTTCATCACCACCACGGGGCGGCCAACGTGCTCTTCGGTGAGCCAGCGCTCGTGCTCGGTCTGCAGGTCGAGGCCCCACTCGACGGGGAAGTCGAACTTGCGGCCCGATTTCTGCAGCAGCGTGATCGCCTCGCTGTAGTCGATGCGTTCGAAGGGCGCGTCGATGAAGTTCTGCAGGCGGCTGATCGCGGTCTTCTCGATCCGCTCGGCGATGAAGGCCATATCATCGCCACGCTCTTCCAGCACCGCACGGAACAGGTACTTGAGGAAGGCCTCAGCCAGGTTGGCGTCGTCGTTGAGATCGGCGAAGGCGATCTCGGGCTCGATCATCCAGAACTCGGCCAGGTGGCGGGTGGTGTTGGAGTTCTCGGCGCGGAAGGTCGGGCCGAAGGTGTAGACCTTGCTGAGCGCGAGGCAATAGGCCTCGACGTTCAGCTGGCCCGACACGGTCAGGAAGGCTTCCTTGCCGAAGAAGTCGCGGCTGAAGTCGATCGCGCCCTTGTCGGTGCGCGGAAGGTTGGCAAGGTCCAGCGTCGACACGCGGAACATCTGGCCGGCGCCTTCGGCATCCGAAGTCGTGACGATCGGCGTGTTGATCCAGTAGAAGCCGTTCTCATGGAAGAAGCGGTGCACCGCCTGCGCGAGGCAGTGGCGGATGCGGGTGACCGCGCCGAACAGATTGGTCCGCGGGCGCAGGTGGGCGACCTCGCGCAGGAACTCCAGCGAATGCGGCTTGGGCTGGATCGGGTAGGTCTCCGGATCCTCCACCCAGCCGACCACCTCGATGCGCTCGGCCTTGAGTTCGAAACGCTGGCCCTGGCCCGCGGAGGGAACCAGCTCGCCGCTGGCGATCACAGCGCAGCCGGCGGTGAGATGCTTCACTTCCGATTCGTAGTTGGAAAGCTCCGCCGGCGCCACCACCTGGATGGGATCGAAACAGCTGCCGTCCGAGACGTTGACGAAGCTCAGCCCGGCTTTGGAATCGCGCCGGGTGCGGACCCAGCCGCGCACGCTGACGACCTGGCCGACATATTCATCGCCCTGCAGGGCGTCCACCACGCTGAGCACCGTCATGACTTCCTCTTGAACACCGCTGGGAAAAGGATTTGCAAGCTTGCAGACAGCCCGCAATCATAGCGGAAGGTCCGGCATTCGATGCGCCGGGCGTTCCGGCTTCAGCAGACAAGGAATCAATCCATGGGTATCCACCTGACCGCCGCCGCCGTCGAACGGGTCCGCCAGTACGTCGAGCGCGAGCCCGGCAGCCTCGGACTGCGATTTGGCGTCAAGCGCACCGGCTGCTCCGGTTGGGGTTACACCGTGGACGTGGCGCGCGAGATCCACGCCGACGACACCGTGGTCGAGCAGGACGGCGTGAAAGTACTGATCAACGCCCAGAGCCTGCCGCTGGTCCAAGGCACTGAGATCGATTTCGTGCGCCAGGGCTTGAACCAGCAGTTCGCTTTCCGCAACCCGCAGGCAGCAGCGGCCTGTGGCTGCGGCGAGAGTTTCACTACCGCGGACTAGGACGCAGGGCGGCGGCACGCCGCGACTCGCGCCCATTCTTGCCAGCCTCAAGCGCTTGCGCTATCGTGCGCGGCTTGCCTGCGCCCTGCGCGGGCAACCTTGCCTCACCGCCGCCGGCGGGAGGCTTTCGCGCCGGCGAGCGCCGGAGCGTCATCCACAAGGAGTCATCCATGCGTCATTACGAAATCGTGTTCATGGTCCATCCGGACCAGAGTGAACAGGTCCCGGCGATGATCGAGCGTTACAAGACGCTGATCGAGAACGACAAGGGCGCCATTCACCGCCTCGAAGACTGGGGTCGTCGCCAGCTGGCCTACCCGATCGAGAACCTGGTCAAGGCCCACTACGTGCTGATGAACGTGGAAATCTCGCAGGCCGTGCTCGACGAGCTGGTCGCGGGCTTCCGCTTCAACGATGCGGTGCTGCGTCACCTGGTGATCAGCCGCGAGGGTCCGGTCACCGAGGCCTCGCTGATCCTGAAGAGCAAGGACGAGAAGCCCGAGCGCCGTCGTCGCGACGACGATTCCGAAGGTGAGTCCGTCGGCGCCGAGCGCGCCAGCGAAGAAGCCGTCTAAGCCCCGGAGCCTATCGAAATGTCCAAGTTCTTCCGCCGCCGCAAGTTCTGCAAGTTCACCGCCGAGGGCATCACCGAGATCGACTACATGGATCTCAACACCCTCCGCCAGTACATCACCGAGACCGGCAAGATCGTGCCCTCGCGCATCACCGGCACCAAGGCCAAGTACCAGCGCCAGCTGGCTGCCGCGATCAAGCGCGCGCGCTTCCTGGCCTTGATTCCGTACTGCGACAACCACTGATGAGCCCGTGCCGGGGCGCCTGCGCCCCGGCCTGCTCACCCATCCATCGGACAGCCCAAGGGCTGCGGCGACATCAAGAGCGCCGCTAACGATCAGGAGCACCCAATGAAGCTTGTTCTGCTGCAGAAAGTCACCAACCTCGGCAACCTGGGCGACCAGGTCAACGTGAAGCCCGGCTATGGCCGCAATTTCCTGGTTCCCCAGGGCAAGGCCGTGCCGGCTACCGCCGCCAATGTCGCCGAGTTCGAGGCGCGCCGCGCCGAGTACGAAGCCCGCGCGCGCGAGCTGTCGGCGGGTGCCGAAGCCCGTCGCGAGCGTCTTGAAGGCGCGAGCGTCACGATCGCCGCCAACGCCTCGACCGAAGGCAAGCTGTACGGCTCGGTCGGCCCGCGCGACATCGCCGAGGCCTTCACCGCTGCCGGCCTGCCGCTGGAGAAGAGCGAAGTGGTGATGGGCGAAGGCCCGATCCGCCGCGTCGGCGAGTTCGACCTGGTCGTGCACCTGCACGCCGACGTCGAAGCGACGGTCAAGGTCATCGTGGTGCCGGAAGCCTGATCAGGCTTCAAGCATCGCGTGATCCGAAACGGGCGCCGCGAGGCGCCCGTTTTCGTTGGGCCCGGTCTTGGCGCTCCTGCGGTTGCAGCCCTCGCGCCCAGGCGCGGTCGAGGTCGCGGAGGGCAGGGCAGCCCCGCACGTCTCCCTGTCTCAGATCCTGAGATGTGCCCAGCTTATCCACAGTCTTATGCGCAACGGCGCGGTCCTGAGCTTCCGTATGATCCTCGGTCCGCGTGCTGCGCCCTTCCGGCGCATCCGCCGCAGAGCATCCCAAGCCCATGGCCGCAGTCTTTCCCGGGCGCAAGCCCGAACGCAGTTTCCCCTCGCATGACGAGCGCACCGACGGCCTGCGCGTGCCGCCACACTCGGTGGATGCCGAGCAGGCGGTCCTGGGCGGCCTCATGCTGTCCGGCGAAGCCTGGGACAAGGTCGCCGACAAGCTCACCGAGGAAGACTTCTACCGCCGCGACCACCAGCTGATCTTTCGAGCGATCGGCCAGCTCGCGGAGAAGGGCCAGCCCTGCGATGCGGTGACCCTGGGCGAATGGTTCGACAGCCAGGGCGAGAGCGAGCTGGTCGGCGGCGGCGCCTACATCGTCGAGCTGGCCAGCACCACGCCCAGCGCCGCCAACATCGCCGCTTACGCAGAGATCGTGCGCGAGAAATCGGTGCTGCGGCAGCTGATCGACATCGGCACCAACATCGCCAATGACGGCTACCAGCCGGCGGGCCGCCCTGCGCGCGAGCTGTTGGAAGTCGCCGAACAGCAGGTGTTCCGCATCGCCGAGGCCGGCAGCCGTGGGCGCCAGGGCTTCCAGAGCATGCGCGCGGCGGTCAAGGACGCTTTCCGCGTCCTGCAGGAGCGCTACCAGAACCAGGGCAAGATCACCGGCCTGCCCAGCGGCTTCATCGACTTCGACGAGCACACCGCGGGACTGCAGCCCTCTGACCTGATCATCCTTGCCGCACGTCCGGCGATGGGCAAGACCTCGTTTGCGCTCAACGTCGCGGAGTACGCGGCGCTCAAGACCAAGAAGCCGGCGGCCGTGTTCTCGATGGAAATGTCGGCCTCGCAGCTGGCCTTCCGTCTGATCTCCTCGCTGGGCCGCGTCAACCAGCAGTCGCTGCGCACCGGCCAGCTCGAGGACGAGGACTGGAGCCGGGTGACGCACGCGATCACCATGCTGTCGGAAGCCAAGATCTTCATCGATGACACGCCGGCGCTGTCGCCCACTGAGCTGCGGGCACGCTGCCGCCGCCTGGCGCGCGAGCATGGCCTTGGCCTGATCGTGATCGACTACCTGCAGCTGATGCAGGTGCCGGGCAATCGCGAGAACCGCGCCACCGAAATTTCAGAAATCTCGCGCAGCCTGAAGGCTCTTGCCAAGGAGCTGAACGTGCCTGTGATCGCCCTCTCGCAGTTGAACCGCTCGCTGGAAAGCCGCACCGACAAGCGCCCCGTGATGGCCGACCTGCGCGAGTCCGGCGCCATCGAGCAGGACGCCGACATGATCGTCTTCATCTACCGCGACGAGTACTACCACCCGGAATCCGGCGAGAAGGGCGTGGCCGAGATCATCATCGGCAAGCACCGCCACGGCCCGACGGGAACGGTCAAACTGGCCTTCCACGGCAAGTACACCCGCTTCGACAACCTCGCCTCCGGAGGCTACGCGGGGAGCTTCGAGTGAGCCGGGCGACCTCGGCCACCATCCACACCGACGCGCTCCGCCACAACCTGCAGCTGATCCGGCGCCGAGCCCCGGGCAGCAAGGTGATGGCGGTGGTCAAGGCGGATGGCTACGGCCACGGCCTGGAGCGCGTGGCGCGCGCCCTGCAGGGGGCGGATGCCTTCGGCGTGGCGGCGCTCTCAGATGCCGAGCGCCTGCGCGCAGCCGGGTTGTCGCAGCGCATCGTGCTGCTCTCCGGGCCGGACGAGCCGGACGACCTCGCGCTGCTGCGGCGCCTGCAGGTGGATGCGGTCATCCACCATCCCAGCCAGCTGCAGCTGCTGGAATCGGACCCGGGCGGCTCCCCGATCCGCACCTGGCTCAAGCTGGACACTGGCATGCACCGTTTGGGCTTTCCCGCGACGGACGCCGCCGAAGTGCATGCACGCCTGCGCGCGTTCACGGGCGTCCACGACGACATCGTGCTGATGACCCATTTCGCGCGCTCGGATGAATTCAGCTCGGCGGCGACGCGCGAGCAGATGCGCAGGTTCGACGCCGCCGTCGCGGGACTGCCCGGAGAGCATTCGCTGTCGAACTCGGCAGGCGTGCTGGGCTGGCCCGAGGCCCATCGGCACTGGGTACGCCCGGGCGGCGCGCTGTACGGGCTCTCGGCCGTCGAGGGCCAGTCCGGACTTGATCTGGGCCTTGCGCCTGCCATGACCCTGTCGACCCGCCTGATCTCGGTGAAGCAGGTCGAGGCCGGTGCGGCGATCGGCTATGGCGGGGCCTTTGTCACGCCATCTGCCATGCGCATCGGCATTGCCGCGATCGGCTACGGCGACGGCTATCCGCGCCACGCAGGCTCGGGCACGCCGGTCTGGGTCGGTGGCGCCTTGACCCGCACCGTGGGCCGGGTGTCCATGGATCTGATGGCGGTGGATCTCGATGCCTTGCCCGAGGCCGAGGTAGGCACACCCGTCGTCGCCTGGGGCAGGGGCCTGCCGGTGGAAACGGTGGCCGCGAGCGCCGGCACCCTGGGCTACGAGCTCGCCTGCGGCATCACCCGCCGAGTGCGTTTCATCGAGGACTGAACGACAGGTCCGTGCTCGCAAGCCGCCCGCGTTCTTGAATCGAACTCGGCGAGCTTGCGTCTGATCAAGGTGCGATCTTCCCGGCTGCCTAGACTCCGCGCTCAATCGATTCCGGAGCGCGTCCATGGCTGTCGAGCTGTTCAGCACCTCTGAGCACAAGTGCGTGGTGTTTCCCGACCTGGTGCGCGGCGACGATGGCGTGCAGGCGAATCAGTTCCTGGTGGTGCACGGCAGCCACTCGGCGCTGATCGACCCGGGCGGTGCGCTGCTCTACACCCCGCTCAATCTGGCGGTGTCGCGCTATGTGCAGACCCGTGACCTCACCTACATCCTCGCCAGCCACCAGGATCCGGACATCATCGGTTCGGTGGATCGCTGGCTGATGTACAGCGACTGCACGATCGTGTGCTCGAAACTGTGGGGGCGCTTCATCCCGCACAGCGTGCCGCACTACCAGAAGGGCGCCGGCGGCGACCGCTATCTCCTGGTGCCCGACGAGGGCATGGAGATCCCGATGGGCAGCAGCCACATCCGCGCGCTGCCCGCGCACTTCCTGCATTCGGTCGGCAATCTGAGCTTCTGGGATCCGGTCAGCCGCATCCTGTTCTCGGGCGATGTCGGCTCATCCATGGTGTCGGCCGGTACGCCCTACCTGCCGTATGAGGACTTCGCCTCCATGGTGGGCCGCATGGAGGGCTTCCATCGTCGCTACATGGCCGGCAATCGCGTTTGCCGGCTGTGGGCTGGCATGGTCCGAAAGCTCAAGCCCGCCATGATCGTGCCGCAGCACGGCCTGCCGATGCGGGGCGCTGCGATCGGTGACTTCCTCAGCTGGCTGGAGCAGCTGGAGTGCGGCATCGACCTGCTGGGGCCGGTGAATTACAGAGTGGCCTGAAGGCCGGGATTCGGGATTGGGGATTCGGGATTTGAAGGAGCGGGTTGCGGCGAGACTCGTGGGTGCGAGGTGGCCCGCCGCACGTCGCGCTTAGGGCGGCCTGCAAACGCGGAGGGCCCACGCATGCGGGCCCTCCGAAAAGCGCTGGTTGAGGCAGAGGCATCTGGGACGAAGCGCGCGGCTTCCGCGAATCCCGAATCCCGAATCCCCAATCCCAAGGGCGCCGTCAGGCGCCCTTATGCTTCGCCAAGCGCAGCCAGGTATCGACCACGGTGTCCGGGTTCAGCGACACCGATTCGATGCCCTGGTCGAGCAGCCACTCGGCCAGGTCCGGATGATCCGACGGGCCCTGGCCGCAGATGCCGATGTACTTGCCCTTGGCGCGCGCGGTGCGGATGGCCATCGACAGCAGCTTCTTGACCGCCGCGTCGCGCTCGTCGAACAGATGCGCGACGATGCCGGAATCGCGGTCCAGGCCGAGGGTGAGCTGGGTCAGGTCGTTCGAGCCGATCGAGAAGCCGTCGAACAGTTCCAGGAACTCCTCGGCCAGCAGGGCGTTCGAGGGCAGCTCGCACATCATGATGATCTTGAGGCCATTCTCGCCACGCTTCAGGCCGTTCTCCTCCAGCACCTCGATGACCTTGCGGCCTTCCTCCAGCGTGCGCACGAAGGGGATCATCACCCAGGCATTGCTCAGACCCATCTCGTCGCGGACCTTCTTCATGGCCCGGCACTCGAGCGCGAAGCAGTCGCGGAAGCTCGGATCGACATAGCGGCTGGCGCCGCGGAAACCGATCATCGGATTCTCTTCGTGCGGCTCGTACTGGGTGCCGGCGATGAGGTTGGCGTACTCGTTCGACTTGAAGTCCGACAGGCGCACGATCACCGGATGCGGCGCGAAGGCCGCCGTGAGCGTGGCGATGCCCTCGGCCAGGCGCTCGACGTAGAAGCTCACCGGGTCGGCGTACCCGGCGGACAGTTCGTCGATCCTGGCCTTGATGTCGGCCGGCTGCTTGGCGTACTCCAGCAGCGCCTTGGGATGCACGCCGATCTGGCGTGCGATGACGAACTCAAGACGCGCGAGGCCGATGCCCTGGTGCGGCAGCTGCGCGAAATCGAAGGCGCGCTCGGGGTTGCCCACGTTCATCATGATCTTGAGCGGGGCAGGGGGCATGTTCTCGAGATCGGTGACGATACGCTCGAAGGCCAGCTCACCGTCGTAGATCAGGCCGGTATCGCCTTCGGCGCAGCTCACCGTGACGCGTGCGCCATCCGGTATGCGATCCAGGGCATCGCCGCAGCCGACGACCGCCGGCACGCCCAGCTCGCGCGCGATGATCGCGGCATGGCAGGTGCGGCCGCCGCGGTTGGTGACGATCGCCGAAGCGCGCTTCATCACCGGCTCCCAGTCGGGGTCGGTCATGTCGGCGACCAGCACGTCGCCGGGCTCGACGCGATTCATGTCCTTGAGCGAGCGGATCACCTTGGCCGTTCCGCTTCCGATCTTGTGGCCGATGGCACGCCCCTGCGCCAGCACGTCGGCCTTGCCGGACAGATGGAAGCGCTCGATCTGGGTGGCGCGGGCACGCGACTTCACGGTCTCCGGGCGCGCCTGCACGATGTAGAGCTTGCCGGTGTTGCCATCCTTGGCCCACTCGATGTCCATCGGACGGCCGTAGTGCTCCTCGATGGTCAGAGACTGGCGAGCCAGCTCTTCGACGTCGGCGTCAGTGATCGAGAAGCTGCGGCGCAGCGCCTCGGGTGTGGTCTCGATGCGCACGCGCTCGCCGGGCTGATCCGAATACACCATGCGCTGCTGCTTGGCGCCGATCTGACGGCGCAGCACGGCCGGCTTGCCGCTACGCAGGGTCGGCTTGTAGACGTAGAACTCGTCGGGATTGACTGCGCCCTGCACGACCATCTCGCCAAGACCATAGCTTGCCGTCACGAACACCGCATCGCGGAAGCCGCTCTCGGTGTCCAGAGTGAACAGCACGCCCGAAGCGCCGATGTCCGAACGCACCATCAGCTGCACGCCGGCAGACAGGAACACGTCCTCGTGCTTGAAGCCGTGGTGCACGCGATAGGCGATGGCGCGGTCGTTGTAGAGGCTGGCGAAGACCTCCTTGACCCGATGCACGACAGCGTCGACGCCAACCACATTGAGGAAGGTCTCCTGCTGGCCCGCGAAGCTGGCGTCGGGCAGATCTTCCGCGGTGGCCGAGGAACGCACGGCCACCGAGACGTCCTGTGCGCCGGCTTCGTCGCAGAGGCGCGCGTAGGCGCTGCGAATCTCCGCATCCAGGGCCTTCGGCAGCGGCGCATCGATCACCCAGCCGCGGATCTCCTGGCCGGCCGCCGCAAGCGCATCGACGTCTTCCACGTCAAAGGACGCCAGCTTGGCCTGGATGCGCTCGGCGAGCTGGTTCTCGTGGATGAACTCCTGGAAAGCCGACGCCGTGGTCGCAAAGCCGCCGGGCACCGACACGCCGAGACCGCTCAGGTGGCCAATCATCTCGCCGAGCGAGGCGTTCTTGCCCCCGACCTGGGCCAGGTCGGACAGGCGGAGCTCATGCAGCCAGAGCACGTGCGCGTTCAAGGGGAGGGCTCCTTTGGGGATGGAAAGCGTGATCTGTTTCAAATGCTGCGGCGCGGCAGCAGAGGCCGCGTATGATGCTGGCCGCGTCAGGGCGGCACAAGGCCAATTCCAGTCCAGTCCGACGCAAGCACCTGAAATCAAGGAGATAGCGGATGAGCTCGCAGCGCCCGGTGTTCTTCATCTCCGACGGCACCGGCATTACCGCCGAAACCATTGGCCATGCGCTGCTGACCCAGTTCGAGGGCGTCAGCTTCGACACCCAGCGCATCCCCTTCGTCGACACCTATGACAAGGCACAGCAGGCCGCCGAGCGCATCCGTCAGCGCGGCGCGCTGTGCGGCCAGCGCCCGATCGTGGTCAACACCGTGGTCGACGGCACGCTGACCGACATCATCGCCGAGAGCGGCGCTCTGATTCTCGACGTGTTCAGGCCCTTCATCAGCCCGCTGGAAGCCGAGCTGGCCCAGCCGAGGCAGCCGCGGGTCAACAAGGCGCATGCGGTGGTCGATTACAACGCCTACGAAGCGCGCATCAACGCGACGAATTACGCGCTGACCCACGACGACGGCATCGATGTGCACTACGACGATGCCGACGTCATCCTCGTCGGCGTCTCCCGCTCGGGAAAGACACCGACCTGTCTCTATCTGGCCCTGCACTTCGGTGTGAAGGCGGCGAACTACCCGCTGACCGAGGAAGACCTGGAGGGCAGGGAACTGCCCAAGCGTCTGCGCCCCTATCGAAAGAAGCTGTTCGCCCTGACCATCGACCCCGAGCGCCTGCGCCAGGTGCGCGAGGCGCGCCGGCCCGGCAGCCGCTACGCGAAGATCGAAACCTGCCGCAGCGAAGTGGCACAGGCCGAGGCGCTGTTCCGGCAGGAGAACCTGCCCGTACTCAGCACCACCCACACCTCGATCGAAGAGATCGCCAGCAAGCTGATGTCGACACTGGGCATCGAGCGACAGCTGTACTGAGTCCGCACGGAAGGGAGCTTCCTTTCGCGGGAATCGGGCCGGACGCTCACTGCATCGGCCGCTACGCGCGCACGACAGCGCGAGTCCTCGGGATTGAATCGAAGCTGCTTTGCCTGGCGCGCGGGTCGTCTCGGTTTGTTTTCAGTGCGACGCGCAGGCCCCCAAAGGTCACGCGGGACGCCACGGGCTGCGTGCTAGTCTCCGGCGCATGTCCAGACTCTCCGTCCTGCCTGTCACCGCGCTGCCCAATCGCCTGGGCCAGCTCATGGACCGCTACGCCGACAACTACTGGCGGCTGGTGCGGCTGTTTCCTTTGCTTGATCTCGCGCCAGGCCATTACCGGTCGCTCGCCAGCGATGGCATCGAGCTGCAGCTTGAAGTGATCGAGCGCCACAGCTATACGCTGGAGTTGCGCCTCACGTACGGACTGGTCGATCCGACCAGTGGGCGCCGCGACCCGTCGGCGATGGTTCGCGTCTATACCGACGCGCGCCTGGCTGAAGTCACCCACTGCGAAGTCAGCCAGCGTTGGGAGGATCTGCTCGGTCTGCGCGGCGCCGCGCGTGAGCTCGTGGATGCGCGTATGCGGATGAACAGTTTCCTCGGACGCTGGCTGGAGTACCTCGAGGAGCGCGGCCATTCGCGCTTCACCCTGCGCGTTGTCGAGGCCTGCCCGCGCAAGCTCGCGGACGAGGGCAGCGCCGCCTAGAAAAAAGATCATCGAACCTGCTTGACGGTTTCGATTTTCGTCCCTAAGATGCGCGTCTTTCCAGCACGTGGGGCCATAGCTCAGCTGGGAGAGCGCTACAATGGCATTGTAGAGGTCGCCGGTTCGATCCCGGCTGGCTCCACCACCTTCCTAGTCCCCATCGTCTAGAGGCCTAGGACACCTCCCTTTCACGGAGGCGACCGGGGTTCGAATCCCCGTGGGGACGCCAAGCGTCAAGCAAAGAGGCCATGCGCAAGCATGGTCTCTTTTCTTTTGTGCGTTGCCTTTCTGGCTACACGCATAACAAAGCGTCAGCTCGATGCTGTTGGACCGTTGCGGCATCGCATTGAACTGGTTGCTCGACGCCTGGCGGTGATGCATCACCGCCGCGATGGCGGTATCTGGCCTGATCTCAGGCGGCAAACTCGCGCCGACCGCCGATCCACGTCGAGCGCACTTCGATGCCTGGAGAAAGCTCGACAAGGTCCGCGCGCGCCCCTGGGGCGATGCGCCCGTAATCCGGTGCGCCGAGGAAATCCGCAGGACAGGTCGAAGCCATGCGCAGGACGTCCTCGAGCGGCGCGCCCGTCTGTTGGACACAGCGCCTGATGGCGCTCGCCATATCGAGCAGGGCACCGGCCAGCGTGCCGTCCTCGGTCTCCAGTCGATCGCCGCGACGCAGAACCCTGCGCCCATCGAGATCGAAGGCCTCTTGTGCGCTGCCAACCGGCGGCATGGCGTCGGTCACCAGGAAGCAGCGACCGGGCTTCATCCGCATTGCCAGCCTCACGCTCGCAGGATGCAGGTGATGTCCATCCACGATCAGGCCGCACCAGGTCTCGGCTGACAGCAGGCTGGCGCCGAGCGCGCCGGGTGCGCGGCCGGCCCAGGGCGGCATGGCGTTGAACAAATGGGTCGCGCCGCGCACTCCTGCACTGATCGCGGCTTCGGCCTGCTCGAAACTGGCTGCGGTGTGCCCCATCGAGAGCCGGATGCCGGCTTCGGCAAGGCGGGTGATCGCGGACAGCGAGACGGCCTCGGGCGCCAGCGTCACCAGCAGATGGGGCAGGGCATGCGTCAGCAGACACTCGATGTCCTCACTGTCTGGCGAATGGAAGTGCTCGGCGCGATGAACACCCCGGCGCTCCGCGGCCAGATAGGGCCCTTCCAGGTGCAGGCCGATGACACCCGGCACGCCTTCGTCGACGGCGCGACGAGCAGCCTCGATGGCCTCGCGCATGGCCAGCCGCGTGTCGCTGATCAAGGTGGGCAGCAGGGCCGTGGTGCCGAACCTCCGATGCGCGGCAGCGATGCATCGCAGTGCGTCCACGCTGCGGTCCTGGTTGAAAAGAACGCCGCCACCGCCGTTGACCTGCAGATCGACAAAGCCAGGCGCCAGCAGCGAGTCGCCGAGATCGACGACCTGTTTCGCTGCGGGCGCATGCAGGGCAGGGCCGAGCCAGGCCACGCGACCGCCGGCCACACCGACGGCGGCGTCATCGAGCCAACCGTCGACACCCAGAACGCGCGAGGCGTGCAGCAGGAGATCCATGTCAGCGGCGCTCACTGTCATGCACTGGAAGCGGCCTCAAGCTGGATGTGCCGCGCGCTGCAGGCGGTCGTGCACTGCAGCCCAATCTGGCAAAGCAGGCGGTGTCTGCACCGCAATCCAGTCATAGCCCGCGTCGTCGAGACGGTGCAGCTCGGCATACAGCTGGCGCGCGTACTGCTCCGCGCCGGCAGGCATGCGGATGAGATCGCAGGCCGGAGGCGGGAAGGGCGCATCGATGGCGAGTAGCGCACCGCGCCCCGGCGGCAGCCGCTGGCCGGTCTGAGCGAGCATCAGTGGCGTACGCGGTGCGTAGTGCCGGGGGTGTTGTCCCGGCGAGGCGTGTACATCGTCAGTGGGCACCTGCGCATCCACCACCGCGTGCCCCAACACCTGCTCGATCAGCAGCCTGGGAATCGCGCCGGGACGCAGCAGTTGGGTTTCGCCGGGCTTGATGCGAACGACAGTCGATTCAATGCCGAACGCGCAGGCGCCGCCGTCGAGGATCATGCCGACCGCGTCACCCATGCCGCGGGCGACGTGTTCGGCCGTGGTGGGCGACAGCTGCATGAAAGGGTTGGCGCTCGGAGCGGCGAGCGGCTGGCCGGTCGCTCGAATCAATTCCAGGGCGACAGGGTGCGCCGGCTGCCTGACCCCCAGCCAGCCGAGACCGCCGGTAAGCGCGTCGGGCACCTGCGCGGCCTTCGGTAGCACCAGGGTCAGCGGTCCGGGCCAAAAGGCGTCCGCAAGTTTCTGGGCATCCTCGGGCCAGGCCGCCAGCAGCGACTGGGCCTGTTCGACGCTGTCGACATGTGCGATCAGGGGGCTGCTGCGCGGACGCCCCTTGGCCCTATAGATGCGTTCGATCGCATCCGCATCCAAGGCATTCGCGCCCAACCCGTAGACCGTTTCCGTTGGAAAAGCGACCAGATCACCGTCGCGGAGAATCCGCGCCGCACGTTGAATGCTCTCGGCTGTTGCTGGTTGCGGGTTGGGCATGGGGAAATGATTCCTCAGGGCCCAGAAGTCTAGCAGCGAGTGTCGTGCGTACCGAGACGGCGCCATTGCTGACCGAGAGCAGGGTGATCTCGGGTGTTTGACGATAATCGAGTGGTTGCACGAGCCTTTGCCAGTTCAGACCCTATAGAGCACGCGCAAGCTGTTGATCTAGGCCACTTGCCATGACTCGCCAAGATTGGACATAATATACATTATACGCGTATAATCGACGGGGTGCAGCGGTGTTCTTGTCTCCGTAAGCTCCGCTAAATGTGTTCACCGCCAAGAAACCTAGGCCGCCGACGCCAACACTCTAAGCATCGAAGCCAAGAAACCTAGACCGTCATCGCGCAGTGCCGAAAGACCTGAGCCAGGATCACGCAAGCATCGACGTCGACCGCACCATAGGCGGGCCACCTCCAGCGCCAAGGCTCCTCGGCGCGGGCAGCGTTCGATGCTGAAGCGACGCGAAGTGCCGTCAAACTTGGACCACGTGGCTCTCTGCCGCACCTCGGCGCAAACATGGCTGGTCGTCCGAACGGAACCGGTAAGCGTTAAGCATCTTGTCTGCCTCGACGCCCAGATGTGCCGGATTTGCCAACGCCAGGCGCTGGGCGGGCGAGTTGGCGCTCAATCACCTTCAACCTGGCCTGTGCAGCGGCGGCCTCCCGCTCCGCAAACTGTCTGGCGGCGTCGGCGGCCTGTCGCGCCTTTTCTGCGTTTTGTAACGCTGCCGCGTGCTCCCGGGCCGCCGCAGCACGCTCGCTTTTGGCGGCCTTGAGCTCCTGACGGAGTCGATCTACCTCGGCATGGGCCCGATCCTCAACTCGGCGAACGTAGGCCTGCAACTCAGCGCGCTCGGCTGCGGCTGCGGCTCTGGCACTCTCCGCTTCGGCCAGCGTCTGCCGGAGGCGGGCGTCCAGGGCGTCGCCTCGCACAGTCAAGTCCTGAATCCGAGCTTCGAGTTTAGCCCCCTGCCTGTACAAATCGGCGACCCGCTGGTCACTGACGGCGAGCGCCTGCCGCACCCCTTCAGCGGCTGCAACGGCCGCTTGCCGGGCGCGCTCAGATGTCTCGGCAGCAGAGCGCTCCCGCTGGATCGTGATCTCCATAGCCTTCCGTTCCTCAGCCAAAGCGGCGCGCTCTGGGGTCACGATCGCTTCCGCGTGCGCCTTACCCGCCTGCAGAGCTGCACTCCAAAAGGCGGCCGCGGCATCCACGACCGCTGCTGGCGCGTCTGGTACGGCAGCCGAGCGACGCTGTGCGGTCAGTCTCTCGCCAAGACCCTGCCACCAGACATCAAGCATGCGGGTGAGTGTGTTCGGTGATCCGGTTCCAAGAGTGGATCGGACCCGCTCGATCGTGGGCCGCTCGCCGGAGATCAACAATTGCTCGATCGCGGCATTGACCTGTTCCTGAGTGATGCCTCGTGCCATGGGAACAACCTCCTACTGCGGCGCCCTACCCCACACTTGACGTACTCGCGATAAGTGATGATTATCGTGGGTAATGGCCATTTATCGTAGTACAGACTACATATTATGACGCATAAAGAGGGTCGGCAGGGATTCGTGTAAAAAACAGCCAAAAGTTTGCTAAGTGATTGTT
>NZ_CALART010000019.1 GCF_937888285.1 uncultured Aquimonas sp.
TGCTGTCGCCGCGCGCGCGGCTGTACACCGAGATGGTGACCAGCGCCGCGCTGGTGCGCGGCAAGCAGCTGCGCCTGCTCGAACACAGCCAGCAGGAACATCCGCTGGCGTTGCAGCTGGGCGGCAGCGAGCCGCAGGAACTGGCACAGGCGGCGCGCTTCGGCGCCGAGGCCGGCTACGACGAGATCAACCTCAACGTCGGTTGCCCCTCCGACCGGGTGCAGTCGGGCCGCTTCGGCGCCTGCCTGATGCGCGAACCGGCCCTGGTCGGCGAGTGCGTGAAGGCGATGCGCGATGCGGTCGAGGTGCCGGTGACGGTGAAGTGCCGCATCGGCGTGGACGACCAGGATGACTACGCAGGCCTGCAGCACTTCACCGAGACCATGCTTGAGGCGGGCGTGCGCGTGCTGGTGGTGCACGCGCGCAAGGCCTGGCTCAAGGGCCTGTCGCCGAAGGAGAACCGCGAGATCCCGCCGCTGGACTACGAGCGCGTGTACCGGCTCAAGCGCGAGTTTCCCGAGCTCGTGGTGGTGGTCAACGGGGGCATCACCACGGTCGAGCAGGTGCGTACCCACCTGGCCCGGCTGGATGGGGTGATGCTGGGCCGTGCGGCATACCACGATCCGTACCTGCTGGCGCAGATCGAGCACGCGCTGCACGGCGAGCCGCTGCCTACCCGGGAAAGCGTGCTGCAGCGCCTGCGGCCCTACATCGAGGCCGAGCTGGCGCGCGGCACCGCGTTCAAGCACATCAGCCGCCACCTGCTGGGCCTTTACCAGGGCGAGCCTGGCGCGCGCGCATTCCGCCGCGCGCTCAGCGAGGGCGCGCATCTGCCCGGGGCAGGCTGGGCATTGC
The DNA here is from genome assembly GCF_937888285.1 of uncultured Aquimonas sp. GTDB lineage: Bacteria > Pseudomonadota > Gammaproteobacteria > Xanthomonadales > Xanthomonadaceae > Aquimonas. The sequence continues at coordinate 856 of NZ_CALART010000019.1, forward strand.
TCCAGCAGGCCATGGCGCCGTGCGCGGCGGCAGCGTGACAGGCGCGCCCCGTCCGGCCAGTATTCAGGCCTGACCTCTTAGGCTGGGCGTTCGCTCAACGCCGGACAGGATATTCACGCATGATCAGGTACAAGAGCATGCTGCTGGCCGCCCTGATCCCGTTCGGGGGCGTGGCGGCGGCGCAGACGGGCAAGCCGGCGGTGACGCTGGATCAGGCGGTGCTCCAGGTGCAGCAGGAAACCGGCGGCAAGGTATTGTCTGCGGAGTCGCGCGGGGTCGGCCGCCGGATGGAGTACCGCATCAAGGTGCTCACCCCGAACGGCCATGTGAAGGTGATGGCGATTTCCTCCGAAGCGAGCAAGAATCCGGGGTCGGCCCAGTCGACCAAGAACCCGCCCGGGCGGAATGCGGGCAGCAAGGAGAAACATTGATATGCGCATCCTGTTGGTGGAAGACGAGGCGCCGTTGCGCGAGACGCTGGCGGCCCGGCTGAAACGCGACGGCTTTGCCGTCGATGCGGCGCAGGACGGCGAAGAGGGCATCTATCTCGGCCGCGAGGTGCCATTCGACCTGGCCATCATCGACCTTGGCCTGCCCAAGATGTCGGGCATGGACCTGGTCAAGGCGTTGCGCGAGGCGGGCCAGCGCTACCCGATCCTGATCCTCACCGCGCGCGGCAGCTGGCAGGACAAGGTCGAGGGACTGAAGTACGGCGCCGACGACTACCTGGTCAAGCCGTTCCACGTCGAGGAGCTGCTGGCGCGCATCAACGCGCTGGTGCGCCGGGCCAGCGGCTGGTCCAAGCCGATCCTGGCCTGCGGGGTGATCAAGCTCGACACCACCGCGCAGACGGTGACGGTGGAGGGCAAGCTGGTCGACCTCACCAGCTACGAGTACAAGGTGCTCGAATACCTGATGCTGCACGCGGGCGAACTGGTCTCCAAGGCCGACCTCACCGAGCATATCTACCAGCAGGATTTCGACCGCGACTCCAACGTGCTGGAAGTCTTCATCGGCCGCCTGCGCCGCAAGCTCGATCCGGAAGGCACCCTGAAACCCATCGAGACGGTACGTGGACGCGGATACCGCTTTGCCATCCCGCGCACCGACGGCGACGACGAATGAGCCATCGCCCGCGCGCCGCCCGCTGTCGCTGGCGGCGCGCGCGGCGATCGCCACCGGATTCGTGCTGGCCGGCTTCCTCGGCCTGGTCGGCCTGACCCTGTCGCAGGCGAACAAGGAGCGTGCGCTGAGCGCGCTGCACGACCGCCTGCAGAACTTCGCAATCGCCTACATCACCAACTTCGACGTCAACCGCTACGGCCGCATCCTGTCGCCGGACACCTCGCCGGATCCGAATTTCTCGCGCCCGGGTTCCGGCCTCTACGCGGTGGCGGTGGGCGACAAGGACTTCCGCTGGGAGTCACCCTCCGCGATCGGCCGTGACTTCAGTTTCCTGGTGCCGCTGGAGCCGGGCGCCAGCCGCTTCGTCGGCCCGATCGACACGCGCATGGGTCGCCTCTACTACTACAGCTACGGCGTGGCCTGGGACACCGAGGCGGGCAAGTCGGTGCGCTTCACCGTGATGGTGGCGCAGACCGAGGATCAGCTCGAGGGCGGCAACATGGCCTACCGGCGCGCGCTGGTGATCTGGCTGTCGATCCTGGGCGTGATGCTGATGGTGCTCCAGCTATTGCTGCTGCGCTGGAGCCTCACCCCGCTGCGCAAGGTGGCCAGCGACATGAGCCGGGTCGAGCGCGGCGACAGCGAGCAGCTGGACAGCCAGTACCCGCTGGAACTGACCGGCCTGACCGAGCGCATCAACGCCTTCATCACCAACGAGCGCGAGCAGCGCACGCGCTACCGGCACACGCTGGCGGATCTCGCGCACAGCCTGAAGACGCCGCTGGCGGTAATCCGCTCGCAACTGGAATCCACCACCGGCGAGGTGCTGGCCGGACGCAGCACGGCGGTGCTCGATCAGGTGCGCCGGATGGACGAACTGGTCGCCTATCAACTGGCCCGCGCGGCCACCTCTGGCCGGCAGACTTTCGCCAGCGCGGTGCCGATCGCGGGCGCGGCCGAGGATCTGGTGCAGGGTCTGGAGAAGGTCTACGCGGCCAAGAACGTGTTGTGCGAGTTCGACATCGGCGAGGGCGCGGCGTTCTACGGCGAGCAGGGCGACCTGCTCGAACTGCTCGGCAACCTGCTGGAGAATGCCTTCAAGTGGGCCTCCCACCGCGTGTTGCTGGAGGTCAAGGCGCAACCGGAGCACGGGCGCAAGCGGCCGGGCCTCTACATCAGCGTGGAAGATGACGGCCCCGGCATCGCCGAGGACAAGATCGAGAAAGTCCTGCAGCGCGGCGTGCGCGGCGACGAGCGCGTGCAGGGCCACGGCATCGGCC
>NZ_CALART010000020.1 GCF_937888285.1 uncultured Aquimonas sp.
CCGTGTTCGAGCAGGCCCATGCCGAGGCCAAGGCCGCCGGCGTGTTCGACCAGGCTGCCGCAGCGCCCACCCTCGCAGCACCGCTGGGCGATCCGCTCGACGAACTCGAAGCCGTGTTCGAGCAGGCCCATGCCGAAGCCAAGGCCGCCGGCGTATTCAAGCAGACCGATCCCGCTGCCAACGCGGGCGTCGGACCGGACAAGCGCGAGCTGGATGAACTCGAAGCCGCCTTCGACGCCGCCGCCGAGGCCGCGCGGATCGCCCGTCAGGCGGCCGTGGCGGCAGCGCCACCGCTGCCCAGCCATGTGCCCATGCCGGGCCCCGCTGAAGTGCCGCCGCAGCACGGTCTGCTCAAGCCGCAGCTGGCCCGGCGCAGCGAAGCGGTGCGCCGCCGGATCGCCGAACGACGCGCAGCGGACGCGCCCAGCCTGCCACCGGTTCCGGTCGAAAAATTCCACCGCTGGCTGCGCTTCCAGATGGGCGGCCAGAGCTATGCGGTGGAGCTGCTGAAGGTGCAGGAGGTGCAGCGCGTGCCCGACATCCTGCCGGTGCGCGGCGCGGCAGCGCACGTGATGGGCGTGATGAACCTGCGCGGTCAGATCATCGCGGTGATCGACCTTGGCGCCTGCATCGGCCTCAGCCGCGAACCGCTGACCGAAGCCTCGCGGGTGATCGTGCTGGAAACCGAAGAGGAAACCGTCGGCCTGCTGGTCAGCGCGGTGGCCGAAGTGATGTCGCTGTCCGAGCGCGCCGTCGAGAACCCCGTCAGCTCGATTCCCGCCCTGCCCAAGGAAGCCCTGATCGGCATCGCCCGCCAGGGTGGACACATGAGCGTGCTGCTGGATGCGACGGTTTTTTTGCGGTGAAGCTGGGATTGGGGATTCGGGATTCGGGATTCGCTAGAGCAAGCGCCCGCGAGGCTCAGGGCAGCCCGGAATCAACATCCCCGGCAGGCGGCAAGGCATCAGTTCGCGAGGCCTGCTTCAACGAATCCCGAATCCCGACTCCCGAATCCCGGATCAAACACGCGCCGCAATCCCGTCACACGCCGCCCGGCACGCCGCTTGCCTAAGCATCGCCACCGGCTTCCGCGGCTCGCGGCAGGCCACGTCACGAGGTTCCAGGCGCCCCATGAGCACCCTGCAGATTCCAGAAGACCTAGGCATCGAGGCCGCCGAGCCGCTGCTGGAGCAGCTGCGCGGCCAGCTCAAGGGCAAGAAGCCGCTGAAGCTGGACGGCAGCAAGGTGAGCCGGCTGCACGCAGCTTCGCTGCAGGTGCTGGCAGCGCTGGTGCTGCAGCGCCGCGGCGCAGGGCTGGAAACCCACATCGAAAACCCTTCGGACGAGTTCAAGGCGGCGGCCCGCATCTGCGGCCTCGGCGGCCTGTTCGGCTGGTCCTCCCCTTGAAGACGCAGACGGAGTACGCGCAATGAGTGGTGCACGCATATTGGCCGTGGACGATTCCGCCTCGATGCGGCAGATGGTGGCCTTCGCGCTGCGTTCCGCCGGCTGGGAGGTCGAAGAGGCCGAAGACGGCGTGGTGGCCCTGGAGAAGGCCAAGGGCGCGAAGTTCAACTGCGTGGTGGCCGACGTCAACATGCCGAACATGGACGGCATTACCCTGATCCGCCACCTGCGCCAGCTGCCCGACTACAAGTTCACCCCGCTGCTCATGCTGACCACCGAGGCCGGCATGGACAAGAAGCAGGAAGGCAAGGCCGCCGGCGCCACCGGCTGGATCGTCAAGCCCTTCGACCCCGACCAGCTGATTGCCACCATCCGCAAAGTGATGGGGTGAGGCCGCCATGCCCATCGACATGAAGCAGTTCCAGGGCGTCTTCTTCGCTGAAAGCCGCGAAGGCCTGGATGCCATGGAGTCCGGACTGCTCAGCCTGGAGTCGGCGGGCAACGATCCGGACACCATCAACACCATCTTCCGCGCCGCGCATTCGATCAAGGGCGGCGCCGCCACCTTCGGCTTCTCGGCGATCACCGGCACCACCCACCTGCTGGAAACGCTGCTGGACCAGGTCCGCGGCGGCAAGCGCAGCGTCACCCCGGAACTGTCCGATGCCCTGCTGGCATCGGTGGACATCCTGCGCGAGCTGCTGGTGGCCGCCGAGACCGGAGACCCCGACGACACCACACCCTGCGCCGAGCTCAACCAGCGCCTGTCGGCGCTGCTGGAGTCCGGCCAGGCCGCACCTGCCGCAGCCGCCGCCGCTGGCGGAGTGAAGACGGCAGCGCCCGCCAGCAGCGGCTGGCGCGTGCACTTCGCGCCGCACCCCAATCTGTTCATCACCGGCAACGATCCGCTGCGCATCCTGCGCGAGCTGGATCGCCTCGGCGACATGCAGGTCGAATGCGACACCTCGGCGCTGCCGGCTCTCGACGCGCTGGAGCCCGCGACCTCGCACCTGCGCTGGACGCTCACCCTGCCCGCCAGCGTGAAGCAGGCAGCGATCGCCGATGCCTTCGCCTGGGTTGAGGACGAGTGCGACCTCAGCATCGAAGCGATCACCGCGGCAGCCCCTGCCGTGGAAGCGCCGTCGCCAGCCGTCGCCGCGCAGCCTGCGGCCAGCGCGGACGTCCTGCCGGTGCCGGCGAAGAGCGCCGAGATCGTGCCGATGCCGGCCGCCGGCGAGCGCAAGGACATCGCCAAGCCGGGCGCGGGGGCCGCCAAGGCGGAGCGCGGCGCGGCCGAAGTCGACAGCTCGATCCGCGTCAACATCTCCAAGGTCGATGCGCTGATCAACCTGGTCGGCGAGCTGGTCATCACCCAGGCCATGCTTCGCCAGCAGTCGCACGGGCTGGATCCGACCCAGCACGAGAAGCTGCTGAACGGCCTCGCCCTGCTCGACCGCAACACCCGCGACCTGCAGGAAGCGGTGATGAGCGTGCGCATGCTGCCGGTCGAGTTCGTGTTCTCGCGCTTCCCGCGCATGGTCCGCGACCTGGCGGCGCGACTGAACAAGAAGGTCAACCTGCGCACCGCCGGCGAAGGCACCGAGCTCGACAAGGGCGTGATCGAACGCATCGTCGACCCGCTGGTGCATCTGGTGCGCAACTCCGTCGACCACGGCCTCGAAACGCCCGAGGAGCGCGAGGCCGCCGGCAAGGATCCGGTCGGCACGGTCGAGCTGGAGGCCTCCCACCAGGGTGGCCACATCGTCATCGAGATCACCGACGACGGCCGCGGCCTGAACCGCGAACGCATCCTGCGCAAGGCCATGGAGCGCGGGCTCAACGCCCACGAGGGCATGCCGGACTCCGAAGTCTGGCAGCTGATCTTCCATCCCGGCCTGTCCACCGCCGAGCAGATCACCGACGTCTCCGGCCGCGGCGTCGGCATGGACGTGGTCAAGTCCAACATCGCCGAGCTCGGCGGCGAGATTGACATCGAGAGCTATCCGGGCGAAGGCACGCGGGTCACCATCCGCCTGCCGCTGACCCTGGCCATCCTCGACGGCATGACCGTTGCGGTCGGCGGCGAAACCTTCGTGCTGCCGCTGGGCTATGTCATCGAGGCCATGCAGCCCGACCTGCAGGAGATCCGCAGCGTTCACGGCAGCGGCAAGGTGCTGAAGGTGCGCGGCGACTACCTGCCGCTGGTCAACCTCGCCGAGTTCTACCGCCTGGGCGATGCGCGCCTCGACGAGAACAGCCTGGTCGTGGTCGTCGAAGGCGGCGGCCGCAAGCTGGCCCTGGTCGTCGATGAGCTGCTCGGCCAGCAGCAGGTGGTGGTGAAGAACCTGGAGGCGAACTACCGCCGCATTCCCGCCGTATCCGGGGCGACCATCCTCGGCGACGGCAGGGTCGCACTCATTGTCGATGTCGGCGGCCTGGTACGGGCGCTGGCCAGCAGCGCCGCGGCCTGAGGCCCGGCGCATCCATCGAATCAGCGACACACGGCCCCCGCGTCGGCCGGCGTGATCGCGCCGGGAGGACTCATGCCGTCGACGGCCAAGCAACGCGCCACCGCCCTGTTGGAGACCCTGCAAAGCGCGGCGGGCAAAAGCCTGCATGCCCTGCGAGAGGGGCGTCTGGTGCAGCGTGCGTTGGAGCTCACGCGGACTTCGCTGGGCCTGCGCCTTGCGCTCGCCGTGGCGATCGGCGTGCTGCTGATCCTCGGATCCACGACCCTGATCGTCGGCTGGCGCGCAGCCAGTGCGCTCACCCAACGCTCGATCGATGAGCTCGACACCTCGCTGGATGTCGGCGAGCGCCTGCTCGCGACCTACGACAACACCCTGCGCGACAGCGCGCTCCGCATGTACGACACCTTCCTCGCCTTTCTGCCGGAAGACGACGTCACCCGCGTCAACGAAGAACTGCATGCGGCCGGCGAATCCGAGCTGCCCGCGCTCTACATGGGTGACACCCTGCTCAACGGCAACGATGACCCGGTCGACCGCTTCGAACTGGCCACCAACGGGATCGGCATGATCTTCCAGCGGCATGAGGACCGGTTCGTCCGCATCAGCACCAACCTGCGCGACGACTCCGCCTTCCGCGCGATCGGCAGCAGCATTCCGCTGGATCACCCCGCGCACGCCGCGCTCAGCGCGGGCGAGAACTGGAGCGGCCAGGTCGAACTGTTCGACAGCAATTACATCGCCTACTACAGCCCGATCAGCTACTTCGACCCCTCCACCGGCGCCAGCGACGAGATCGTGGCCGCGTTCGCGGTGGCGCTGGACTATGCGGCCACGCTGGATGCCCTGAAGGAATCGCTGCGCTCGACCCAGCTCGGCACCGACGGCTACTTCATGGCCATCAACATCCGCGAGGGCAGCAGCTTTGGCGACATCGAGCTGCATCCCGAGGTCGAAGGCCAGAACATCTCCGAGCTCGAGGATCCGGCACTGAAGGAGGCCCTCGAAACGCTGGCCAATGGCAGTCCGGACGAGGAGTACTCGCTGGAGCTCAAGTCGCGCAGCGGCGAAGTCGTGCAGATGATCGCCAAGGTCCGCGACTTCCCGGCCTTCGGATGGCGGCTGATCGCCCTTGAATCCCGCTCGGCCGCGCTCAGCGCCGCCATGGGCCTGCTCGGCCTGATGGCCGTGCTCGCCGTGTTCGCCCTCGCCTTCCTGATCTTCGGTCTGCGCTGGATCGCCCGCCACCTCGTCACCGAACCGCTGGGCGAAGCGGTGCAGGCGGTGGAAGCGGTGGCCGCCGGCAATCTCGACGTCTCCCTGCGCACCGATCGCGCCGACGAGGTCGGCCGCCTGTACGGCGCGATGACCCGCATGAGCGCGCAGATCAAGCAGCGCATGCAGGCCGAACGCGAGATCGCCGAAGCCAATCTGGGCATCCGCCTGGCGCTGGACCAGGCCAGCGTCGGCGCGCTGATCGCCGACACCGGCGGCAGCATCACCTACGCCAACCCGGTCGCGCTGCGCCTGCTGCGCCAGCGCGCCGATGCAATCCGCCTGCACTCGCCGGGCTTCGATCCCGACGCCCTGCTCGGCAGCCCGCTGGGCCAGTTCTCCGATGGCCGTGTCGACGTCGGCGCGCTTGCCCTCGACCTGCGCGAGCCGCAGCGCGTCGAGCTGGGCTTCGGCGAAGTCGTTCTGGACCTCAGCCTGTCACCGGTACGCGACGAGGCAGGGCGCGCCATCGGCCTGGTGGCCGAGTGGCAGGACCGCACCGTGGAGCGGCAGATCGAGCGCGAGGTCTCCAGCGTGGTGGCCGCCGCTGCCGCGGGAGACCTCGCGATCCGCATGGACCGCAGCGGCAAGACCGGCTTCTTCGCCCTGCTCGCCGACAACCTCAACGACCTGATCGAGCGCGTCAACCAGGGCATCCGCGAGATCCGCAGCGTGCTCGGCGCACTGGCCCAAGGTGACCTGTCGCGCACCATCGACGTGCGCATGGACGGCGTGTTCGGCGAGATGAAGTCCGACACCAATGCGACGATCCAGCGCCTGCGCGAGATCGTCGGCCAGATCCAGGCCGCCGCCGACAGCATCAACACCGCCGCGGGTGAAATCAGCGCCGGCAACCTTGACCTGTCCTCGCGCACCGAACAGCAGGCGGCTTCGCTGGAGCAGACCGCGTCCTCGATGACCGAGCTGACCGCCACCGTCCAGCAGAACGCCGAGAGCGCCCGCCAGGCCGACGTGCTCGCCGCCGGTGCGGCCGAGGTCGCGGTCAAGGGCGGCGAGGTGGTGGACGGCGTGGTGCGGGTGATGGGTGAGATCAGCACCGCCTCGAAGCAGATCGGCGACATCATCGGCACCGTCGACAGCATCGCCTTCCAGACCAATATCCTCGCACTGAACGCAGCGGTCGAGGCCGCGCGCGCGGGTGAGGCTGGCCGCGGCTTCGCCGTCGTCGCCAGCGAAGTGCGCGCACTCGCGCAGCGCTCGGCGGAGGCCGCCAAGGAGATCAAGCAGCTGGTCGGCAATTCGATGGACAAGGTCGGCGCGGGCTCGAAGCTGGTCAACGAGGCCGGCGCGACCATGCAGCAGATCGTGCACTCGGTGAAGCAGGTGACCGACCTGATCGCCGAGATCTCGGCCGCCTCGGGCGAGCAGTCCAGCGGCATCGAAAAGGTCAACCACACGGTCGGTCAGCTCGACGAGATGACCCAGCAGAATGCGGCCCTGGTCGAAGAAGCGATGGCCTCGGCGAACGCGCTGGAAGAACAGGCGCGCGACCTGGTCGACGCTGCCGCCGCGTTCCGCCTGCCCGGCTGAGACAACGCCAGAACCTACGGAGAACCCCAGCATGAGCAGCGAAATCGCCAAGGCCACCGCAGCCGCCACCGACGCCCATGCCGGCATCGGCGACGAGTACCTCACCTTCAGCCTCGGCGACGAGGAGTACGCCGTCGACATCCTCAAGGTGCAGGAGATCCGCGGCTACGAGAACGTCACCCGCCTGCCCGACTCGCCGGCCTTCATCAAGGGCGTGATCAACCTGCGCGGCGTGATCGTGCCGATCGTCGACCTGCGCCTGAAGTTCGAGCTGGGCCAGGCGAAGTACGACGAACTGACGGTGATGATCATCCTGAACCTCGGCTCGCGCGTGGTCGGCATCGTCGTCGACAGCGTGTCCGACGTGGTCCGCCTGCCGGCCGAGCGGATCAAGCCCTCGCCGGACCTCGGCGGCGCGGTCGACACCCGCTACCTGCGCGGCGTGGCCACCGTGGGCGAGCGCATGCTGCTGCTGCTCGACATCGAGCCGATGATGCTGGGGCGCGACATGTCGCTGACCGACGCGGCAGCCTGAGCGGTTGCTCCAGCGCGCACGCGCTGGGCTGCGGCTTGAAGGCCCCCGGTGATTCGCCGGGCGTGCCTCTTGCCTGTCGTGAGCAACGCGTCAAGAGTCCCGCGCAGGCGCTGACTCGCTGACGCCGGAAACGTTCACGTCAGGAGTCACACACGATGCGCACCAATCTTCCCGTCACCGGCCGCGAGGTCGAGCTCGCCGACGGCGAGATCATCGTTTCCCACACCGACACCAAGGGCAAGATCGTTTCGGTCAACCGCAGCTTCGTGCGCATCAGTGGCTTCACCGAGGCGGAGCTGATCGGCCAGCCGCACAGTATCGTCCGTCATCCGGACATGCCGGAAGCCGCTTTCGCTGACTTCTGGCGCACGCTCAAGGCCGGCCGCCCCTGGGTGGGCATGGTCAAGAACCGCTGCAAGAACGGCGACCACTACTGGGTTGAAGCCCACGCCACGCCGCTGTTCGAGGGTGACGCGGTCACTGGCTACATGTCAGTACGCAAGAAGGCCAGCCGCAGCCAGATCGCAGAGGCCGAGCGCGCGTATGCGGCGATCCGCGGCGGCGGCGCGGGCGCACCCCAGGTGGTGCACGGACAGCTGCAGCACCCGAGCCTGCTGCGCCAGCTCAACCCGCTGTGGCTGTTGAACCTGCGCGCCCGCTTCTTCCTGGCTGCAGCCGGCGTGATCGCGCTCGGCCTCGCGCTGATCCTGCTCGGCGAACACGCTGCACGCTGGTGGCTGCTCGGTGGTGCCAGCGCGTTCGCGCTGTACAGCGCCTGGTGGCTGAGCCAGGACATCAGCGGGCGCCTGCAGATCGCCGTGGCGGCCTTCCGCCACATCGCCGCCGGCGACTACGACAGCCCCCTGCCCGTCAACCGCGACGACAGCATCGGCAAGGTGCTGATGGGCCTGCAGTCGATGCAGGTGCGGCTAGGCTTCGAGACCCAGGAAGCGAAGATGAAGGCTGCCGAATCGGCGCGCATCCTCGCTGCACTCGACACAGCCGACACCAACATCATGCTGGCCAACGCCGACCACGACATCATCTACGCCAATGCCGCGCTGAAGCGGATGTTCGCCGAAGCCGAGGCCGATATCCGCAGCGCGCTGCCGCAGTTCCGGGCTGCCGAAGTGGTCGGCGCCAACATCGACATCTTCCATCGCGAGCCCGCGCACCAGCGACGCATGATCGAGGCGATGAGGCGCCCCACCGCACCCGCCTGAACATCGGCAGCCGCAAGCTCGACCTGGTGGCGACGCCGGTGTTCGCACCCGATGGCAGCCGCGCCGGCACCGTCACCGAATGGCGTGACCGCACCGCCGAGCTGCTGATCGAGGAGAACGTCGCGGAAGTCGTGGCGGCCGCGGCGCGCGGCGACTTCAGCCAGCGCATCGCGCTGGAGGGCAAGACCGGTTTCGTGCGCCGCCTTGCCGAGTCGATCGACAGCCTGATGGACGGCACCGCCGAAAGCCTCGACGCCGTGCGTCGCGTGCTGCAGGCCCTGGCCGCCGGCGACCTGAGCCAGCGCATCGAGGTCGAGCTGTCGGGCCTGTTCGACGAGATGAAGCAGGCCACCAACAGCACGGTGGATGCGCTGAGCGGCATCGTCCGCGAGATCCAGGGCTCGGTCGACACCATCCACACCGCCGCCGGCGAAATCTCATCCGGCAATGCCGACCTGTCGATTCGCACAGAGCAGCAGGCCGCCTCGCTGGAGGAGACCGCGGCGAGCATGGAGGAGCTCACCTCCACCGTGCGCGCCACCGCCGAGAACGCGCAGTCCGCGAACAAACTCGCGCAGACCGCCAGCACCACCGCCGACAGCGGCGGCCAGGTGGTGGGCCGGCTGGTCGCGACCATGGGCGAAATCGACCAGCAGTCGCGCAAGATCGAGGACATCATCGGCGTCATCGACGGCATCGCCTTCCAGACCAACATCCTCGCCCTGAATGCCGCGGTCGAGGCCGCCCGCGCCGGCGAGCAGGGCCGCGGCTTCGCCGTGGTCGCCGGCGAGGTGCGAACACTGGCGCAGCGCTCGGCCACCGCCGCGCGCGAGATCAAGGCGCTGATCGGCGACTCGGTGGCGAAGTCGCGCAACGGTGCGGCGCTGGCCGGCGAGGCCGGCGGCCGCATGCAGGAGGTGCTGGTCGCAGTGCGCCGGGTGACCGAGCTGATGGCCGAGATCTCCACGGCGGCGATCGAGCAGTCCAGCGGCATCGAGCAGGTCAACCAGACTGTCACCCAGCTGGACGAAGGCACGCAGCAGAACGCGGCACTGGTCGAAGAAGCCTCGGCGGCGGCACGTTCGATGGAAGAACAGGCGACGCAGCTGCGCGCCTCGGTGGCGCGCTTCCGGCTGTAGGGCCGGGATTCGGGATTCGGGAACAGCGTCGAGACACGGTGCGCGCGCTGCAAGCACGCACTGGGGCCGCGCTGGCCCTAGCATCAAGCGTCAGACCTTGGTCGTAGCGCGCGGCGCGGCTCTTGCACATGCCGTTGACACCCAATCCTTCCCGACGGGTATGCGCCACATGAAGACTCTCGCGCCCCTGATCACGCTCGCGCTGGCCGCGGGCGTTTTTGTTGGCAACGCCCACGCCCAGGCCCTGCCGGCCGACTGGAGCTTGAGCCCCACGCTGAGCGCCAACTACGACTGATTGCGGGTCAACGAGGACGCGCGCGCCTTTCCCGACGAGCGCGATTTCCGCCGCGCGCGCATCGGCATCACGCTGAAAGGCGGCGAGCGCTGGCAGCTGCGCGGCGAGCACGATGTCGAGGAGCGCACCGCGCCTGAATTGAGTTTCCAGTGGTTCCTCGGCGGCGGTCGCCACCTGCGCTTCGGCCAGTTCAAGCACCCTTTCCTGCTCGATGACGTCATCAACGAGCGGCAGACGCCGCTGATGGAGCAGTCCCTGGCCACCGCCTATGCAGTCAGCCGCCGGCTGGGCGTGGCCTACGGCCAGTCGAACGAGCGGCACAGCTTCGACATCTCGCTGTTCGACAAGCGCCTCGACGGCCGCTTCGAGGGCACGGGCCTGGCAACGCGCTACACGCGCGTGCTGCGCAGGACCAGCGAGGGCGTGTTCCATCTGGGCGGCTCGCTGGCGATTGACAGCCCGCGCAATGACAGCACGCGCTGGAGCACGCGCCCGGAATCCGGCATCGCCAGCCGCTCGCTGGTCGACACCGGCACGTTTGCCGGCGTCGACCAGAACCAGCGCCTGGCCGCCGAAGCGCTCTGGCTGCACGGTCCCTGGTCGGCGCAGGCCGAGCACGCCATCGGACGCAGTACGCGCTCGGGCGCCGCTGATTTCAGCTCGAACGCCAGCTATGCCCTGCTCAGCTGGTCGCCGACGGGACACGCGCGCAGCTACAAGTCGGGAGTGGTCGGCTCACCCAAGGCCGGCGAAGGCGAGATGCCGTGGGAGCTGTTCCTGCGCTTCAGCCGGATCGACCTCGACGACACGCCGGTGCTGGGCGGCGCGCAGCGCGACTGGACGCTCGGCGCAACCTGGTACGTGCACCCCAATGTGCGCCTGCTCGCCAACTACACCGCGGTCAGCAGCAAGCGCCGTGGCTTGGCCGACGACCCGGATCTGTTCCAGTTCCGCATCCAGCTGAGCTACTGAAACGCTCCGCTGCGCCACGTTCGACACAGCAAGCCCGTTGTTTCCGCACCTGCAGCGAGGAGCCCCAATGAACTGGTTCTACAATCTCACGATCGGTCGCAAGCTGGCGATCGCTTTCGCCGTGCTGACCGCGCTCGCCCTGCTGATCGGCGGTTTCGCCATCAAGGAGCTGAGGGATGAGAGCGCGCTGATCGGCGACCTGACCGAACGCTCGCTACCCGCGCGCACGGCCCTGCTCGAGCTGCGCGGCATCCTGGGTGAGTACCGCACCTTCGAAGTGGCCCAGCTCGGCTATCAGGGCCAGGCTGCGGAACTGGCCGACTACCGCAAGCGGACCGATGGCTTGCGCAACGACTTCGGCAGCACCCTGACGCGCTACGAGGGCCTCATCCGTAGCGAAGGCGAACGCGCCCTATTCGACAAGGTCAAGACCGCAGGCGCGGCCTATTTCGGCGCCGGCGCCAAGATCGCCGCTGCCATTGACGCCGACGACTTCGACACCGCCCGCGGCGTCTCCAGCGACGAGGCCCGCCCCCTGCGCCACGCGCTGATGGACGAGATCAAGGCCTTGATCGATGAAACCAGCCGCCTGCTGGACGAGCAGGTTGCTGCCGCCGATGCTGCCTCCGATCGGGCGATGCTCCAACTGAGCCTGGGCATGGTCGCGGCGGCACTCTTCGCTGCGCTGTTTGGCTGGAGCATTACCCGGTCGATCACTGTCCCCCTGAAGCTGGCCACGCGCGCCGCCGATGGCATCGCCCGCGGACGACTGGACCAGACCATCCGCGCCGAGTCCAAGGACGAGTCCGGCCAGCTGTTGGCCTCGATGGCGGAGATGCAGCAGCAGCTGAATGCCGTGCGCGAGGCCCAGCGTGTGCTGGCCGAGCAGCACGCTGCCGGCATGCTCGATCAACGCATCGACGCGAGCCGCTTCGCCGGTGACTTCGCACGCATGGCGGAGGAGGTCAACGCGGTGGTCGATGGGCACGTGCGCGCGCAGCGGCGCATGGCGGAGGTCATGGGCTTCTATGCCGAAGGCGACTTCAACCACGACATGGATCGACTGCCCGGCCAGCAGGCCGCCATTTCGCAGGCCATGGATACGGTCAAGACCCGGCTTGGCGAGATCAATGCGGCCATCACCGAACTCGCGGGGTCCGCAGCACGCGGAGAGTTCAAGACGCGCGGCGACGCCGCCCATTTCCAGCATGATTTCCGCCGCATGGTGGAAGGCCTGAACACTCTGATGTCCACCGCGGACACCCAACTCACCGGCATTTCGGTGCTGCTGCGCGCGCTGGCCGACGGCGACCTCACGCAGCGCATGCGCGGCGAGGCCCAGGGCGTGTTCGCGCAGATCCGGGACGATGCCAACCGCATGGTCGAGCAGCTGCGCAGCATCATCGGCGAGATCTCCGCCTCCTCGGAAACCGTTCGCTCCGCCGCCGGCGAAATCGCCGCCGGCAACGCCGACCTGTCCTCGCGCACCGAGCAGCAGGCGGCGGCGCTGGAAGAGACCGCGGCGAGCATGGAAGAGCTCACCTCCACCGTCCGCGGCAACGCCGAGAACGCGCGCAGCGCGAACCAGCTCGCGATCGGCGCCGGCGACGTCGCCGAGCGCGGCGGCCACGTCGTGCGTCAGGTGGTCGAGACCATGGGCCAGATCAACGCGCAGTCGCGCAAGATCGAGGACATCATCGGGGTCATCGACGGCATCGCCTTCCAGACCAATATCCTGGCGCTCAACGCCGCGGTCGAAGCCGCGCGCGCCGGGGAACAGGGCCGCGGCTTCGCGGTGGTCGCCGGCGAAGTACGCACCCTGGCGCAGCGCTCGGCCGCCGCCGCCCGCGAGATCAAGGGCCTGATCTCGGAGACCGTGCAGAAGGTCGGCTCGGGCAGCCAGCTGGTCGATTCCGCCGGCGCCACCATGGCGGAGATCCTGGCCTCGGTGAAGCGCGTCACCGACATCATGGGCGAGATCAGCGCCGCCTCGGCCGAGCAGACCTCGGGCATCGAACAGGTCAGCGCCACCGTCACCCACATGGACGAAGCCACCCAGCAGAACGCAGCGCTCGTCGAAGAAGCCACCGCCGCCGCGCGCGCGCTCGAAGACCAGGCCGGCCGGCTGGCGCAGAACGTGGCGCGGTTCAGGCTTTGACAGCCGGGATTCGGGATTGGGGATTGGGGATTCGTAACAGCGGCGCGCGGCGAAGTTCAGGCCGCCGCCCTGTTTCAACCTGTTCGACGCAGAGGATCGAGGCGCTCGCAGAGCACCCGCGACGACCTGCTCTCACGAATCCCGAATCCCCAATCCCGAATCCCCGCTACACAGGCACAAGCCTTGCCTCAGCACCGGGCAACCGCCGCCAATCCGTCACCGCCGCCCGGAGCCGCCATGTCCTTCGCCCTGTCCACCAAGCGCTCGTCTTCGGCGCGGGCCGCCGAGGCCGCCAACGAGGCGCGGCATGAATTCCTCACCTTCCGTCTGGGCTCGCAGGAGTTCGGAGTCGACATCCTCAAGGTGCAGGAGATCCGCGGCTACGAGAACGTCACCCGCATCCCCGACACCCCGGACTACCTGAAAGGCGTGATCAACTTGCGCGGCGCGGTGGTGCCGGTGGTCGACATGCGGCTCAAATTCCGGCTGCCCGCCGAGTACGACGCCTTCACCGTGATGATCGTGCTGAACATGGCCAGCGCCGTGGTCGGCATCGTGGTCGACAGCGTCTCCGACGTCAGCGCCTTCACCTCCGCCCAGCTGAAGCCCGCGCCCGAGCTCGGCAAGACCGTCGACGCCCGCTTCCTGACCGGCATCGGCATGGACGGCGAGCGCATGGTGCTGCTGCTCGACATCGACGAAATGCTGAAGGCCGAAGCCATGAGCCTGGTGGCCGCCGCCGGCTGATCGTTCCGGCCACCCTACTCCGAGGCGAGGTGCGTTCGATGAGCCGCAGTATCCAGGCCCGCTCCACCCTGATTCTCGGAGCGCTGGCCACGCTCAGCTTCGCGGTGGCCACGGTACTGATCCAGGACAAGGCCGGCGATGCCCAGGCGCTGGCCGCCAGCCGCGAACTGGCGGCGATCGCCGAGGCCCAGGCCGGCCGCGTGCAGCGGCTGGCCGAAGCCCCGCTGGCGATGAGCCGCGCACTGGCCGCATCGGCGCGCGCTGAGATGGCCACGGGCACACCCGAGCGGGCGCGCATCATCGAGGTCGTCCGCCAGTACACGCTGCAGGACACCGCATCGCTGGGCTACTGGATCGAGTTCGAGCCCAACGCCTTCGACGGTCGCGACGCCGAGTTCGCCACCGGCAGCGCGACCGCCAGTACGGACAGCGGGCGGGTGTCCATCTATTGGGTGCGCGGCGACGACGGCACGGTGTCGCTGGAAAGTACGGCCGGGCCCGAAGAAGACCCGGATCTGGCCGACGAGGATTATTACGCCGCAGCGCGCACGCGCGGCGCCGAAATGATGTTCGAACCCTATCCCTACGAAGTGTTCGGACGCGAAGTGCTGATGACCAGCCTGATGGTGCCGATCCTCGTCGATGGCCAGCACCGCGGCGTCGCCGGCGCCGATGTCACGCTCGACGGCATGCAGCGCGCACTGGGCGAAGTGCGGCCCTTCGGCAGCGGCGTGCTGCGCCTGTTCTCGCCAACGGGCAAAGTGATGGCAGCTCCCGAGACCGGGCTGCTCGGCACGGAATGGCCGCAGCCGGCGCTGCGCGACGGGCTCGCGCGGCTCGGTAGCGGCGAGCGCCTGCTGATCGAGGCGGATGACACCGCGATCGGCGGACCCGCCATGCAGGTCTTCCTGCCCTTTCGCGTGGGCGCCGGCAGCGACGTCTTCGTACTCCAGGTGTCGGCACCGGTCGAGGTGGTGATGGCCAGCGTCGGCGAGGTGCGCAACCGGATCCTGCTGATCGGCCTGTTGAGCGTGCTGGTCCTGGTAGCGGCAGTCGCCCTGATCATCCGGCGCCTCGTCGGCCTGCCGCTCGCGTCCGCGGTGCAATCGGTGGAGCGCATTGCCGCCGGCGATTTCGACGTCCACATCGAGGCGACCAAGGACGACGAGGTCGGTCGCCTCGGCAAGGCGCTGGTGCAGATGCGCGACCTCATGCGCGCCTTCATGCACGAGCAGACCGAACTCTCGCGCCGGCACGCCGAGGGCGAGCTCAGCCTGCGCGTCGACGCGAGCCGCTACCGCGGGGCCTTTGGTGGAATGGCTGCCGGCGTCAACCGCCTGGTGGACCAGCACATCGCGACCAGCAGCCAGATCATCGATGTCGTGCAGGCGTATGCACGTGGCGATCTGAGCCCCACCCTGCCCGAGCTCGCGGGCGAAATGCGCCGCTACAGCGAGGCTGTGGACGGTGTGCGCGGCAAGCTCGCTGCGATCCGCGACGAAATTCTGCGACTCTCCCGCGGCGCCGCCGCCGGCGAGTTCCACCTGCGCGGTGACGCGGCCCGCTTCGAGCACGCCTTCCGCGAGATGGTCGACGCGCTGAATGCGCTGATGGCGAACGCCGATGCGGGACTCAGCCGCACCTGCGATGCGCTGGGTGCGATTGCCCAGGGCGACCTGCGACGGAGGTTGGAGGGCGAAGCCTCGGGGCGTTTCGCCGAGCTGCAGGCATCGACCAATGCCACCGCCGAGGCCCTGCGCGGCATCCTTGGCGAAATCCACTCGGCGGTGGAGGCGATCAACCGTGCAGCCAGCGAGATCGCTGCCGGCAACGCCGACCTGTCCTCGCGCACCGAGCAGCAGGCAGCTGCCCTTGAGGAAACAGCGGCGAGCATGGAGGAGCTCACCTCCACCGTCCGCGGCAACGCCGAGAACGCGCGCTCCGCGAACCAGCTCGCCATCGGCGCCGGCGACGTCGCCGAGCGCGGCGGCAATGTCGTGCGCCAGGTCGTCGACACCATGGGCCAGATCAACGCGCAGTCGCGCAAGATCGAGGACATCATCGGGGTCATCGACGGCATCGCCTTCCAGACCAATATCCTCGCGCTGAACGCCGCGGTCGAAGCCGCCCGCGCCGGCGAGCAGGGCCGCGGCTTCGCGGTGGTCGCCGGCGAAGTGCGGACCCTGGCGCAGCGCTCGGCGGCCGCCGCCCGCGAGATCAAGGGCTTGATCTCGGAAACCGTGCAGAAGGTCGGCTCGGGCAGCCAGCTGGTCGACTCCGCCGGCGCCACCATGGCCGAGATCCTGGCCTCGGTGAAGCGTGTCACCGACATCATGGGCGAGATCTCGGCCGCATCGGCCGAGCAGACCGCTGGCATCGAACAGGTAACCGCCACCGTGACCCACATGGACGAGGCCACCCAGCAGAACGCAGCCCTCGTCGAGGAAGCCACCGCCGCCGCCCGCGCACTGGAAGACCAGGCCGGCCGGCTGGCGCAGAACGTGGCGAGATTCAGGCTTTGACAGCCGGGATTCGGGAGTCGGGATTCGGGATTCGAAAAAGCGGTGCGCGGCGATGTTCAGACCGCCGCCCCGCTTCAGCCTGTCCGGAGCAGAGGCTCGGAGCGCTCGCGGCACGCCCGCGAGGGCCTGCTCTTACGAATCCCGAATCCCGAATCCCAAATCCCGCTGAAACAGAAAGCCGCCCCGGGGGCGGCTCTCTGTTTCAGCACATGCCGGCTCCTCAGAGCTTGAACTCGATCTTGCGCTTGACCCGCGCTTCGACCGCGGTGCCGCCTTCGGTGGCGGGGTTGAAGGTCCAGCGCCGTACGGCAGCCACCGCCTCGCGCTCGAACACGCGGGCCGGCTCGGCCTTCAGCACGTTGACCGCGCTGACCTTGCCTTCGGCGTCAACGACGATCTCGACTTCGACATAGCCCTCGGTGCCGCGGCGGGCGGCGTCGGCTGGGTAGTTGGGCGGGTCGGTCTTGAG
This sequence comes from uncultured Aquimonas sp., assembly GCF_937888285.1. Classification (GTDB taxonomy): domain Bacteria; phylum Pseudomonadota; class Gammaproteobacteria; order Xanthomonadales; family Xanthomonadaceae; genus Aquimonas. The sequence continues at coordinate 16,762 of NZ_CALART010000020.1, forward strand.
CGGCGTGGGCGGGCCAGCCACGGCAAGAGCGGGCAGGGCCACACTCGCCAGTGCAGCAAACGGCAGAGCCAGGAACAGAGTGCGTGCCAGTGGTGAGAAACCAGAGGGGCGCATGGGCGTCTCCAAAGCGATCGGTGGGGAAGGAATGCGCGGTTCGGGCGCGGCGCTCGCGAAACTGCGAACGCCGTGCTGGTTGCAATGCCCGTACCGGCGGATCACCGACGGAATCTCGACATCCGGGTGCATAGGCGCCGACCGACCGTCGCCGACATCGGCACATCGTTTGCACCGGGTGAAGGCGACGCCTGTCCGCCGTTCGCGCGGCCCCTTTGTCTGACCGAGCCATCCCCATGACGCCACTCGAACTGCTGCAAGTCGCCACTGCGCCCTCGGCCCGCTTTATGGATCGCCTGCGCCTGAACTCGAAGCTGATGTTGATTGCTGCGGTCTTTGTGGCCGTCTCGATCGTGCTGGCGATCCTTTTGGTCCAGAACATCAACCGCGATGTCAACCACCTGCAGCAGGTGCAGACAGGCGAAGCCCTGTTTCCGCGGGCGATTTCATTGATCCGTAACGTCTCCGGCCATGCCGCCGCTGCACGAAGGGGGCTGGGCGGTGATGCGCAGTCGCTGAGCGAGGCCTCGCGACTGCGTCAGGAGATCAGCGATCAGGTCGCCGCCCTGGTGCGCGACTCTGCGGCACTGCCGGAAGAGCCTCGGCTCACCGCCGCACTGGAAGCCATGCAACAGGCCGCTGCCGAAGCTACCCAGGAATCGGACGACATCAACACCATCGTTCAGCGCGACATGGCGCTGATCGAAAAGGTACGCGGCACGTTCGCCGCCCTAAGTATCGCCAGCGATTTGTTCCTCGACAACGACGAGGCGACGCTGCTGATGGGCGAAATCGTGACCGAGCACACCCCGGCGCTGCTGGATCGCTCACTGAGGATCCGCGCCTTGGGCAACCTGGTGATCGACGGCGGGGCCGTCTGGGTAGAGGACCGCATTGACCTGACCAGCTCGGATCGCGAAATCAAGACGGCGCTCGCCAATCTTGCCGGCGCCGTGAACAATCTCGGTGGGGACTTCGCTGCGGTCAAAACCAGCCTTGAGGGCCTCCAGTCCTCCTTTGAAGCGCTCAGCACCGCGATGAAGGAGGGGCTGCTTGATGCGGAAGAGATCGAGATGGAGACCACCGAGCTTCTCAGCCTGGGGCAGGCGGCCGACGCATCGGTTTACGCAATGCTGGATCTCGTCGAACCGCTGCTGAAGGCGCGCATCGAGTCGCGCCTGTCGGCGCTGACCACCGAACGCACCCTGGTCATCGGCGCCATCGTGATCGCCCTGCTGCTCGCTGGCTATCTGTTCCTGGGCTTCACCCAAAGCGTGGGCCGCGCGGTGCGCGAGATCGCGGCCTCGGCCAATGACCTCGCAAACGGCGTGTTCCGCGAGCGGGTGAACGTGCGATCGAACGATGAGATGCGACAGATCGCCAACGCGATGGAGTCGGTGAGCACCGCCGTGCGCCGCTTTGCCGGCGCCCAGACCGAGATGGCCGATCAGCATGCTGCCGGTCTGATCAGCCACCGCATCGATGCGGGTACCTTCCAGGGCGAGTACCGCACGTTGGCGGAAGGCACCAATGAACTTGTGGCGGGGCATATCCAGGTACAAATGCAGGCAGTCGACCTGATGGGCCGCTACGGCATCGGCGACCTCTCGACCGACATGCCCGAGCTGCCCGGCGAAAAGAAGCGCATCACCGACGCGATGCGCACCACCAAGACCAATCTCGCCGCGATCAGCGCCGAGATCCAGCGTCTGGTCGGTGCGGCCAATGCCGGCGACTTCAGCGCCCGCGGCGATGCGAACCAGTTCCAGCATGAGTTCCGCCGCATGATCGAAGGCTTGAACAGCCTGATGTCGGTCAGCGACGCCGGTCTGCGCGACGTCGGGCGGGTGCTGGAAGCCCTCGCCCGCGGCGACCTGACCGAAACCGTCAGCGCCGAGTACCGCGGCCAGTTCGACGCGCTGAAGCAGGCCGCCAACAGCACGGTCAAGTCGCTGGGCGAACTGATCGGCCAGGTCAAGCAGGCGACCGACAGCATCAACACCGCGGCGCGCGAGATCGCCGCCGGCAACAGCGACCTGTCGGCGCGCACCGAGCAGCAGGCGGCCTCGCTGGAGGAAACCGCCAGCAGCATGGAAGAGCTGACCTCGACCGTGCGCCAGAACGCCGAGAACGCGAGGTCCGCCAACCAGCTGGCGATCGGCGCCGGCGAAGTCGCCGAGAAGGGCGGCACGGTGGTCGGCGAAGTGGTTACGACCATGGGCGAGATCGACGCGGCCTCGCGGAAGATCGTCGACATCATCAGCGTGATCGACGGCATCGCCTTCCAGACCAACATCCTCGCGCTGAACGCGGCGGTCGAAGCCGCCCGCGCCGGCGAGCAGGGCCGCGGCTTCGCAGTGGTCGCGAGCGAAGTGCGCTCGCTGGCCCAGCGCTCGGCCGGTGCGGCCAAGGAGATCAAGACCCTGATCGGCGACACCGTGGACAAGATCGCTGCAGGCAGCAGCCTGGTCGACTCGGCCGGCAAGACCATGGCCGAAGTGGTGACCTCGGTGAAGCGCGTCACCGACATCATGGGCGAAATCTCGGCCGCTTCGGCCGAGCAGTCCAGCGGCATCGAGCAGGTCAATGCCACGGTCACCCAGATGGATGAAGTGACCCAGCAGAACGCAGCCCTGGTCGAGGAAGCCTCGGCCTCGGCGCGTGCGCTGGAAGACCAGGCGGCGGCGCTGGCCGAGTCGGTCTCGCGCTTCCGCCTCAGCGCTGCGCAGGCGGGCGCACGCGCCGCCGCGCCGCTGCGCGCGCCGGGCGCGTCGCCCAGCGCTGCCGCCAGTGAGCCGGCGGCAAAGGCCGATGGCCAGGCCGCGGGCAAGCCGGGCAACACGCCCTCGCCATCGGCGAACAAGCCCGCGACAAAGCCCGCAGCGAGTGCACCCAAGGCGGGCACGGCGCGCGCCGCCAGCACCCTGCGACCGGTGCCGAAGGCCGTGCCGCGCGGCGCACCGGCCGCCGCGCCCTCCGGCGATGACATGGAGTGGACCGAATTCTGAGCGGCGGCAGGCATCGCGAGATCACACCAGGACGGGCGCTTCGGCGTCCGTTCTGCGTTGGAACCGGCGTTTGCCCGGGGCGATTCCGGCGCAAGGTCGCGGCATGCAACTTGCTCTGCGCCTGCGCGCATCGCGCCGGGCGGCATTCAAAGCTTTTCGCACAGCGCGCAGCGCAGACGGCGTTCGACGGTCGCCAAGTCCGGTCGGGACGCTCACCCGGCGACTGCCTAACGGGCCAACCCCAGCGATGCAGGACGCGTCGCACCAGAGACCTGACTGCCGCTGCGCCGGGAGCGCGCGCGACACTCGCAACTGCCGAGAAGCTCACCGCGTGAAACCCCTCAACCCTATCGTCTACCACGCCGTACGCCCGGCAGCCCGCCTGATTGACCGGCTCGGATTCAGGCACAAGCTCATGCTGATTGGCAGCGTCTTCGTTGCCGTCGTGCTCGCGCTTTCAATGCTGCTGGTGCCCGCGCTGCGCGAGGACATCGCCTTCGTCGATTCGGAACTGCAGGGTGCAGCTGCGCAACCCATCGTGCTGCAGATGCTGCAGGCACTGGAGCGACATCAGCGCGGCGACTTCGCCGGCGCCTCGGAGCAGTGGCGTACGGCCTCGCTCGCGAACCAGACCTGGCTCAACGGCAGCGGGCAGCCGCTGGGGATGGACGCCAACTGGAGCACCGCCAAAGCAGCGCTGGACCCCCTGATGGCCGGCGCTTCCGCAGCGGAGGCCGAACAGTACCGCGCCGCTGCGCAGGAGATCGTGCGCTACTCGGAGGCCATTGCCGACCGCTCCAATCTGACGCTGGACCCAGTCCTCGACACCTACATGCTGATGTACGCCAGCGTCACCCTGCTTCCGCAGATCCGCTCCGAGCTGGTCCACCTCGCCACCGTCGAGGGTGCGGATGCCGATACCGAGCGCGCGGTTTCGGCTCGGCTGGTGCAGCTGTACTCGCTGCGTCTGGACGCAGGCATGCAGGCGGTGCTTGAGGGCGGCGCAGCCGAGCGCGCCGACCTCGGCGCAGCCTATCAAGGGCTCCGTGCAGCGCTCCGGACCACCGGGGCAAATCCACTCACGACACAGCGTGCGACTGCGGCGGTCGCCCCGCTTGACGCCAGCCATCGTGCCGCGCATGCCCTGCTCGAAGCGGAGCTCACTGCACGCCTCGCCGGATACCGTCGCAACCTCTGGATCACCGTGCTGTCGATCGCCGCAGGCGTCAGCCTGACGATGTACTTCTTCTTCGGGTTCACGCGCTCGCTCTCCGCCACGCTTCGCGGGCTGTCGCGGGCGTCCGGCGAGCTGGGGCGCGGGCAGTTTCCTGAGCGCATTGATCTGCAGTCCCGCGACGAGCTGCAGGGGATCGCCAACGAGCTGACCAAGGTCACGGGCGTCCTGAACCGGTTTGCTGTCGAACAGCAGCGCATGTTCGAACAGCACCAGCTCGGCAATGTGAGCCATCGCATCGACGATCTGCAGTTCGAAGGCGCGTATCGGACTATCGCGAAGGGCGTCAACGATCTTGTCGCTTCACACATCGCGGTCAAGCGTCGCATCGTCGAAGTGGCGAGCGCCTACGCCAGCGGAGACTTCCGCGAGTCGATGGACCGCCTGCCGGGTGAAGAAGAGGAAATCTCGATCACCATGGATTCGGTTCGCGACAGCCTCAAGCTGATCGAGCGCGAGATCACACGCCTCGGTGATGCCGCCGCGCGAGGCGAACTGGACGCACGCGGTAAGGAAGAACTGTTCCGCTTTGGCTTTCGCAGCATGGTCGAGGGCCTCAACCGTCTGATGTCGACCACGGCTGCGGGCGTCGAGGCCGTCACGCACCTGCTCGCCGGCGTCGCTGAAGGTGACCTGAGAGTCAGTATGGCGGGCAATTTCCAGGGGCGCTTCGCGGAGCTGCAGCGGGTCGGCAATGCCAGCGTCCAGCAGCTCCGTGACATCGTTGAGCAGATCCAGGCCGGTGCCGGCCGCGTGCGCGGCGGTGCCGACGAAATCGCCGCGGGCAACGCCGATCTCTCCGCGCGCACCGAGCAGCAGGCCGCGGCGCTGGAGGAGACCGCCGCGAGCATGGAGGAACTGACATCCACGGTACGCGGCAATGCGGAGAACGCCCGCTCTGCCAACCAGCTTGCGATCAACGCCGGCGACGTCGCCGAACGCGGCGGCCAGGTGGTACGTCAGGTCGTCGACACGATGGGCCAGATCAACCAGCAGTCGCGCAGGATCGAGGACATCATCGGCGTCATCGACGGCATCGCTTTCCAGACCAATATCCTGGCGCTCAACGCCGCCGTGGAGGCCGCGCGCGCCGGAGAGCAGGGCCGCGGCTTCGCCGTGGTTGCCGGCGAGGTGCGCACGCTGGCACAGCGCTCGGCTGCCGCCGCCCGCGAGATCAAGGGCCTGATCTCCGAAACTGTCGAGCGCGTCGGCACGGGCAGCCAATTGGTGGATTCCGCCGGCTCCACCATGGCCGAGATCGTCGCCTCGGTGAAGCGGGTGACGGACATCATGGCCGAGATCTCCGCGGCATCCGCCGAGCAGAGCGCCGGCATCGAGCAGGTCAGCGCCACGGTCACGCATATGGATGAAGCCACTCAGCAGAACGCAGCCCTGGTTGAAGAGGCCACCGCGGCGGCAGGCGTACTGCTGGAACAGGCGGATACCTTGAACCGGAGCGTGGCGCGCTTCCGTCTGTGAGTGGTCCTCCCTGGCGCGCTCCATCCGAGGGCGCTGGGAGCGGCGTAATCCCGCCGTTGCAGTTCGGCACGCGGCTTGCTGCACGGCTTCCGCGCCTCGCCATCCCGCGGCGGCGCGCAAGCCGATCCGAGGTCCGATGAGCAGCGAGCACACCCAGGGCCAGCGCGAGTTCGAGTTCGCCGAACGCGACTTCCGCCGCGTCTGCAGCCTGATCCATGCCCGCGCCGGCATCGCGCTGGCCGACAGCAAGCGCGACATGGTGTACAGCCGGCTCTCGCGGCGCCTGCGCGCGCTGGGCATGGAGAGCTTCGGCGACTACCTCGATTGGCTGGAACGCGAAGGCGGCGACGAGTGGCAGAGCTTCGTCAATGCGCTGACCACCAACCTCACCAGCTTCTTCCGCGAGGAGCACCACTTCGAGCACCTGCGCGAGCACCTGCCGCAGATGAAGCGCAGCGGCGGCAAGGTGCGGATCTGGTGCTCGGCGGCCTCGACCGGCGAGGAGCCCTACTCGATCGCCATCGCCGCCTGCGAAGCGTTCGGCACGCTGACGCCGCCGGTCGAGATCATCGCTACCGACATCGACACCCAGGTGCTGCTGACCGCCGAGCGCGGCGTGTATCCGCTGGAGCGCCTGGAGCGCATGGCCGAGATCCGCAAGAAGACCTTCTTCCAGCGCGGCGTCGGCGCCAACGCCGGCAAGGTCCGGGTGAATCCCGCGCTCAAGAAGCTGCTGAGCTTTTCCTCGCTCAACCTGCTGGACGCGCGCTATCCGCTGTCCGGCACCTTCGCGGCGATTTTCTGCCGCAACGTGATGATCTATTTCGACAAGCCGACGCAGCGGGCGATCCTCTCGCGGATGAAGCCGCTGCTGGAGCCGAGCGGCTTCTTCTATGCCGGCCACAGCGAGAGCTTCTTCCACGCTGCGGACCTCTTCAAGAATCTGGGCCGCACGATCTATGTGCCTGTAGCCGGCGCCGGAGCATCCGCATGAACGCGGGCACGCGCCAGGTCAAGGGCCCCATGCCCTACTACGACGTGCAGCTGCAGATGGACGCGCTGAAGCTGATGCCGGCCGACTACGTGGTGACCGCCAAGGACATCGCGCTGTCGACCGTGCTGGGCAGCTGCGTCGCCGCCTGCATGCGCGATCCGGTGCTGCGCATCGGCGGCATGAACCACTTCATGCTGCCCGACGGCGGCGACTCCGACGACACCTCGGCGCGCTACGGCAGCTATGCGATGGAGCTGCTGATCAACGAGCTGCTGAAGGCCGGCGCGCGCCGCGAGCGTCTGGAGGCCAAGGTGTTCGGCGGCGGCAACGTGCTGAAGAGCTTCACCGTGAATCCGGTCGGTACCCGCAACGCCGAGTTCGTCATCGCCTATCTGAAGGCCGAGCGCATCCCGGTGGTGGCCCAGGATCTGGGCAGCATCCACCCGCGCAAGGTCTGGTACATCCCTGCGACCGGCAAGGTGCTGGTGCGGCGCCTGCCGCATGCGCACGACACTGCGATCGCCTCCGAGGAAATCGCCTACCGCAACCAGCTGAAGCAGCAGCCGAGGGCTGGTGGCGTGGAGCTGTTCGACTGACATGGCCATTCGAGTACTGATCGTCGATGACTCCGCCCTGGTCCGCCAGGTGCTGACCCGTGTGCTGGGCGAAGACCCCGACATCGAAGTGGTCGGTGCGGCCCAGGATCCCTTCATCGCCCGCGAGATGATCAAGCAGCTCAATCCCGACGTGCTCACGCTCGACGTCGAGATGCCGCGGATGGATGGCTTGACCTTCCTCGAGAACCTGATGCGGCTGCGGCCGATGCCGGTGGTGATGGTGTCCTCGCTGACCGAGTCCGGCGCCGAAGTCACGCTGGATGCCTTGAGCCTTGGTGCTGTCGACTTCGTGACGAAACCGAAACTCGAAGTCGCCAAAGGTTTGACGGAATACGCCGGCGAGCTGGCCGCGAAAGTGAAGTCGGCCGCTCGCGCCAAGGTGCAGGCCCGCAGCGCCCCTGCGCGCGGCGCCGAGCGCCCGAAAGCGCGCGGTGCCGCCGGCTTCCGCACCACCGATCGACTGATCGCGATCGGTGCCTCCGCCGGCGGCACCGAAGCGATCCGCGTGGTGTTGGAGATGATGCCGCCGGACGCGCCGGGCATCGTCATCACCCAGCACATCCCGGCCGAGTTCAGCCGCGCCTTTGCGCAGCGCATGAACCGCTGCTCGCCGATGGCCGTCTGCGAGGCCGAGGACGGCCAGCAGGTCGTGCCCGGCTATGCCTACATCGCCCCCGGCGGCTACCACCTGCGCGTTGAGCGCAGCGGCGCGCGCTGGCTGTGCCGGATCGGCGACGACGCCCCGGTCAGCCGCCACAAGCCCAGCGTCGACGTACTGTTCCGCTCGGTTGCCCAGGCTGCCGGCCGCAACGCGGTCGCCGCCATCCTCACCGGCATGGGCAATGACGGTGCCGCCGGCATGCTGGAGATGCACCGGCTCGGCATCGCCACCGTGGCGCAGGACGAAGCCACTTCGGTGGTCTGGGGCATGCCCGGAGCAGCCGTGAAGCTGGGCGGCGTGGACGAGATCCTGCCGCTGAACCGGATCGCCGGCCGCCTGCTGGAGCTGGCCGCCGACGAAGCAAAGCGCGGCCCGCGCGACAGTGCCTGAGCGGCCGCTCGGGCGCGTCTGGAACGCGCATTGCAGCAGTGCTGGACATAGGCCTCCGCGAACGAGGTCCAGACGCATCGCTCAAGCCCGGCCGGACAGCGGCCGATAGAAGCACGAGTCCAAGGGAACACCGCAATGCAGACCGGCATCCTGATCCGAATCGCTCCCCCGCTGCTGCTCAGCATCGCGCACGTGGTCGCGCAGTTCATCGAATGGCCGCTGGCTTTCGAGCTGGCGCTGATGACGACGATGTTCCTGGCCTGGGGCGCGTTCGGCTGGTGGTTCTCGCGCAACGCCTTCGCGCTGTCGCCCGATGAGTCGCGCCTGCTGCGTGAGCAGGAGCAGCTGCTTGGCGAGCTGCGCGAGTTCGTCAGTCGCGAGGTCGGCGGCAGCCAGCAGGAAATCCAGCGCACCCGTGCCCTGCTGAGCCAGTCGATCGGCAAGCTGGCCGACAGCTTCCAGACCATGAACGCAACAGCACGCCACCAGACCCAGACGCTGGCCAAGATCGTCGACCGCAGCGGCGAGTCCAACGCCATCGACGTGCGCCGCTTCGCCCAGGAAGCCAGCCGCCACATGGGCGACCTGACCTCGGCGCTGGAGCAGGTCAGCGAGCAGAGCTCGGCCACGGTCAACCACATCGATGCGATGACCCAGCACCTCGAAGGCATCTTCTCGCTGCTGGAGGACGTCAAGTCGATCGCCGACCAGACCAACCTGCTGGCCCTGAATGCCGCGATTGAAGCCGCCCGCGCCGGCGAAGCTGGCCGCGGCTTCGCCGTGGTCGCCGACGAGGTGCGCAGCCTGTCCGAGCGCTCGACCAGCTTCAACGAGCAGATCCGCAAGCTGGCGAACAGCTCGAAGGACGCGGTGCACAAGGTGCGCGACACCGTCTCCAACATGGCGACCCGCGACCAGAGCCGCTCGGCCCAGGCCAAGAACGAGGCGGCCAAGCTGTTCTCGCAGGTCGAAGCGATCAACGACAGCCTCGCCGCCGGCATCAACGAAGTCGCCAGCAGCGCGCGGGTGATCGACCAGTCGGTCTCGGAAGCCGTGCGCTCGCTGCAGTTCGAGGACATCGTCACCCAGGCCCTGGGCGCAGCCGAGCGTCATCTGGAGCGGCTGGAGGCGATCAACCGCGATGCGACCGGCCTGCAGCAGCTGCTGTCTTCCAGCGCCGGCGCCAGCAGCCACCGCAAGCTCGAAGCGCTGAACGACCTGCACCGCCGCCTGCGCGAGCTGCGCGACAACTGGCAGCCGATGCCGCACAAGCCGGTCTCGCAGACCGACATGGGCACCGGCGGCGTCGATCTGTTTTAGGGTGGCCCTGGCCCACCATAGGCTCGACCCTCGCGTCACTGCGTCGCCCCATCGGGTGGGCCCTGGCCCACCGTGAGGACCGCGCCCGCCTCACCGCATCGACGCCCGCCCTGCTGGTCCTACGCCGCCTGCGCGCGCTCGGCACGCTTCAGGGCCGCAGCGATATCGGCGACCAGATCGGCCGCCGCCTCGATCCCCACCGACAGACGCAGCAGGCCATCGCCGATGCCGGCCACCGCGCGCGCGTCCGCGCTCATCGCCGCATGGGTCATGGTCGCCGGGTGCGCGATCAGGCTCTCCACGCCGCCCAGCGATTCGGCCAGGGTGAAGCACTGCAGCCCCTCCAGGAAGGCGCGCACCGCTGCTTCGCCTCCGTCCAACTCGAACGAGATCATCGCGCCGCCGTTCTTCTGCTGACGCAGGGCCAGCGCGTGACCGGGATGGCTGGCGAGACCCGGGTAGTGCACGGCCTTCACCGACGGATGCGAATCCAGCAGCTCGGCCAGCGCCTGCGCGTTCTCGACGTGGCAGCGCAGGCGCGGCTCCAGCGTGCGCAGGCCGCGCAGGGTGAGAAAACTGTCGAAGGGGCTGCCGGTCAGGCCCAGGCAGTTGGCCCACCAGGTCAGCTGCTGGTGCAGCTCGGGCGTGGCCGCAACGATCGCGCCGCCGACGACGTCGCTGTGGCCGTTGATGTACTTGGTGGTCGAGTGCAGCACCAGATCGGCGCCGAACTCGATCGGCCGCTGGATCGCCGGCGAGAGGAAGGTGTTGTCGACCAGGGCCAGTGCGCCGGCGCGGTGCGCGGCTTCGATGACGAAGCGCAGGTCGGTGATGCGCAGCAGCGGATTGCTGGGGGTTTCGATCCACACCAGCTTGGGCGGCGTCGACAGGGCCTCGGCCAGCTGGCGCGGACAGGTCAGATCAGCCACCACCAGCTCGAAGTGGCCCTTCCTGGCCAGCGCGTTGAACAGGCGCCAGCTGCCGCCGTAGCAGTCGTGCGGCACCACCAGCCGATCGCCCGGTTCCAGCAGGGCCAGGGCCAGCGTGATTGCGGCCATGCCGCTGGCGGTCACCACGCCGCCGGCGCCGCCTTCGAGTTCCGCCAGCGCTTCGCCCAGCAGGTCGCGGGTCGGATTGCCGCTGCGGGTGTAGTCGTACTCGCGCTTCTCGTTGAAGCCGGCGAAGCTGAAGTTGGTCGACAGCACCAGCGGCGGCACCACGGCGCCGAAAGCCGGGTCGCGATCGATGCCGGCGCGCGCGGCGACGGTGGCAGGGGCGTGGCGGCTCATCAGTACACCTCGTTGGCGTGTAGGGCGGACAGGGCGCGCGCGATCAGCGCACCCACGCGGTCGGTTTCTTTCAGGAAGGCGTCGTGGCCGTACAGCGAGTCGATGCACTCGAACTGCGCGGGCGCGCCGATGGCGGTAGCGAAGGCTTGCAGATCCTCGGGCGGCGCCAGCCAGTCGCCAGTGACGGCGAGCAGATGGGTGGGCACGCGGATCTGCGCGGCATCGATCGCATGCAGATCGATCGACTCGGACAAGCGCAGGAAGGCGGTCGCGCTCCAGCGTTCGGCATAGCGACTGCCGCAGCTGGCGAGATAGGCCTCGGAGGCGCTGCGCGCGCGTCCGTTGCTGAGTTCGGTCGGCGCATCGAAACGCTGGGCGAATTCAGCCGGACTGCGGTAGCTCAGCATCGCGAACTGGCGCGCCAGCGACAGACCGAGCTGGTCGGCGCACTGCAGCTGCCCCAGCGCCACCACCTGCCGCTGCAGGGCGCGGAAGGCAGCGGCGAACGGATGCGGGCGCGGCCCCGCCGACAGGCAGATTAGTCGCTCAAGCCGCTGCGGACAGCGCGCCGCGAAGGCCTGCCCCACCATGCCGCCATAGGAGGCGCCGACGAAGGCGTGCAGGCGGCGGACGCCCAGCAGATCAAGCGCCTGCGCGATCGCAGCCGCCTGATCCTCGCTGCTGATCGGCGCATCGATGTCGCCCTCGGCGCCCAGCCAGTCGCAGGCGATCAGGCAGTGGCGCTGCGGATCGAGCGCGGGATGCGCATCGATGAGCTCCTGCCACCAGCCGGGCTGGGCATCGATCTGGTTCGCGCAGACGTGCCGATGCGCGCTGATGCCGCCTGCCACCCATACGGCCGGCAGCTGCGGATCGCCGCTCCACTCCACATGCAGGCGCACGCGGCGCGGCCCGGCATGGCGCATCTCCAGATCGAGCTCGAAGCTGTGCTGTCCGCCCACGGGCAGACGTGAATTCAGTTCAAGCCCGCAACAGTCGGGCTCGCTGTGCGCAGGTGCGCAGGCTTCGGCAGAGGCAAGGGACATGGCGCGCTCCGGGTGGACGGTGATCCATCAAGACCGGAGGCAGGGTCGGAAGCGATTCATGGCGGCGGGTGCGAAACCCTGCACGACATGCCCATCTTCCGGCTGCGCGCGTCGGTGGGGACGCGCGCCTGCCGCAGGATTTGGCACCTGCTGGGCGCGTGGCGCGCCTGCAGGTTGCCCCGGCTTCAAAGGGCCTGTCCCTCTGCCGGTCTTGATGGCTGGCCAGCAGTCTGCCGTCGCCTCCGGGCACTGTCAATCCTTTCATCGCGATATAGCGATGAATATTCCGGTGCGGACTTTCGCCGCGTGCGGGCCGTCATACCCCTGCAATGCGGCGCCCCGAAAGTGCGCGGCTTGTTAAACAGCCGCTGAAGGCCTCGCCATGCGCACGCCCTGTCTGTCCCCTGCCCTGCTGGCCTGCGCGATCGCGCTGGGCTTGTCCGTGAACGCCAGCGTGCTGCATGCGCAGCCCGCCGAGGCGGTGCAGCTCGAAGCCAGCACCGCCAGCGGGCTGTCGGGCCGCGTGCGCGAAGCGGCACGCAACTACTTTCTCGAGGGCGTGCGCGTGCAGGTCGATGGGCGTGTGGTCTCGACGGACCGCGAGGGCCGTTTCCGTCTGGAGGGTCTCGCGCCCGGCAGCTACACGGTGCGCGTGGACTTCGTCGGCTACGCGCCGCAGAGCTTCGAGGTCGAGCTGGCCGAGGGCCGCGGCGTCGCTGCCGAAGTGCGTCTGAGCAGCACCACTGCCGAGACCAGCCTCAACCAGATCGAAGTGCGCGCCACCCGCGAAAGCCAGGCCCTGGCGCTGAACCTGCAGCGCAGTTCGGAGAACTACAAGAACGTGGTGTCAGCCGACCTGCTGGGCCGCTTCCCGGACGCCAACCTCGCGGAATCGACACAGCGCATTCCCGGCGTGTCGATCGAGCGCGACCAGGGCGAAGGCCGCTACGTCAACGTGCGCGGCGCCCCGCTGGAGTTCACCAGCGTCTCGGTGGACGGCGTGCCGCTGTCGGCGCCGAACGCCGCGCGGCGCACGGTCGAGCTCGACACGATTCCGGCCGACGTGATCTCGGCGCTGGAAGTCACCAAGGCGCTGACGCCGGATATGGACGGCGACGCGATCGCCGGCCAGATCAACATCGTCACCCAGAGCGCGCTCGACCGCGACGGCACCACCCTGCGGGCCTCCGCCGCCACCGGCCGCTACGAGCTGGGCGACGGCGACAACGACCGCGCCAATATCACGGTCGGCACGCGCTTCGGCGAGGCCGGCAACGTCGGCCTGCTGCTGGCGGCCTCGGGCAGCCGCGCCGGTCGCTTCACCGACAATGTGGAGACGGCCTTCTTCCGCGCGGACGACGGCCGCATCCTGCCGGAACTCACCGAGATCAAGGACTACGAGGGCCAGCGCACCCGCACCGGCCTGACCGCCCGCTTCGACGCGCGGATCAACGAGGACCACCTGCTGTACGCCATCGGCACCGCCTCGAAGTACCGGGACAAGGAGTACCGCAACACCTTCCTGATCGAGTACGAGCGCCACGATGCGGGCAGCAGCGACACCGGCGGCGTCGCCGGCCGCGCCACCTTCGACAAGGAGCTTCGCGAGCGCATCCAGGAACAGCGCATCCGCACGCTGAACCTCGGCGGCGAGCACTACCTCGGTGACAACCGCATCGACTGGCAGGCCAGCCGCAGCCAGGGCAAGTTCGACATCCCGGCGCGCCAGCAGTGGATCTTCCGTTCGACCCTGCGGCCGCCGCTGCGCTACGACTACAGCGACCCGGATTTCCCGGTGTGGACGATCCTCAACGCCGACGGAAGCACCCGTCAGCAGGGCATCAACCTCGCCGAGAACCTCTATGGCTTCCGTCGCTACAACCAGCGCTTCGAAGATGCCGAAGAGAACGAAACCGGCCTCAAGCTCGACCTGCAGCGCGAGCAGGGCTGGCTGGGCGAGAGCGGTGAGCTGAAGTTCGGCGCGCGCGCGCGACTGCGCGACAAGCAGAGCAACGACGACCGCAACCGCAACGCGGTCGCCGCCGGAACGCCGGCCTATGCCGACCTGCTGTGTCCGCGCGTGTCCAACAACTTCGGTCGCTTCGAATTCGGCCGCGTGCTCTGCAACGACATCTTCGAGCGCTTCGGCAGCACCGTGCAGAACGCCAACCTGCTGCCGCTGGTGGTGGACTCGACGGTCAACGACTACAGCGCGGATGAGGACATCTACGCCACCTATGCCCGCCTCGACGCGCGCTGGAATGCGCTGAGCCTGGTCGGCGGCCTGCGCTTCGAGCGCACCGAGACCTCCGGCCGGGCTTTCCTCTACGACCTCGACGCCGACGAAGCGGTGCTGCAGGAAGTGGGTCGCGACTACAACAAGCTGCTGCCCAGCCTGCACGTCCGCTACGAGCTGGACGCCGACTCGATCCTGCGCGCGTCCTACTCGACGGGCCTGAGCCGGCCGAACTACACCAACACCGTGCCGCGCTTCGTCATCAGCGACGACGACCGCGAGGCCGAGGCCGGCAATCCGGACCTGAAGGCCACCTACTCGCAGAACCTCGATGTCTCATTCGAGCGCTACCTGCGTCCGCTGGGTCTGCTGTCGGTGGCCGCCTTCCACAAACGTCTCGACGACCCGATCTTCGTGGTCAACTCGCTGCTCGGTAGTGGCGACGACGCGCTGCGCCTGACCCGCGCCGAGAACGGCACGTCCGGCAGCATCACCGGCCTGGAACTCGCTTGGCAGCAGACCTTCGACCGACTGCCATCGCCCTTCGACGGCCTCGGCGTGTACGCCAACTACACCTATGCCGATTCCGAGGCCGAACTGCCCTTTGGCATCGGCAAGACCGAGCTGCCGGGCACCTCGCGCGACAACGTCAACCTCGCGGTGTTCTACGAGAAGTACGGCTTCAACGCGCGGCTGGCCTACAACCTGCGCTCGAAGTTCATCCAGGAGTTCGACGTCTCCGACCGCGACTTCAACGTGTTCTGGGACGAGCGCGCCCTGCTCGACTTCTCGGCCAGCTACCAGGTGGGCAGCGGCTGGCAGGTGTTCGGCGAGGTCAACAACATCACCGATTCGAAACAGCGCCGCTTCCAGGGCCAGCGCAACCGCGTGCTTGAGCTGGAGCAGTTCGGACGCTTCTGGCTGGTCGGCCTGCGCTACGAGTATTGATCGCCACGCGATCCCTGTGGGCCCCGGTCTGTGCCGGGGCCCTTTCTTTCCGGCGGCCTTCGGGCTCGCCCGCTGCGAGGTGCCGCATGTCCGCCAAATCCACTGTCCCCGTTTGCCTGTTTGCGCTGTCCCTGCTCGCCTGCAGCCCATCGCCACCTGCGGAGGCCCCCGAGGCAGCCGCGCGCACCGCGGTGGCCAGCGAAAAAGAGCCGGATGAACAGGACGAACCGGATCCGCTGCTCGCTGAACAGTCTCTGCCCCACACCACTGTCGACGAAGCCTTCCTGACTCCGTTGACGCCCGAGGACAACGTCGACTCGCCGGCCAGCTGGACGGCCCCCGACGGCGTGGTCTGGCTGATCGCCACCGCCAAGAGCACGCATCGCCTGATGGTCTACCGCGGCGACAGCGGCGCGCTGCTGCGTACGGTTGGCGAGCAGGGCGCGGCGCTGGGCCAGTTCGATCGCCCGAACGGCGTGTTCGTCATCGACGACCTGGTGCTCGCCGTCGAGCGCGACAACCGCCGCATACAGGTGCTGCGCCTGCCGGGGTTCACCCCGCTCGGCAGCTTTGGCGAAGGCGAACTGCGCCAGCCCTATGGGCTGTGGCTGCGCCGCAGCGATGGCGGCTACGAGGTCCTGGTCAGCGATGCCTACATGGATGCCGCCGATGAGGACGCGGTGCCGCCGCTGGCCGAACTCGACCGCCGCTTCCAGCGCTACCAGCTCGCGTTGGCCGGCGATGCACTGCAGGCCCGACATCTCGGCAGCTTCGGTGCCACCGAAGCGGCCGGCGCCATCCGCATTCCCGAATCGCTATGGGGCGACGAAGCCCACGACCGCCTGCTGATCGCCGAAGAGGATCAGGCCGACGGCACGCGCATCAAGCCCTATCGACTGTCCGACCTTGGCTATGCCGGGAGCGACCTCGGCGCCGGCCTGTTCCGCGCCCAGGCCGAGGGCATCGCGCTGTACGCCTGCGACGACGGCAGCGGCTGGTGGATCGCCACCGACCAGTTCAAGGACCGCTCGCTGTTCCATGTGTTCGAGCGCGCCAGCCTGGCCCACCTGGGCAGCTTCGCCGGACGCACGGTGGCCAATACCGACGGCGTCTGGCTCGACCAGGGCGCGAGCACGCGCTTTCCGGAGGGCGTCTTCTATGCGGTGCATGACGACCAGGGCGTCGGCGCCTTCGACTGGCGCGACATCGCCACAGCACTGCAGCTGGGCCGCTGCCCCTGAGCGGCCGCCCCGCCTGCACCAGCCGCTCGCCGGCACGGACCGACGAAAGTCAGTGAACACTTGTTCCGGTTTCAAGGATAATGCCCGGCCTGCCGCACCCTGCGGCCTATCCGGGACCCGGAACACATGTTCGACTCTTTCGACCGCGACCAGCTGATCGCCTCGGGCGAAGGCCGCCTGTTCGAAGGCAGCCAGGCGCGCCTGCCGCTGCCGCCCATGCTGATGTTCGACCGCATCACCCGGATCACCGACGAAGGTGGCGCTCATGGCCAGGGCGAGATCGAGGCCGAGCTCGACATCCGTCCGGACCTCTGGTTCTTCGCCTGCCATTTCCGCGACGACCCTGTGATGCCGGGCTGCCTGGGCCTGGACGCGATGTGGCAGCTGGCCGGCTTCTACCTGACCTGGCAGGGTCTGCCCGGCCGCGGTCGCGCGCTGGGCGTAGGCGAGGTGCGCTTCTCCGGCCAGGTGCTGCCGACCGCCAGCCTGGTGCGCTACCAGATCGACGTGAAGCGGGTGATCCGCCGCAAGCTGAACATGATCGTGGCCGATGCCCGCATGTCGGTCGACGGCCGCGAGATCTACACGGCCAGCGACCTGCGCGTCGGCCTGTTCACCGACACCTCGGGCTTCTGATGTCTCCGCGCCGCGTAGTCATCACCGGGGCCGGCATCGTCAGCTGCCTGGGCAATGATCTGGCGACGGTCAGCGCGAACCTGCGCGCGGGCCGCTCGGGCATCCGCCGCTGCGAGGAGTTCGTCGACGCCGGCCTGCGCAGCCAGATCGCGGGCGTGCCGGAAATCGATCTCGATGCCCGCATCGACCGCCGCGACCGCCGCTTCATGGGCGATGCCGCGGCCTACGCCAGCGTCGCTCTCGACGACGCCATCGCCATGGCCGGGCTCGCGCCCAGCCAGATCAGCCACCCGCGCACCGGCCTGGTCATGGGCTCGGGCGGCGGTTCGCCGGCGCACCAGATCGAAGCCGCCGACACGCTGCGCAGCAAGGGCGTACGCCGGGTCGGGCCTTACCAGGTCACCCGCACCATGGCGTCCACCGTCTCAGCCTGTCTGGCGACGCGCTTCAAGGTGCGCGGCATCAACTACTCGATCAGCTCGGCCTGCGCGACCTCGGCGCACTGCATCGGCGCCGCCGCCCAGCAGATCGCCTGGGGCCTGCAGGACGTGATGTTCGCCGGTGGCGGCGAAGAGAACTCCTGGGGCATGGCCAGTCTGTTCGACGGCATGGGCGCGTTGTCCACCAAACGCAATGAGACGCCTGAAGCCGCCTCGCGCGCCTATGACGCCGACCGCGACGGCTTCGTCATCGCCGGCGGCGGCGGCGCGCTGGTGCTGGAAGCGCTTGAACACGCGCAGGCCCGCGGCGCGCGCATCCTCGCCGAGATCGTCGGCTATGGCGCGACCTCGGACGGCGCCGACATGGTGGCGCCCTCGGGTGAAGGCGCAGTCGCCTGCATGCGCCAGGCCATCGCCGGTCTGGAGCAGCCCATCGACTACATCAACACCCACGGCACCTCGACGCCGCTGGGAGACCTCACCGAGCTGCGGGCGCTTCGCGAAGTGTTCGGCGACTCCATGCCGCCGTTCTCGTCGACCAAGTCGCTGTCCGGCCATTCGCTGGGCGCCGCCGGCGTGCACGAGGCGATCTACTGCCTCGCCATGCTCGAAGGCGGCTTCATGGCCGGCTCGGCCAATGTGGACACGCCGGACGAAGGCGTGGGCAAGGCGCCGCTGCTGCGCGCGAGCCGCGAGGCCTCGCTGCGGACGGTGCTGTCGAACAGCTTCGGCTTTGGCGGCACCAATGCCTGCCTGGTGCTGCAGCGCATGCCCTGAGCTGCTGGGAATCAGCGAAGAGGCAAAAGAAAACCCCGGGCAAGCCCGGGGTTTTCCGTATGCAGCCAAGTCTGTTCGGAGAGCCCGCCCGGCTCATGGACCGGGCGGGCCGCCTTGATCAGAACTTGTAGGTGAAGCCGGCGTACATGTAGCGACCCACGTTGTCGTAGTACGCGGTGCCCAGATCCGAGCCGAAGTAGTTCAGCGGCGGATCCTTGTCGAACACGTTGTCTGCACCCACGTAGGCCGACAGGCCGGACTCGCCGAAGGCGTAGCTCAGCTGCAGGTTGTGGTAGACCCAGCTGCCATTCTTGATGGGGCTGGTCTGGCCCGGGTTGCTGTTGTAGCTGTCCGGACGCACGCGCAGGTTGCCGTCGACGTAGTTCATGTCCCACGACGCCGACCAGTTGCCATGGGCGTACTTGGTCTGGAAGTTGGCGCGCCAGCGCGGGTTGGTGACGAAGGTGACGTACTCGATGTACTCGGTCGGGAAGTCCTGGAAGGCCCACTCGCGCGACTGGATCATGCGGGTACCGACGAAGCGCAGGCTGGTGTCGCCACCCAGCAGGGCGAAGCGGTAGTCCATTTCCAGGTCGACGCCGGTGCGGCGCGACTTCGCCAGGTTCTCGTTGATCGCCACCCAGTTGGTGATGCTGTACTCGGGGAACTGGCGACCCTGCGCGTCGGTGAAGCCGCCGACCGGCGCACGCGTGATGGCCTGGCAGAACACGTTGTTCTGCACGCCGCCCGGGGAGTCGGCGCAGCGGGTGGCGTTGATCTGCGCGGTCACCGCGCCGATCGCGTCATCCAGGGTCACGCGCCAGTAGTCGACCGACATGCCGAAGCCTTCGAAGAACTCGGGCTGCCAGACGAAGCCGATGGAGATCGTCTCGGCTTCTTCCGGCTTCAGGTTCGGGTTGCCGCCGCTGACGCCCGGACGGTTGGCCGAGTAGGTGTCGACCCAGCCCACCGGCACGCCCAGCGCGGTGCAGTTGGCCTGGCGCAGGGCCTGGTTAGCCGCAGTGGCCGGACGGTTGGGGTTGGTGCTCTGGTAGTTGCAGGGGTCGTTGATGGTGGCGAAGTTCTGCGACTGCGGGTTGAACAGCTCGCCGATGCTGGGCACGCGCACGGCCTGGGCCGTGGTGGTGCGCATGCGCAGCGTGCTGAAGATCTGCCAGTCGATGCCGACGTTCCAGGTGTTGGTCGAGCCCGCGGTGTTGTAGTCCGAGTAGCGGGCGGCGAGATCGATCGCGAGGCGCTCGACGCCGGGCAGGTCGGCCAGCACGGGAATGCTGGTTTCCGCGAACACTTCTTCCACGTCGTAGCTGCCGCCACGGCTGGGAATCGCGTTCAGGAAGGTCAGGCCGAGCGCCGCCAGCGGATCGGTGTTCTCGCGGCTCTGCTCCTTGCGGTACTCGACACCGCCGGCGATACCGACGCTGCCCGCGGGCAGATCGAACAGGGCGCTGTTGGCCACCGAGGCCGACAGCACGGTCTGCTTGAGCTTGGAGGTGTTCAGCGAATTGGTGTTGAACCAGGCTGCCGCCGCGGGGTTGACCGCACCGTCGCCGAACACGCTGAAGGGCACGCAGCCGTTGCGCGCGAAGCTCGAGTAGACCGTGTTGGTGTGCGGGTTGATCGCGGTCGGGTCGATGCTGGTGCGGCAGACCAGGGCGCCGGTGGAGTCACGCACCACGTCCATGCCCGCGTGCCAACGCTCGTTGATGCGGTTGTTGACGTTCAGGCGATCGATGCTCGACTGACCGTAGGTCACCGAGGTGTCGTAACTCCAGCCGTCGCCGAAGAAGCCTTCGACGCCCACCACGAAACGCGCCATCTGACGGGTGACATCCTCGCCGCGGCGGCCGGCGTCGACGTTGAAGCGGCTGATCTGCAGCTGGGTCAGGTTGTTCGCATCCATCAGCGCGCCCAGCGCCGGCGTCACGAAGGCGTTGTTGCGCAGGATGCGGATCGGCTGGTCGAAGGAAGGCTGGCCGAAGAACTGGGACTGGGTGCGGCTGTACTTGCCTTCGAAGATCAGGCGATGGTCTTCGCTCATGTCGAAGTTCATCAGCGTGTTGACGCTGAGGCGGTCGAAGGCCGGCTGCAGGTCAGCCACGCCGTTCAGGTCGACGAAGTCGCAGTCCACGCAGGAGGTCGCGCTGATCACGCGGCCGTCATAGCGCTGGCGGCGGAAGCTGCCGTCCGGGTTGAAGGTGTAGCGGTTGGTCGGATTCGCCGGGTTGAATGCGCCGATGGTGAAGGTGCCGGCAGTCGAGATCGAGTGGTTGCCGCCCGGACGGGCCGGCACGTTCTGCGGGTTGGACTCGCTGGGCGGACGCGAGGGGTCGAAGTTCGGGTTGGGCACGCTGACCCAGAACTCGCGACCAATCTCACGATTGCCGCGGCCGAAGCGGTCCTGCTTGCTGTACTCGATCGAGACCACCGCATTGCCGCGGCCCTCGCCGAAGTTGGCGCCGGCGGTGAAGCTGCCGAACGAACGCGAGAAATCGCCCTCGCTGGCTTCGCCGGTCTGGGCGCGCACTTCGTAGCCTTCGAACGAGCGCTTCAGGATGAAGTTGACGACACCGGCGATGGCGTCGGCGCCGTACACAGCCGAAGCGCCACCGGTGATGATTTCAACACGCTCGATCAGCTCGACCGGAATCGTGTTGGTGTCGACGGCGGTGGAGCCCGGCGAACCGCCCACGTGGCGACGGCCGTTGACCAGCACCAGGGTGCGCGCAGTGCCCATGCCGCGCAGATCGAGCAGGCCGAGGCCGGCGGTACCGATGAAGCGGGTGGAGTTGCCGAGCGTGTAGTTGGGCGCCAGCTGCGGCAGGCGGGTCATCAGGTCACCGATGGTGACGGCGCCGGTCGCGCGGATTTCTTCCGAGCTCAGCGAGGTGACCGGCGAGGGCGTGATGAAACCTTCACGGGCGATACGCGAACCGGTGACGGTGATCTGGTCCAGAACCTTCTCTTCGTCACCGCTGTTGCGGTTCTGGGCGGACGCAACGCCGACACCGGCCAGCATGGCGCTGGTGACGGCGGTGGCGAGCAGGCTGCGGCGGGCTGTGCTGTTGACGTACATGGGCTTCCCCTTGGGTTTCGTGTAAGCGTCGCTGTGCAAGCGAGCCCGGGGAGTTTAACGGAACCGCAACAATGACTCCCTGCCAATAGTCACTGCCGGGCCGCCACCCAGAGTGATTTACGTCACACTTTTGTCTTCCGGCGCAGCGCCATGAAGTCACCGACGGGGCGACAAGGTCGTGTCGACGCTCGCTTGCGGTGCACTGACGTCCGTGATGGAAGCATCGCGCAACGAGCCGATGCCCGTTGCCAGAGCGAGGGCGCGCAGACGTACCCCACACAGCCGCACGCAGCCTTGCGACGTCAAAGCGTGCTCAAGCCTGGGAAGTGTGGACGCCTGTAGTTGCCCGGCGTACCCGTCGCTCGACGCGGAGCTCAGAGGCTCTCAGGCCACCGGCGCATCCGGCTGGCGCTCCGGCGCCGCCTGCTGGAAGGCCGGCAGGGCGAGGCAGTGGCTTTCGATGCGCAGCAGGGTCGGATAGGGCGTCAGATCCATCTGCAGCCGCCGCGCGTTGTACAGCTGCGGCACCAGGCAGCAGTCGGCGATGCTGGGCATCTCGCCCTCGCAGTACTCGCCGGTCGAAGGGTTGTCGAACACCAGGGCCTCAAAGGCAGCCAAGCCTTCGGCGATCCAGTGGCGGGACCAGGCCTCGCGCCGCGCTTGATCGACATCGAGTTCGCGCTCCAGGTACTGCTGCACGCGCAGGTTGGCCAGCGGATGCACGTCGCAGGCGATCAGTTGGGCCAGCGCGCGCACGCGCGCACGGTCACGCGCCATGGCGGGCAGCAGGGGCACCGCAGGGAAGCTTTCGTCCAGGTATTCGATGATCGCCAGCGACTGCCGGATCGCACGCTCGCCGTCGAGCAGGACCGGCACCAGCGCCTGCGGATTGATCTCGCGGAACTCGGGCGCGCGCTGTTCACCGCCGTTGTTCAGCAGGTGGACCGGCTTCTGCGCATAGGCCAGGCCCTTAAGGTGCAGGGCGATGCGGACGCGATAGGCGGCGCTGGAGCGCCAGTAGCTGTACAGGCTCAGCATCTCGCTCATCGCGCCTCTCCCTGATCCGATGTGATCGATGTCACGGAAATCTACGCGCCTCGGCACGGGCGAATCAACACACCACCTCTTGCGCGGCCACCGCCGGCAGGGAGTGCGCGGCGGCGGCCGTGTCGCAGGCGCGGGCGCTCAGCCCTGCTGCATGACCTGGTCGATGGCACCGAAGATCGAGCGTCCGTCGCGGTCGAGCATCTCGATGCGCACGCGGTCGCCAAACTTCATGAAGGGCGTACTGGGCTTGCCGTCGCGGATGATCTCCAGCATGCGCTTCTCGGCCAGGCACGAGGCACCCTTGCCCTCGTCCTCGTTGGCCACGGTGCCCGAGCCGACGAGGCTGCCGGCCACCAGCGGGCGGGTCTTGGCGGCATGCGCGATCAGCTGGGCGAAGCTGAACTGCATGTCGACGCCGGCTTCGGGCGCGCCGAACCACTCGCCGTTGATGTGGCTGAGCAGCGGCAGGTGGACCTTGCTGTCCCGCCAGGCCTCGCCCAGTTCGTCCGGAGTGACGAACACCGGCGACAAGGTCGAGCGCGGCTTCGACTGCAGGAAGCCGAAGCCCTTGGCCAGTTCATCCGGAATCAGGTTGCGCAAGGAAACGTCGTTGATCAGCCCGACCAGCTGGATGTGGCCGGCCGCGGCCTCGGCCGACACGCCCATCGGCACGTCGTCGGTGACCACCACCACCTCGGCCTCGAGGTCGATGCCGAAGGCCTCATCCGGCACGCGCACCGGGTCGTTCGGGCCGTAGAAGCCGGCGCCGACCGCGTGGTACATCAGCGGATCGACGTAGAAGCTCTCGGGCACGGTGGCGCCGCGCGCGCGGCGCACGCGCTCGACGTGCGGCAGGTAGGCCGAGCCATCGACGAACTCATAGGCGCGCGGCAGCGGCGCCGCCAGCGCGGCGGTGTCGAAGGCGAACACGGCCTGGCCTTCGACGCTGTCGGCGCCGGACTGCAGCTGCTCGTACACGGCGTTCAGGCGCGGCGCGGTCACGCTCCAGTCCTCCAGCGCGCGCTGCAGGGTCGACGCGATCTGCGGCACGCGCACCGCACGGCTCAGCTCGCGGTTGACGACGATGAGGCTGCCGTCGCGGCCGCCTTCCTTGAGGCTTGCAAGTTTCATTGCGTGTCCTTGGTGCTTGGCGGCCGGAATCCGCAGGCCGTAGGGATCAGGGCTTGGCAGGGTCGAAGTTCGCGGTGAGGCCGGCCCAGCAGTCGGGGTAGTCACGCTGGCGATGCGCCGCCTCGACCGCCTGCTTGGTCGGCCGGATCACCCGCGGTGCCTCGAACATGAAGGCCATGGTATCGGTGATCACATCGGGCTTGGACAGGTCGGCCTTCGAGGCCTTCTCGAAGGTAGCCGCATCGGGGCCGTGGCCGGTCATGCAGTTGTGCAGGGAGGCCCCGCCCGGCACGAAGCCCTCGACCTTGGCGTCGTAGGCGCCGTGCACCAGGCCCATGAATTCGCTGGCGACGTTGCGATGGAACCAGGGCGGACGGAAGGTGTCCTGCGCCACCAGCCAGCGCGGCGGGAAGATCACGAAGTCGAGGTTGCTCACGCCTTCCGCCTCGCCCGGCGAATGCAGCACGAGAAAGATCGACGGGTCCGGATGGTCGTAGCTGATCGAGCCGATGGTGTTGAAGCGGCGCAGGTCGTAGCGGTAGGGCGCGTAGTTGCCGTGCCAGGCAACCACGTCCAGCGGGCTGTGGCCGATCGGCGCCCGCCACAGCTGGCCCTGGAACTTGGCGATCAGCTCGAAGCTGCCCTCGCGCTGCTCATAGCGCGCCACCGGCGTTTCGAAATCGCGTGGGTTGGCCAGGCCGTTGCTGCCGATCACGCCGAGGTCCGGAAGTTTCAGCAGGGCGCCGAAGTTCTCGCAGACATAGCCCCGTGCTTCGCCATCGGGAAGGCTGAGCGTGAAGCGCACCCCGCGCGGCAGCACCGCGATCTGCTGCGGCTCGACGTCGACCCGGCCGAGCTCGGTGTCGATGCACAGCCGACCCAGCTGCGGAACGACCAGCAGCTCGCTGTCGGCGCTGTAGAAGTAGCGGTCGACCATGTCGCGGTTGGCGGCGTACAGGTGCACGGCCATGCCTGAAGCATCCGGCCCACCGTTGCCGCCCATCGTGAACAGGCCATCGACGAAATCGGTGGGTTGCGTCGGCAGTGGCAGCGGGCTCCAGCGGTACTGCTCGGGGCTGGCCGCGATCGCGTCGAAGCGATTGTGGAAGCGCGGCTGCGCGTAGGGCTCGAAGCGGCCATGCAGGGCGGCCGGGCGGATGCGGTACATCCAGGTCCGCCGATTGGCGTGGCGCGGCGCGGTGAAAGCCGTGCCTGAGATCTGCTCGGCGTAGAGGCCGTAGGGACAGCGCTGCGGCGAGTTGCGGCCGACCGGCAGCGCCCCGGGCAGGGCTTCGGTGGCGAAGTCGTTGGCGAAGCCGGTGAGGTAGGGCGTGGCGGGCGTCATGGCTGCGGTGTGCGGTCCTTTGGGGCTTGCGTCATGGCTGCGATTCTCGCGAGAGCCCCTCTCCCCGTGGGAGAGGGGTTGGGGAGAGCGTCCGGTCGTGCAGCGCGCTCCAGATCCGCGCCAGCACGTCTTCGGCTTGGGTCAGCACATCGTCGTTCCAGAAGCGCAGCAGCCGGAAGCCCGCGCGCTCAAGAAATCTGTTGCGTTCCGCGTCAATCTGCGGCGAATGCTGCGAGCCATCGAGTTCAACCACCAGCAACTGCGCCAAACAGACGAAGTCGACGACATAGGGCGGAAGCGGGTGCTGCCTGCGGAACTTGAAGCCGCCAAAGCGTCCGGCGCGCAGGTGGTACCAGAGCGCCTGTTCCGCATCGGTCATGGTCTGGCGCAGGCAACGGGCCTTGTCGAGTGTTTCGGTCGGCAGCGGTGGAATGATGCGTTCGGCCATACCGGACCCTCTCCCCAACCCCTCTCCCACGGGGAGAGGGGCTCAAATCAAGAGCTGCACGTCGACGCACGCATCTGAAGGCCGCCAACGCAGCGAGGTTTCAAAAGAACCCGACTCGCACTTGGCACAGGAGCGCCCTTGCACTGCCGAATCCGGAGCAGCGAGCATCGCCCCACCAATCCCGAATCCCCAATCCCGGCTCTCAGAGAAACCCGCGCTTCATCTGATCCCGCTCGATGCTCTCGAACAGGGCCTGGAAGTTGCCCTCGCCGAAACCTTCGTTGCCCTTGCGCTGGATGATCTCGAAGAAGATCGGGCCGATCGCGTTCTGGGTGAAGATCTGCAGCAGCTTGCGCTGCTTGGTTTCCAGGTCGGCGTCGATCAGGATCTTGTTCTTCGCCAGGCGCGGCACGTCTTCGCCGTGGTTCGGCACGCGCTGGTCGATGACATCGAAATAGGTGTCCGGCGTGTCGAGGAATTCGACGCCGGCGCCGCGCATGGCCTCGACCGTTTCATAGATGTCGTCGGTGAAGCAGGCGATGTGCTGGATGCCCTCGCCGTGGTACTGGTCGAGGTATTCGTTGATCTGGCTCTTCGGATCCGACGACTCGTTGAGCGGAATGCGCACGACGCCGTCCGGCGCGGTCATGGCCTTGGACACCAGGCCGGTCTTGCTGCCCTTGATGTCGAAGTAGCGGATCTCGCGGAAATTGAACAGGCGCTCGTAGTAGTCCGACCACTTCTCCATGTTGCCGAAGTAGAGGTTGTGGGTCAGGTGATCGATGAAGGTCAGCCCGAAGCCGGTCGGATGGACATCCGCGCCCTCGATGGCGACATAGTCGGCGGCATAGGCATCGCCCTCACTGGGCACGAGGTAGAGCATGCAGTCACCGATGCCCTTGACCACCGGCGCCTCGATCGCGCGGCTCATCGGCTTGTGGGCGACCCGTTCGCCGCCGTTGGCGATCACTTGTCGCTCAACTTCGGCCACCGGCTTCGTGAAGCGGATGCCGAAGCCGCAGGCGCTGGGGCCATGCTGGGCAGCGAAATCGGCGGCGAAGCTGTCCGGGTCCTCGTTGACCAGGAAGTTGACCCCGCCCTGCCGATAGACCGTAATCGCGCGGCTTCGGTGCTTCAGCACGGGCGCGAAACCCATCGTGCGGAACAGCGCGTGCAGATCGACGCTGCCCGCCGGGGCGGCGAACTCGACGAACTCGAAGCCGTTGATCCCCATCGGGTTTTCAAAGGTTGTGACCTGCATGCCGAGGTTCGGCTGGGCGTTCATGCTGGGCTCCTCCAGGGGCTGCGCGTGCGGCGTTCGCTCGCGGCGGTGGCAAGGGCTCGGTGTCGCCGCCTGGCGGGCACCGGAAGTCGCTCGCGGCTGGTCGCCGCGGGGTAGGCGTTTTATAGTTTCAGATGAAACCATTTGCAAGGTGCAGTGCAGGATGAGCCCTTCCCAATCCGCCGCGGCAAGCGCGCCCGGCCTCGAAGCAGCCCCCGCCTCGGCCGAACTGGTGCTGGAGTCCTTCCTGCCCTATCGGCTGTCGGTGCTGTCGAACCGGGTCAGCCAGGCGATCGCACGGATCTATGCCGAGCGCTTCGATCTCTCGGTCACCGAGTGGCGGCTGATGGCAGTGCTGGGCCGTTATCCCGGGCTGACCGCGGGCGAGCTGGTCGAGCGCACGGCCATGGACAAGGTCGCGGTCAGCCGCGCGGTGGCGGGGCTGATGGCCTCGGGCCGGGTCGAGCGCGGCAGCGACGAGCGCGATCGCCGGCGCGTGCCGCTGGAGCTCAGCGCGGCCGGCCGTGCGGTCTACGCGCAGGTCGCGCCGCTGGCGCTGGAGTACGAGCGCGCCCTGCTGTCGGGCCTCGATGCCGCCGAATACGCGCAGTTCGACGCCCTGCTCGGGCGTCTGCTGGAGGCCACCGCAGGCGCCGAGGATTCACTGCGCTCGGCGGCGCTGCGGGCAACCGATGCCGCTCGGCGCGAATGAGCCCATCAGCGCGTCAGTGACGGGGCGACGCGGCTCCAGACCCCAGCGCTGCAGCCTTCAGCCGCGCTCGCGGAACACCGCCAGCCCGCGCAGCAGGTTCAGGGCTTCATTGACGGCATAGTCCGCCTGGGCCTTGGCCTGGTCCGCTTCGGCGGCCTCGCTCTCGGCCTGCAGGTGGCCAGGCAGGTCGGCCTCGCGCAGCTGCGGCGAGGTCTGGGCGCCGACGCGCAGCTCCGCGTTCTCCGGCAGCTCGATATCGGGCACGATGCCGGTGGCCTGGATCGAGGTGCCGTTGGGCGTGTAGTAGCGCGCCGTGGTCAGCTTGATCGAGTCGCCATTGTCCAGCGGCAGCACGGTCTGCACCGAGCCCTTGCCGAAGCTGGTGCTGCCCATGATCAAGGCGCGGCGGTGATCGCGCAGAGCGCCGGCCACGACTTCGGCGGCGCTGGCGCTGCCGCTGTCGATCAGCACCACGATCGGCGCGCCGTCGAGCAGGTCGCCGCGCTTGGCGGCGTACTCGGCGCTGGCGCGCGGCACCCGGCCGCGGGTGCTGACGATCACGCCCTCGTCGAGGAACAGGTCGGCGACTTCGATGCCCGCGTTCAGCAGGCCACCCGGGTTGCGCCGCAGGTCCAGCACCAGGCCCTTGAGGCCGTCGCCGGCCGCTTTCAGGGCTTCGAGCTTGCGCTGCACCTCGCCCGCCGTGTCGGCCTGGAAGGCGGCGATGCGGATGTAGGCGAACTGCGTGTCCAGGGCCTCGCCGCGCGCGCTGGCGACGCGGATGATCTCGCGGGTCAGGCTGAGCTTGAGCGGCTCGCTCTCGCCCTCGCGCACCACCGTCAGCACGATCGAGGTGCCCGGCTCGCCGCGCATGGCTTCGACGGCGGCATCGACGCTGTCGGCGCTGATCGGCGCGCCATCCAACTCGATGATGATGTCGCCGGGGCGGATGCCGGCACGCGCGGCGGGTGTGTCGTCCATCGGCGCGATCACCACCAGGCTGCGATCGGGCCGCTGCAGGATCTCCAGGCCCAAGCCGCCGTAGGCGCCGGTCGCGGTCTCGTTCATCGACTGCGTGGCGCGCGCATCGAGGTAGGCGCTGTGCGGGTCGAGGTCGGTGAGCAGGCCGCGGATCGCCGACTGCATCAGCTGCTGGTCATCGACGTTGTCGACATAGGCCTGCTGCACCGCGCGGAACACCGAGACGAAGCGCCGCACTTCGTCCAGGCTGACCCGCTCGCTGGCAGGCTCGGCGGCAGGCGCCTCGGCGCTCGGCGCTTCGATCGGCGGAGGCGCAGGGGCGTCCTGGGCCAGCGCCGGAACGGCGGCAAGGCACAGCGGCAGGGACAGGGACAGGGCGACAAGCGTGCGGTGCAGGCGGGGAAGGCTGTTCATGCGCTGCAGTATAGGAGACGCGCGCGCGCCCGCAGTGGCTGTCGCCGCCCGCAGCCGATCAGCGCCGCACCCAGACGCGCGGATCCAGCGGCTGGCTCTGGCGACGCAGCTCGAAGTACACGGCCGCCCTGCCCTGCCCGCCCGAGCTGCCGGCCTGGGCGATCGGCTCACCGGCCTTGACCCAGTCACCGACTTCGCCGAGCAGGCCGTCGTTGTGGGCGTACAGGCTGAGGAAGCCCTCGCCGTGGTCGAGGATCAGCAGCAGGCCGTAGCCATTCATCCAGTCCGAGAACGCGACCCGCCCGGGGGCCACGGCGCGCACCGTCTCGCCGGCGGCCGCCTCCAGCAGCCAGCCCTCACTGCGCCGACCGTCCGGCAGCGTGCCTGCAAAGCCGGTCAGCACCCGCCCCGGCACCGGTGCGGCGAGCTGGCCGCGGCGCTGGGCGAAGGGCTGGGCGCCGTCGAGCTGGTCGGGGATGTCGGCGAAGATGTCGCGCAGCGATTCGATCAGATCCAGCAGGGCGCGCTCGTCGCGCCGCAGCGCGCTGATCCGCTCGGCCTGCGCCTTCTGCTGCCCAGCCAGCACCTCGAGCAGGCCGGCGCGGTCGGCCCGCTGCGATTCCAGCGCCGCCAGCGCCGCCAGCTCGCGCTCGAGCGCGGCGTCGAGCGCAGCCCGTTGGGCATCGACCTGGGCGGTGACCCGCGCCAGATCCGCCAGTTCATCGAGCAGGCGACGGATGCGCCGGACCTGGCCGGCCTGCACGTAGCGGTGGTAGGAGAGCGCCCGGCTGGCGTCGCGCAGGCGGTCCTGCGACAGCAGCAGGCGCAGCGGGGCGTGACCGCCCTGCACATGGGCCGCGCGCATCAGGGCGCCCAGCGCTTCCCGCTGCCGCTCCAGCCCGGCGG
The DNA here is from genome assembly GCF_937888285.1 of uncultured Aquimonas sp. Lineage (GTDB taxonomy): Bacteria > Pseudomonadota > Gammaproteobacteria > Xanthomonadales > Xanthomonadaceae > Aquimonas. The sequence continues at coordinate 46,552 of NZ_CALART010000020.1, forward strand.
CGACGGTCTGCCGCTCGGTCTCCAGCGCCTCGAAGCGCTGGCGCTGGGCGGCCACCTCGGCCTCCAGGCCGGCCTGCGCTTTCAGCTGCTCGGCGATGGCCTGGTCGACCTCGCGGATCTGCGCCGAGGCGGCATCGCGCTCGGCGGCCAGTCGCGCCTGCACCGCGGCCACCTCGCGCAGTTCCGCGCGCACGGCGTCCAGTCGCGCCTGCGCGGCGCGCTCGGCCTCGGGGTCGCCGGGCTGCGCCTGCGCCGTACCGGCGCCTGACAGGGCCAGGAGCGCGCCTGCGCAGAGCAGGGCCAGCACGAGGCCGGCGAAGCGCTGGATCACACGAACTCGACCAGCGATTGACCCGTCATCTCGGCCGGCTTGGGCAGGCCGAGCAGGTGCAGCAGGGTCGGCGCGACATCACGCAGGGCGCCGCCGTCTCTCAGTCGCGCGGCTCGCCCAAGATAGACCAGCGGCACCGGGCCGACCGTATGCGCGGTGTGCGGCTGGCCGGTGTCGACGTCGCGCATCTTCTCGAGGTTGCCGTGGTCGGCGGTGAGGATCAGCTCGCCGCCGACCTCGCGCAGGGCCGCGGTGATCTCACCGATCGCGGTGTCCACCGCCTCGACCGCCCTGATCGCGGCTTCCAGCACGCCGGTGTGGCCGACCATGTCGGGGTTGGCGATGTTGCAGACGATAACGTCGTGCCGCTGGGCGCGGATGTCTTCGACCAGGGCGGCAGTGACTTCGGGGCAGCTCATCTCGGGCTTCAGGTCATAGGTGGCGACTTTGGGCGAGGGGATCAGCACGCGCGACTCGCCGGGCTGCTCGGCCTCGACCCCGCCGCTGAAGAAGAAGGTGACGTGGGCGTACTTCTCGGTCTCGGCGATGCGCAGCTGGCTGAGGCCATGCGCGGCCAGCACCTGCGGCAGGGTGTTGTGCAGGGTCTCGGGCGGATAGGCCAAGGTGGCCGGCAGCCTGGCGTCGTACTCGGTCAGGCAGACGAAACTCGCCAGCTGCGGACGCCGCGCGACGAAGCCCTCGAAGCCCGGCTGCACGAAGGCCGCGCACAGCTCGCGCGCGCGGTCGGCGCGGAAGTTCATGAACACCACCGCATCGCCGTCGGCCATGGGCGCCGCGCCCTCGATCACCGTCGGCAGCACGAACTCGTCGTTCTCGTCGCGCGCATAGGCCGCGTCCAGCGCCGCCACGCCGGTGGCCGCGCGATGCCCGGCCGTGGCCTCGACGATCGCCGAGTAGGCGCGCTCGACGCGATCCCAGCGCTTGTCGCGGTCCATCGCGTAGTAGCGGCCGCTGACCGAGCCGATGCGGTAGCCCAGCGCGGCGCAGCGCGCATCGAGCTTTTCGAGGCTCGGCCGTGCCGAGCGCGGCGGCGTGTCGCGACCGTCCAGAAACGCATGCACGGCGAGCCGCGATATGCCCTGCCGTTTGGCCAGATCGAGGAAAGCGTGGATGTGGTCCTCGTGGCTGTGCACGCCGCCCGGCGACAGCAGGCCGAACACGTGCAGGGTGCCGCCACTGGCCTTGACCGCGGCGCAGGCACCGATGAGGCCGGGGTTCTCGAAGAACTCGCCGGTCTCGATGGCGTGGTCGATGCGGGTCAGGTCCTGGTAAACGATGCGGCCGGCGCCGAGGTTCATGTGGCCGACCTCCGAGTTGCCCATCTGCCCGTCCGGCAGGCCGACGTGCTTGCCCGAGGTTTCGACCAGGGTGTGCGGGCAGCGCGCCAGCAGGGCATGCCAGTGCGGGGCCTTGGCCTGGGCGATGGCGTTGTCCTCGCGCTCCTCGCGATGGCCCCAGCCATCGAGGATCAGCAGCATGACGGGCTTGGGTCGGGACACGGTCGGACTCCGGGACAGACAGGCAAGACCGGCATTCTAGCCAAGCGGCTGTTCCGCCACCGCCGCGTGTAAACCCTTTGCGACGGACCGGCATCCGCTTGCTTGCCGCCACCGCAGAGCGTGGCCCAACCGCAGGGAGCAGCACCGATGCGCAAGACTCTTCTTCCCCTCCTCGTCCTGATCGCCTTCGCCGGCAGCGCCGCCGCCGAGCGCCTCGCCAGCATCGACAAGGTCAACGGCTCGATCCGCACCGAGCAGGGCCAGGCCTACGACAGCCTCGAAACCGTCAACGGCAGCATCACGCTGGCGGCGCAGGTGCAGGCGGAGAGCGTCGAAACGGTCAACGGCAGCATCAGCCTGAACGAGGGCGCCCGCGCCGAGAGCGTGGAGACCGTCAACGGCTCGATCAGCTTCGGCGCCTCGTCGCAGGCCGGCTCGGCCGAGACCGTCAACGGCAGCATCCGTCTCGATCGCGGCGCCGCCGTGCAGCGCGACGTCGAGACCGTCAACGGCGCGATCCGCCTCGAAGCCGCGACCATCGGCGGCGATGTCGAGACCGTCAACGGCGACATCACCCTGCTCGACGGCAGCCGCATCGCCGGCGGCATCACCATCGAGAAGCCCAGCACCGGCTGGTTCAACTGGGGCGGCAATACCCGCCTGCCGAAGATCGTGATCGGCCCGAACTCGGAAGTCGTTGGCGCCATGGTGTTCAAGCGCGAGGTCGAGCTGTTCGTGCACGAGAGCGCGCGCATCGGTCGCGTCGAAGGCGCGGAGGCCAAGCGCTACAGCGGCAGCGAACTGCCCTGAACCGGTACGCGTCCGGGCCAGGGAGGGCCCGGGGCTTCAGCGGAAGGCGCAGCCTTCGACGTGATCGTTGACCAGCCCCATCGCCTGCATGAAGGCATAGCAGGTGGTGGGGCCGACGAACTTGAAGCCGCGCTTCCGCAGATCCTTTGACAGGGCTTTCGAACTCGGCGTCTGCGCCAGCGCACGCAGGCTGTCCCAGTCATGGCGCGGCGGCCGCTCGGAGGCCGGCGGCTGGAAGCCCCAGACGTAGTCCGCGAAGCTGCCGAACTCGCGCTGGATCTCCAGCACCCGCGTCGCATTGTGAATGGCCGCCTCGATCTTGCCGCGATGGCGGACGATGCCGGCATCGCCCAGCAGACGTTCAATGTCGTTGCCATCGAAGCGCGCCACCCGCTGTGGGTCGAAGCCGGCGAAGGCCGCGCGGAAGTTCTCGCGCTTGCGCAGGATGGTCAGCCAGCTCAGGCCCGACTGGAAGCCTTCGAGGCAGAGCTTCTCGAACAGGCGCAGGTCATCGCGGACCGGCCGCCCCCATTCATGGTCGTGGTAGTGCGCGTAGTCGGGCAGGTTCTGCTGCCAGGCGCAGCGCACCAGACCGTCGTCACCGCGCAGCAGACCCGCAGGCAGATCGTTCATCCGGGCAACACTCCGAAACGGGCGTCGAGCAGCACCAGCGCCTGCAGGGCAAGGAAGGCGTACGCACCCGCCAGCAGGTCATCGAACATCGCGCCGAAACCACCGTGCAGCCGTCGATCGGCCCAGCGCACCGGCCACGGCTTCCATACGTCGAACAGGCGGAACAGGGCGAAGCCCAGCAGCATCCACATCCAGCCGGCAGGGGCCAGGAACAACGCGATCCACTGGCCCACCCACTCGTCGGCCACCACCACGCCGGGGTCGTCGGTGTGGATCGTGCGGATCACCCACTCGGCCGCGAGCACGCCCAAGGCGAAGAACGCCAGGGTGATCGCGAGATACCAGGCGGCCGGCAGCTCGCGCAGCCACAGCCAGGGGATCAGTGCAGCGGCACTGCCGACCGTGCCCGGCGCCACAGGTGAGTAGCCGGAGCCAAAGCCGCTGGCGATCCAGCCGTGGGGATGGGCGAGCAGTCGAAGCGGAGGTCGATTGCGTTTCATGGGCGGGGAGTATGCCTTCGCTGGCGGACACAGCAGCGACCACTCGCGTTGATCCGCTCGCTCCGCCGCGAACCTGGTGCGCGCTGGCGCCAATCGCTCACAAACGACAGGGGCGCCCGAAGGCGCCCCCGTGTGCAACCCGCTGGGCTTCGCGGCCTTACTTGAGGCCGGAATCCGCGCGCAGGGCCTCGGCGCGGTCGGTCTTCTCCCAGGAGAAGGCCGTGGCCTTGACCGTCTTGCCGGCCGCATCGACATAGCTGACCTCATGCGCCTTGCGGCCGAAGTGGCCGTAGGACGCGGTCTGCTGGTAGATCGGGTGCACCAGGTCGAGCATCTGGATGATGCCGTAGGGGCGCAGGTCGAAGTGCTTGCGGATCAGCTTCTCGATCTTGTCGTCGGCGATCTTGCCGGTGCCGAAGGTGGTGACCGAAATCGAGGTCGGCTCGGCGACGCCGATGGCATAGCTCACCTGCACCTCGCAGCGATCGGCGAGGCCGGCGGCCACGACGTTCTTGGCGACATAACGGGCGGCATAGGCCGCCGAACGGTCGACCTTGGACGGATCCTTGCCCGAGAACGCACCGCCACCGTGGCGCGCCCAGCCGCCGTAGGTGTCGACGATGATCTTGCGGCCGGTCAGGCCGCAGTCGCCCACCGGGCCACCGATCACGAACTTGCCGGTCGGGTTGATGTGGAACTTGGTGCCGCGGTGCAGCAGCTTCTCCGGCAGCACCGGCTTGATGATGTGCTCACGCACGGCCTCGACCAGATCCTTCTGCTTGATGCTGGGATCGTGCTGGGTCGACAGCACCACGGCGTCGATGGCGACGGCCTTGCCGTTCTCGTAGCGCAGGGTGACCTGGCTCTTGGCATCCGGACGCAGCCAGCCGAGCTTGCCCTTCTTGCGCGCCTTGGCCTGCTGCTCGACCAGACGGTGCGAGTAGTGGATGGCCGCGGGCATGAAGTCCTTGGTCTCATTGGTGGCGTAGCCGAACATCAGGCCCTGGTCGCCCGCGCCCTGCTCTTCCGGCTTCTTGCGGTCGACGCCCTGGTTGATGTCGGGCGACTGCTTGCCGATCAGGTTCAGCACGCCGCAGGTGGCGCCGTCGAAGCCGACGTCGCTGCTGTTGTAGCCGATGTCCAGGATCACCTTGCGGGTGAGCGCTTCGAGGTCGATCCAGGCTTCGGTGGTGATCTCGCCGGCGACGATGGCGACGCCCGTCTTGACCATGGTCTCGCAGGCCACGCGGGCGCGCTTGTCCTTGGCCAGGATCGCGTCCAGCACGGCGTCGGAGATCTGGTCGGCGACCTTGTCCGGATGGCCTTCGGACACCGACTCGGAGGTGAAGAGGTAGCTGCTCATCGGCGCTCTATCCTTGTATTCGGATGGATGGATGGGTGAAGCGGGCGCGCATGATACACGCCGACCCCGGGGATTGCATGACGCGCGTTGTCAAGCCTTCAGGCGCGAAGCCTTACAGCCAGCGGACTTTCTTGAGCTTGCGGTACAGCAGCAGGCAGACCGTCAGGGTAAACCCCATCACCCCGAGGTAGCCGAAGCGGCTCGCGAGTTCAGGCATGGCTTCGAAGTTCATGCCGTACCAGCCGGTCACCAGGGTCGGTACGGCGAGCAAGGCCGCCCAGCCGGCGAGCCGCTTCACCACTTCGCCCTGGGCGACGGTGACCAGAGCCAGGTTCACGCTCATCGCCGCGGTCAGCATCTCGCGCAGGGTGTCGGTGGCGTCGTTGATGCGCCGGGCGTGGTCGAGCACGTCGCGGAAGTACACCCGCGTGTCGGCATGGATCAGGTTGGGATAGAGCCGCACCAGCGGGGCCAGCACGTCCTGCAGCGGCGCCACCGCCAGCCGCAGGCGGGTCAGCTCACGCTTCAGCTGGTACAGGCGCTGCACCGTGTCGCGCTTGAAGTCCTCCTCGAAGATGTCGTGCTCCAGCGTGTCCAGGCCCGCGCGGAAGTCATCGACGATCGGGAAGTAGTGGTCGACGATCTGGTCGAGCACGGCGTACAGGCCGAAGCTGGGCCCGGCGGCGAGGTATTCCGGATCGCGCTCGCAGCGCGCCCGGGCCGGCGCGTAGGACAGTGAGGGGCCGTGGCGGACGGTGATGAGGAAGCGCTCGCCGAGGAACAGGTGGGTCTCGCCGAATTCGACCTCCTCGCCCGGCATCTGCGCGGTGTGGACGGCGATGAAGAGGCTGTTGCCGTACTGCTCGACCTTGGGCCGCTGGTGCGCCTTGTGGGCGTCCTCGATGGCCAGCTCATGGAGGTCGAACTCCTCCTGCAGCTTTTCCAGCAGGGCGGCATCGGGCTCGACCAGGCCCATCCAGATGAAACCCTCGTGGGTACCGAGCACATCGGAGACGCGCTCGAAGTCGATGGCCTCGCGACGACCGTCGGGCAGGTAGTGGGTGCAGTGCACGATCATGCGGGCAGGCGTCCGAGTTGGCGCAGGGCGGCGAAGGCTTCGCCGACGGTGTGGAAGGAGCCGAACACCAGCACGCGCATGTCCGGGCTGGCCTCGGCGAGTGCCGCGCGCAGGGCGGCGTCGACATCGATGTGCGGATGCAGGCGTGCATCGGGTGCCGCGGCCTTCATGCGTGCGGCCAGGGCCGCGGCGCTCTGGCTGCGCCCGGCGACTTCGAGCCCAGCGAGATGCCAGTGCGCGATCGCATGCCGCAACGGCGCCACCACGCCATCGATGTCCTTGTCGGCGAGTGCTGCGAACACCGCGACGGTCGGCTTCGGATGCGCGTCGAGCCATTGGGCCAGCTGCCGCGCGGCCTGCGGGTTGTGGCCGACGTCGAGCACGATCTCCGGCGCGCCCGCGATGCGCTGCAGGCGCGCGCGCGGCGCGGCGTTCGCAATCCCCGCTGCGATCGCGGCCTCGGGCAGGCCGAGCAGGCGCAGCGCGCGCGTCGCCAGCGCGGCGTTGTCGAGCTGCGCAGGGGCGCTCAGCCGCGGATAGGGCAGCCGCAGCGCGCCCTGTGCATCGCGGTAGCTCAAGCTCTCTGCATTGGCTTCGACATCGAAATCGAGACCGCGACGCTCCAGCCGCGCGCCGATCTGCTGCGCGTGCTGGAGCACGCTGACCGGAGGCTCGCGCTCGCCGATCAATGCAGGTCGGCCGCTGCGGAACACGCCGGCCTTCTCGCGGCCGATGTGCTCGCGAGTCGGGCCGAGCCAGTCCATGTGGTCGAGATCGACCGTGGTCAGCAGGGCGATATCGGCATCGACCAGATTGACCGCATCGAGTCGCCCGCCCAGGCCCACTTCCAGCACCGCGACATCCAGCGCCGCGCGGGTGAACAGCCACAGCGCCGCCAGCGTGCCGAACTCGAAGAAGGTCAACGGGATCACGGTTCGCGCGGCCTCGACCGCCTCGAAGGCGGCGATCAATGCGGCATCACTGACCTCGCGACCGTCGATGCGGATGCGCTCGTGGTAGCGCTCGATATGCGGCGAGGTGTAGGCGCCGCAGCGCAGGCCGGCGGCCAGGCAGGCCGCCTCCAGCATGGCGACCGTCGAGCCCTTGCCATTGGTGCCGGCGACGGTCAGCACGCGCGCGGCCGGTTGCAGCACGCCCAGGGCTTCGGCGACCGGGCGCACGCGCTCCAGGCCCATCTCGATGTTCTTCGGGTGCAGGCGCAGCTGGTGGTCCAGCCAGGCGGTGACGTCCATGCGGCAGCGTGTGGAAGGATTGGCTGAACGCGCAGCATAGCCGCCGACGGCGCCGCCACGCCGCGCTTCTATAATCCGCGACCTGCGCAGCCTGCCGCTGCCCCCACCCGAGGATGCCCCGATGTCGATGATGATGAAGGCCCTGGTCAAGCGCGAAGCCGGCAAGGGCATCTGGATGGAGGAGGTGCCGATGCCGCAGATCGGCCCCAACGAGGTCCTGGTCAAGCTGGAGAAGACCGCGATCTGCGGCACCGACCTGCACATCTACAAGTGGGACGAGTGGAGCCAGCGCACGATCAAGCCCGGCCTCGTGATCGGCCATGAGTTCGTCGGCCGTATCGCCGAGCTGGGCAGCGCGGTCACCGGCTACACGGTCGGCCAGCGCGTCTCCGCCGAGGGGCACATCGTCTGCGGCGTCTGCCGCAACTGCCGCGCCGGCCGCCAGCACCTGTGCCCGCACACCGTCGGCATCGGCGTGAACCGCCACGGCGCCTTCGCCGAGTACATCGCGGTACCGGCCAGCAACCTGTGGCCGATCCACGACCAGATCCCCAGCGAGCTGGCGGCCTTCTTCGACCCCTACGGCAACGCCGCGCACTGCGCGCTGGAGTTCGACGTGATCGGCGAGGACGTGCTGATCACCGGCGCCGGCCCGATCGGCATCATCGCCGCCGGCATCTGCAAGCACATCGGCGCGCGCAACGTGGTGGTGACCGACGTCAACGACTACCGCCTGAAGCTGGCCGCGGACATGGGTGCCACCCGCGTGGTCAACGTCGCCAAGACCTCGCTGAAGGAGGTCATGTCCGACCTGCACATGGAAGGCTTCGATGTCGGCCTTGAGATGAGCGGCAACGCCCACGCCTTCAATGACATGCTCGACTGCATGTACCACGGCGGCAAGATCGCTCTGCTGGGTATCCTTCCGAAAGGCGCGGGCATCGACTGGGACCGCATCATCTTCAAGGGCCTGACCGTGCAGGGCATCTACGGCCGCAAGATGTACGAGACCTGGTACAAGATGACGCAGATGGTGCTCACCGGCTTCCCGCTGCAGAAGGTGCTGACCCACCAGATCCACATCGACGACTTCCAGCGCGGCTTCGAGCTGATGGAAGCCGGCACCTGCGGCAAGGTGGTCTGCAGTTGGAGCTGATCCGCGGCGCCTTTCGCGGCGGCCTCGTGGCAGGCATGGCGCTGGCGTCCCTCGCGGTCGCCCGCGCCGACGACTTCGTCGATCCCTTCCTCGGCGCCGATGCCGACATCGAGCTCGCGGCACCGGCTGAGCCCTCGCCTGCGCGCGTCGAGGAAGAGACCGAAGCCGAGCCCGAGCTGGCCAGCGCCGAGCTGCTGCCACCGGCCCTGCTGGCCGGCCCGGATTACCGCGTCGAAGCGCGCGCGCAGCTGCACGGCTTCCAGGCGCACTTCGTTTTGCATACCGACTACGGCGAACTGACCGCCGAGAGCGTCGAGATCCTCGCGCTGCGCGTGCACGAGATGGAAGCGCTCAAGGTGCTGCATGCCGAGTCGGTCACCGCCGCGCTGGCAAAGTCCGGCGCGGAAGCGGTGATGGCGCCACTGCGCGCGGTTGCCAATGTGATCCAGCGACCGGGCGAAGCGATCACCGGCCTGCCCAAGGGAGTCTGGCGCTACTTCAGCGAGCGGGTGACGCGCATCGGCCAGCGCGCCAAGCGTCTGGGCGCGCGCGCCGACCAGCGGATCAGCCACGACGGCTCGCCCTTCGATGCCGCCGATGCGCCGATGGCGGCGAGCCGCCGCGCCCGCGAGAAACAGGACGACAGCTGGTTCGGCGACGTCGGCGACGAGGTCGTGCGCCTGGCCAAGAGCGAGGCGGGCTACGGCCGCGCGCGCCGCGAGCTGGCAGCGCGACTCGGTATCGATCCCTTCACCGGCAACCCGCTGATCCGCGAGCGCCTCGACAAACTGGCCTGGGCAGCCACCGCCGGCAAGCTCGGCGTGGGCCAGGCCATGGGCCTGCTCGATCCGGTGACCAGCGAGGTGCTCGGCACCAGCAGCGAGGTCAACCGGCTGGTGCTGGAGCTGCCGCCGGAAGACCTGCGCCGCCGCAATGACGAGCGCCTGATGGGCCTCGGCGCCGACGAGGCGCTGCGCTACACCTTCCTGCAGTTCGGACGCTACTCGCCGACCCTGCAAACGGCGCTGGTCGAATGGCTGGAACGGCTGCAGCCCAAGTCCGGCGTCGACGCCCTGCTGGAGATCGCGCTGATGGCGCAGAACGAAGTCGAGGCGCGCTTCATGGTCAATGCACTGGCGATGATCCATGCGCATCTCGGCGATCGTGCCATCGGCGGGCACCTGGTCGGCGTGGGCGCCCTGCTCGCCTATGACAGTCCCGACGGCGAGCGGGTGTTTCCGCTGCCGGTGGATCTGCTGTCGTGGACGCCGGACACCGCGCGCTGGTTCGCCCAGCCCGGGCTCTGGGATCACCGCAACCGCAGCCTGCTGGTCGGCGGTGCGGCCAGCATGAAGGCCCAGCGCGCGCTCAGCCGCGATGGCTGGAACCTGTTCCTGCATCTGCGCTACGAGGGTGCGCCCGAGTACGCGCCTGGCTGGGGCACGCTGCCGCCAGGCTGAGCGAGGGCTTCCTGCTCCAGCGGCAGGAAGCGCAGCACCAGCCGCAGCGGCCCGCCGGCTTCCGCCGCATCAAAGGGCCAGCAGGTGACCAGCAGCAGTTGATCCTCGCCCGCCTCGGGCGCCAATGCGTGCTCGCGCACGTCGAGGATGTGGCGCTCCTGCAGGCGGTAGCGGCGCCTGCCCTGCACGCCCTCCAGTTCGAGCGTCGCCCCCGCGGCCAGGTTGCGCAGCCACGCGAAATGGGTGTCGCGATGGGCGCTGATCACCACGGTGCCCTGCCCGCCCGGCGCGGCGGAGGCCGGATTCCAGCCGGGCCCGAAGGCCAGCACGCGGCCGCTGTCGCCGGCCAACACCACCTGTTCCGCGCCGACATCCGCGCGGCGCAACAGCGCGACCGCGCGGGTATCGGCCCAGCCCCAGGGCGGCTGCGCTTCGCCCGTCGTGCGCGCCGCATGCCAGCTCCGCGCCAGCAGCCACTGCGCCAGCTCGGCCTTGGCGGGAATCCACAGGGCCTGCACCAGCAGCAGGCCGCTGGCCAACAGCAGGCTCGGCGCGAACAGGTGATGGCGGACGGCGCGAAGCGCTGTCTTCGCTGTCGGCGCAGCAATCGAACCGTGCATGTCTCAGCCCTGCGCCAGCAGTCGACGCTGGCCGGGCCTGCCTTCGCGCTGCCAGACCAGCAGCGCCAGGGCGATCGCGCCCAGCAGCAGGGCCAGCCGCAGACTGCGCTCGAAGCCGGTGGCGCCGGCGGCGAAGTCGACCGATCCCGCCGGCGCGGCGTTGGCGAACTGCAGCGAGGCGAGATCCGCGGCCTCGGGCCGGCGCGGCGTACGGTCGACGGCGACGAAACTGGTGTAGGGGCTGGCAAGACCATGCTCCAGCGCGAGAGTGAGCACGGCCGTGCGCACCTCGTCGGCGCTCGCGCCCTGGCGCAGACTGTCCTCCAGCTCGGCGATGCGGGCCGCCGCCCACAGCCGCGCCACGCCCTCGGTCGAGGCCAGGCGGGGCTCACCCAGCTTCACCTCGGCGCGCCAGGACAGATCCGGCGCGGTGCCTTCGAGCGCAGCCTGCGCGCCGCCCTTCGGCAGCCGCAGCAGCACCTGCAGTGGCTCGCCGAGATACAGATCGGGCAGCTGCGCCGGATAGGCCTCGGCACCCTCGGGCCATGCCGCCTTCAGGTCGCGCAGGGCGGGCTGGCCGAGCTTGGCCAGCAGTTGGTCTGTGACGTCTGCGACGTCCTCGATGCGGCGGATCGTCACCTGCGCGCCGCGACCGACTTCAGCCATGCGCCGCAGGATGTGCGCGTTGGGCGCGCTGCCGATGCCGACCGCGAACAGCCGCGCCTCGCCGCGACCGTGCTCGATGTGGTTGAGCAGTTGCGCCTCGTTGCTGATCGCGCCGTCGGTGATCAGCACCACCTGGCGCAGGTGGCTGGGCGTGGCCGGCATGGCGAAGGCCTCGATCAGCGGCGCCAGCATCTCGGTGCCGCCGTCTGCGTTCAGGGCCTGAACGAAGCTGCGGGCGTGCGCGATATTGGCGGCACGGGCTTCGACCGGCTGCGGAAAAACGCTGTCGAAGCGGTGATCGAAGCGGATCACGTTGAAGCGATCCGAGGCACGCAGCCCGGTCAGCGCGCGGTCCACCGCCGCCTTGGCCTGCTGCATCGAGGCGCCGTGCATCGAGCCGGAGTTGTCGACGACCAGGATCAGCTCGCGCGGCACCGGCGCCACCGGTCGGGTCGGCGGAATCAGGGTCAGGAAGGCATAGCGGGCATCGGCGCGGTCCTCGACGAACAGCGCCTGCTGGGGCTGCGCGCTGGGCTGCGGCGCCCAGCGCAGCTCGAAGTCGCGGTCGCTGTCGACCCGGGTATCGCCGAGTTCGATGCGGTGACGCTCGCCCTCACGACGCACGGCGATGGCATGGCTGGGGCTGTCGATGCTGGCCAGCGGCAGGCCGGCATCGAGATCGACGCCGAGGCTGAACGTCGGCGCTGCGGCCGAGCCCAACGCGATGCCCTGTGCGGGCACTTCGGCAGCCTGCGGGCGATCCAGCGCGGCGTCCGCCTCGCTGCGGCCGCCGTGGTAGGGCGGCACGAAGGTCAGTGGCAGGCCCAGGCTGAAGCGGCCGTCCTGCCAGCGCACCTTCTGCCAGTAGCCGATCTCGATCTCGACGGTCTCGCCGGGGCCGATATTGGCGACGCGGGTCTGGAACAGGTTCGGGCGCTCGCGCTCGACCAGACTGGCGGTGCGGCCTTCGCTGGCCGCGGCGGCATAGGTGGCCGCGGCCTGCTGTTTTTCCTGGACCTCACCCTCGATCAGGCGCTCGCCGACCTGCATGCGCAGGCGGCCGACCGCGGCGTCGTCCGGCAGCGGCAGGCGGTAGCGGCCCTCCATCCACTCGCCGCTGGCGTTGCTGAAGCGCTGGCGCACCCGCACTTCGGCCATCAGACCGCGTACGCGCAGGTCGACGTGGGTCTCCAGGGCGAAAGAGGACTGCCAGTCCTCAGCACCCTGCGCGCGCAGTGCCAGGCCATCGGCCGGGGCGAGGCCATCGGCCTGGGCGACGCTGCTGGCGAGCAGCAGGACGACGCCGAAGGTGCGCGCGACGGCAACGAGGGGAGCGAAGCGTGGGGTCTGCATGACGGCCTCCTTGGGTGGGCCGTTCCATTGCAGGACACCGCGACGTCAACGCGCGGCCACCGAAGGCGCGCGCGCTGACCGCTTGGGGCGAAACGCGGGCAGCGCTTACTTCAGCAGGAAAGCCGCCGCGACCGCAGCGGCCACCACCAAGGTGACCGCCACGAAGATCAGGCCGGTGCGACCGCCGCCCGTGCTCTCCACCGGTGCCGGAGCAGTGGCCTTCTGGATCTCCTGTCCAGGCACCACCAGCATGAAGCGGATCGCATCCAGCCGGAGTTCGTCGCCGTTCTTCAGCAGACCGGTCTGCACGCGCTGGCCGTTGATGAAGGTGCCGTTGGAGGAGCCGAGATCCTCGACCAGCACGCCGTCGGTGGTGGGTTTGACCTGGGCATGGCGCCGGGAGATTTCCTCGCTGGGGATCGAGATGTCGCACTCGTGGTGGCGACCGATCACCTGGGCCGACGCGACTGCGTAGGTCTTGCCAAAGGCCGCACCGGAAACACCACGCAGCAGGTACTTGGGCAGCGCCGCGCGGACGCGAGTGGCGCCGGAATCGTCCACCTGGGCGGGTCGCGGCGCGGGCGCCGAGGACACACGTTCGACCGCAACCAGACGCGCCTGCACCGGGCCCAAGGCCAGCGAATCGCCCGGGCGCAGGAGCTGCCCTGCTTCGATGGGCTGACCGTTGATGCTGAGGCCTTTGGCGCCCTCGGCGGCGACCAGGCTGACGCGCTCGCCGTCCAGCTCCAGCGCGCACAGCTCGGGCGGCATGCCGGCGACGTCGAGCCGCACGAAGGCATCCGGCGCGGCGCCGATGCGATTGCTGCCGGGGCTGAGCAGGACGGCACCGTGTTCACCGTTGGGGAATATGAGCTTCATCGCGACTCTCGCAGAAGGACCGGCAGGCGGTTGCCTGTGCCGGGATGCAGCGGGTCCGGGACAGGCCGGGACCCTTGGATCAGTCGTGGGCGGGGATTTCACGCACGACGCGGAAGCCGATGGTAGTGAAGCCGGGCTCAGCTGCAAAGCCGCGCGGCGCGGCGTCGGCCGCGCTGCTGAACCAGCTGCCGCCCGCCGCAAGACGCTGCCGGCAGTTGCCGCCCTCGCAGTCGCTCAGCCACTCGCCGAGATTGCCCCACAGGCCCAGCAGGCCGGAAGTCTCGCCCGCCGCCTCGACTGGGGCCGTATGGGCGTGGCCGTCGTCGCAGGCCGAGGCCTCGCGCGCATTCCAGGCGCGGGCGGCCGACTGGTCGCGGAAATTCGCGCGGCACTCGCCGGGCGCGTTGCCCGCGACCGCGCGCCACTCGGCCAGCGTGGGCAGCCGGTAGCGCTGCCCGGAGACCTCGGACAGCCACTCGGCGTAGTGCTGGGCCATGGCGAAGTTGACGCAGGCGACCGGGTGGCGTGCGCCCTGCGCGAAATCCGGACTGCGCCAGTCGCGCTTGCGCGAGCTGCGCAGCACCGACTCACGATCGCGGCAGGCCGGCATGTGGGCGCCGAAGCGGCGCTGGCCGGCGGCGGTCCAGTAGGCCTCGAACTGTTCGACGCTGACTTCGCTGCGGGCCCAGGCCAACCCTCCCGCAATCTGCAGCTCCGGCCCACGGGCATCACCATCCAGCGGATCCCGGAAGCGATAGCCCGGCTTGCCCTGGCGCTCCGCCTCGCTGGCGCCGCTGCGTGCCGCCGCTGAATCGGGCAGCAGGCGCAGGGCATCGGCGAAGTGACTGCGGGCCTCGGCCGATCGCCAAGCGGCGAGGGCGTGCTGGCCGGAGACCAGCAGGCGGTCATGCTCCAGTCGCCGCAGCTCGTTGGCCCGCGCCAACGCCGGCGCGCCCGCCGGGTGGGCCGCCGCGACGCGCTCGACGCAGGCCAGCGCCTGCAGGCGGCTGTCGAGCGTCTCGACCTCGGCCGCCTGGCGCAGGCAGAGTTCGCCGAGGTCGGCGATGCCGGCGCGCGCCGCGCTGTTGTCAGACTCGATGCGCAGGGCCTGCAGGTAGCGATCGAGGGCGTTGCGGCCCGGCGGCTGGATCAGCCGCCCCGCCTCGACATTGGTGCGCGCGTACTGCAGCAGGCGCTCCAGCGGGTCCTCCACGGTCGGCAAGGCCTGCAGATCGAGCGCCACAGGCGAGGCCGGAGACCAGTCGGTGCTCGGGTCCGGCGCCTGGAAGCCAGGGGCAGGCGCGGGTGCCGAGCGCTCGGGCGCCGTTCCGGCGGGGGCGGACGCTGGCGAGGGCTCCGCCCTCTGCGGCGCGGTTGCGACGGATGTGGCTTCGGCTGGCGCGCCGGCGGACAGCAGCCACCAGGCGAGGCCGGCCAGCACTGGCAGGGCCAGCGCTGCCGCCAGGACGAGCGGCATGCGCGACGGCGGCGCCGGAGTCGCCGGTTCCGGCAAGGCGCGGGGAACGCTGGTGGGCGGCAGGCTTTCGGCCTCCAGGCGCTTGCTCGGAGCGGTGGTCCGCTCAGTCGACATGCGCACAGGTTGAGCCATCGTGCCTGCGCCAGCGACCCTGGCTGGAGCTGGGGCCGGTGTCGGCTGCAGCACGGGCGCTGGCGGGGTGTTTGCGCGCGCCGGCGGCTGAGGTTCGCGCGCCGGCTCCTTGCGTTCGCGTGCCGTCACGCCCGGGGAAGCGGGGTTGGCAGGCAACACGCCTGCTGCCGCGCCGGCGCCGGCAGGCACTGCTGCCGCCGCTTCCGTCGGCGCAACGGGCGCGGGCACCGGGATCGGGGCGGCATCCACCGATACCGCCGCCTGCGCGCCGGGAGCGGTCGCCGACTTCGCGGTCGCACCCGTCCGGGGAGATCCACCGGTGCTGCGACCCTGCAGGCGATCAAGGCACTCCAGCACCCGCCCGGGCGTGAGCAGCTCCGCCTGTCCGAGCAGGTCCAGCAGCGGCTGCCAGCGACTGAGGTAGTCCGGAAACTGCGGAAGCCTCTCGCGGGGAACATGCCCGGTGAGGGCTTCATGGAACAGGCGGAGCAAGGCGCGCGCCGGTTCACCGGCCTCGGCGGGCTCCTGCGCGGGGCGAAGGCGGGTGAGCACGGGACGGCCCTGCGCATCGCTGTGCACCGAGCGCGGATCCAGGCAGGCGGGCAGCGCACTGCGCCCCTCCAGGAACTGCAGCACCAGGGCCAGCCGCCGGAGCAGCGCCAACGCCTGATCGAGGTCCATACCCGCAGCGAGCTGCTGTCGCAGGCTGGGGCCGGCCGGAGCAGCGAGCGCCGCGTAGGTGCGCCCATCCGGTGCTTCGCCCACGTCCAGCACCGTCGCCAGCCCCGGATGGCGCAAGCCCGCCAGGGCGCGGATCGCCGCTCTCGCCTCGGCCGCGGGGGCCTCCCACAGCTGCAGCAGCACCGGCGCATCGGCGACGATCTGGCGCGCGCGCAGCCAGTGCACGCCCGCACCCGTCTCGCCCTCCGACTCGATTCGGTATCCCTCGATATCCACTGAAGCCCCGCCCCCTTGACATGGCGTCGTCGAACGCCCGCCATCTTACATTTCGTTGCAAAAACCCGGCGTGCCCGGGTTGGCAGTCACGGCACCGCCGAAGGCAGGCCGTGCGACTCGCGCCTTGCGGCGTGTGGGCCGCGCCCACACACTGCTGCGATGGATACAACCTTGCTAGTCCTGGTGGTGTTGGGCCCGGTGCTGTACTTCTGGGCGCGCGCCCGCGATGCCAGCGAAGTCGCGCGTCGACATGGGCTGGAGGCCTGCGAACGCGCCGGCGTGCAGCTGCTGGACCATTCGGTGGCGCTGGTGAAGCTGGGCATGAAGCGCGGTGAGGATGGACGGCTCGGCCTGGTTCGCCAGTATCGATTCGACTATTCGCGGGAGGGCAGTGACCGCTCCAGCGGCGCGCTCGCCCTGCACGGCCTGAGGCTGCTCTGGATCACCGCGCCTGAGCCCCTGCCGCCACCCAGCGTGCCTGATCCGATACCGCGGCTCGGCACGCGCGGCTTTGGAAACTGGGGCTGATCCCAGCACGCGCCTCACGCCCGTCCCGGGCAACAACCGCAGTGCAGCCGCGCGTCTGCCGGCCGTCAAGGCAGGGATGGAAGACGCTCGCGCTGGCCTTACTTGATCACCCGCAGATGGGAGCGACGCGGCGGCTCGTCTCCGCCGGACAGCGGAGGCTCTTCCGCCTTGGCTTCCGCCTCGACCGGGTCGGCAGGCAGGCTCGCTTCGATGTCGTCGGCGGGCAACATCATGCCCTGGCCGTTTTCCTGCGCGTAGATCGCCTCCACGGCCACCAGCGGGATCGAGAGCGCGTGGCTGGCGCCCGAGAAACGGGCCTGGAAACGGATCCGATCATCGCCCAGATCCAGCGCATCGACCGCTCGCATGGCGATGTTCAGCACCACCTTGCCGTCCTTGATTGCGAACGCAGGCACCTGTACCCCGGGTTGGCGCGCATCGACCAGCAGGTAGGGCGTCAGCCCGTTGTCGGTGATCCAGTCGTACATCGCCCGCAGCAGGTAGGGGCGGTTGGAGCTCATTCGCGGCGGCGAGGGTGGCGCGGATCGGGTCATGCGGGCAGGTCGCGGTAGTGGCGCTCCTCCGCCATCAGGCTGCGGCCGAAGATGGGACTGCGGAAGATGCGCTGGGCGTAATCCTCGATCGGCTTGGCGTCGCGTGCCAGGTCGATGCCGGCGGCAGGCAGGCGCCACAGGATCGGGGCCAGCGCGCAGTCGGCAAGGGAGAGTTCGGTGTTGAGGAAGAAGCGTGACGCCTTGAACAGGGGCAGGGAGGCTTGCACAAGCTCACGCATGCGCTTGCGCGCGGCTTCGGACTCCGCCTTGCTGCCGGTTCCAATCGCTTCCAGCTCCGGCACCCACTCTTGCTCCAGACGCAGCATCGCGAGCCGAAGGCGGGCCCGGGACAGCGGGTCGATCGGCATCAGCGGTGGATGCGGATAGCGCTCGTCTATGTACTCGCTCAGCACGGAGGCGGAGTACAGGACGAGGTCGCGGTCGGCGAGCGTCGGGAGGCTGAGGGTGGGGTTAAGGTCCAGCAGGTCCTCGGGCGGATGCTGCGGGTCCACCGGCACCAGTTCGTAGCTCACCCCCTTGGCGGCCAGAACCAGACGTATCCGATGGCAGGTCGCGCAGTCGCGCGCCGAAAACAGGGTCAGCGCATTGCGCAGACGCGAACTCGAAGCCATTCCGTATCCCCCTTCCCACGCAGATCAGGGTTCGGCCGGTGCCCTGGGGCACCGGCCGCCGTACGGTCAGCTCAGCGTCAGTGGACGTCCCGCCAGTACTCGGTCTTGAGCAGCCAGGCGAGGAAAGTGAAGACCGTGAGGAAGAGGATAACCCACACGCCATACGCTTCGCGCTTCAGCGCCGCCGGCTCGCCCACATAGGTGAGGAAGGCGCTGATATCGCGGATGGTGCGGTCGAATTCCTCGGGGCTCTGGGCGCCGGCCGGGGCCAGCTCCATGCGCTCGATCGCACCATGCTCGTCGTAGACGGCCCGCTGCATGCCCTGCAGCTTCCACAGCACGTTCGGCATCGAGGCGCCGACCAGGACGGTGTTGTTCCAGCCGGCCGGGCGGGTCTCGTCGACGTAGAAGGACTTCAGGAAGGTGTAGGTCCAGTCCGGGCCGCCCGACTTGGCGCGGGCCACCAGGGAAAGATCGGGCGGCGCCTTGCCGAACCACGCCTCGCCATCGGCCGGGTCCATCGCCGAGTTCATGTGCTCGCCGAACTTGGCGCCTGTGAAATTCAGGTAGGACATCACCTGCTCTTCGCTGAGGCCGAGATCCTTGGCGGTGCGCGAGTAGCGCTGGTAGCCCAGCGAGTGGCAGCCGGCGCAGTAGTTCATGAACAGGGCGGCACCGCGCTGCAGCGAGGCGCGGTCGCCGATGTTGACGTGGCTCTCGATCAGCGGCGCGCCGCCGGCGGCCTGGGAGACGCCGGCCGCGGCCAGCAGCACGGCGCCGAGCGCCAGCGAGTAGAGACGCTTAATCATGGGTGGTCACCCGTTCCGGCACCGGCTTGTGGGAGTCCCAGCGGGTCCACAGCGGCATCAAGAGGAAGAACGCGAAGTAGTAGATCGTGAAGATGCGCGCCATCAGGGTCTGCATCTCGCTGCCCGACTGCAGGCCGAGCCAGGCGAGGCTGACGAAGGCCACCACGAAGATGCCGATCAGCAGCTTCGACAGCGGGCCGCGGTAGCGGACCGAACGCACCGGGCTGCGATCCAGCCAGGGCAGCAGGAACAGGATCATCACCGCGCCGCCCATGATCATCACGCCGGCCAGCTTGTCAGGCACGGCGCGCAACATCGCGTAGTAGGGGGTGAAGTACCACACCGGCTTGATGTGGTCGGGCGTGACCATCGGGTTCGCCGGGACGAAGTTGTCGTACTCCAGGAACAGGTCGCCGAAGGTCGGCGCGAAGAACACGATGAAGGCGGCAATGGTCAGGAAGAAGCCCGCGCCAAACAGGTCCTTGACCGTGTAGTAGGGGTGGAAGGGAATGCCGTCGAGCGGCTTGCCGTCCGCGCCCTTCTTCTTCTTGATGTCGACGCCGTCGGGGTTGTTCGAACCGACTTCGTGCAGCGCCCCCAGGTGCAGCACCACCAGCAGCAGCAGGACCAGCGGCAGCGCGATCACGTGCAGCGCGAAGAAGCGGTTGAGCGTGGCGTCGGAGACCAGGAAGTCGCCGCGGATCCATTCGGTGAGCTCGGTACCGATCACCGGCACCGCGCCGAACAGATTGATGATCACCTGCGCGCCGTGATAGCTCATCTGGCCCCAGGGCAGGACGTAGCCCAGGAAGGCTTCGGCCATCAGCACCAGGAAGATCGCGACGCCGATCACCCAGACCAGCTCGCGCGGCTTCTGCGAACTGCCGTAGACCAGGCCGCGGAACATGTGCAGGTAGACGACGACGAAGAACAGCGAGGCGCCGGTCGAGTGCATGTAGCGGATCAGCCAGCCCCACTCGACGTCGCGCATGATGTACTCGACCGAGGCGAAGGCCTCGGCGGCGGACGGCTTGTAGTTCATCGTCAGCCAGATGCCGGTGACGATCTGGTTGACCAGCACCAGCATGGCCAGCGAGCCGAAGTAGTACCAGACGTTGAAGTTCTTCGGCGCGTAGTACTCGCCGACGTGCTTGTTGTAGGCGCCCTTCAGGCCCGGGGCGCGCTCGTCGACCCACTGGGTGACGTTCTCGACGGTGCGGTTGATCAGGTTGGACATCACGCGGCTCCCTTGGGATCCAGGCCGATGATCAGCGTGTTGTCGTCGACGAAGTGGTAAGGCGGCACGCGCAGGTTGGTCGGCGCCGGGACACCTTCGAAGACGCGGCCGGCGAGGTCGAAGCGCGAGTTGTGGCAGGGGCAGTAGAAGCCACCCTTCCAGTCGGCGTCGAAGGGCTCGGCCTGGACTTCCGGGCGGAACAGCGGCACGCAGCCCAGATGCGTGCACAGGCCGACCAGCACGAGATACTCGGGCTTGACCGAACGGTGCGGGTTCTTGGCGTAGCCGGGCTGCTGGTCGACCACGTCGGAGTTCGGATCGCGCAGGCGCGCGTCCAGCGAGGGCAGCACCTGGATCTGCTCGGGCGTGCGCCGGATCACGAACACCGGCTGGCCGCGCCAGGTCAGCGTCAGGCGCTGACCGGGTTCGAGCTTGGCGATGTTCTCGGTGACCGGGGCTCCCGCCAGCTCGGCGCGGGCGCTCGGCTGCCAGGAAGCGATGAAGGGCACGGCAGCCGCGATCGCTCCAGCGCCACCCACCACGGCGGTGGTGGCGGTCAGGAAGCGGCGGCGGCCTGGGTTGACGCCTTGGTTAGCCATACGGCTCTCCGCACTTGCGCAAGGGGAAATCGGTGACAAGGCCTGTCCGGCTGGCCTTGCAAAGCGGCGTAGTGTAGCGGATGGCTGAACCCAGCGACAACGCGCCAAGCCTGCGCCGATGGCCCATGCAGGGCACAATGCGCGCCGTCCCGTCCGCCTGCGATGCCCGATGCCGCGCCTGCCACGACCGCTGTCCTTCCTGCTGCAGAGCGCGGTCGCCGGCCTGGCGCTGGCCTTCGTGGTGATCCACTTCGCCCCCGGGCTGGCCGAACGCCTGCGCGGTGAGCCTTCGCCCGCAACCGAAGGCGCGCCGCGCAGCTATGCCAAGGCGGTGCGCAGCGCCTCGCCGGCCGTGGTCAGCCTGTATGCGAACCGCATCGTCACCGAGCGCGTGCTGCTGCGGCCCGATCCCACCACGCAGCGCTTCTCGGGGCTCGCGGTCGGCCCCACCGTGCGCCGCCGCGAGCCCATCCTGGGTTCCGGCGTGATCGTCAGCGAGGACGGCTATGTCCTCACCAATCACCACGTCATCTCCGGCGCCGAGCAGATCCGCATCGCCCTCTGGGATGGACGGGTGACTGATGCCCGGGTGGTCGGCAGCGACGCCGAAACCGATCTGGCGGTGCTCAAGGTCGAGGGCAGCGGGCTGCCGGCGCTGCCGCTGGACCCGAGCGTTGCGCTCGAGGTCGGCGACGTGGTGCTGGCGATCGGCAACGCGCTGGGCCTCAGCCAGACCGTAACCCAGGGCATCGTCTCCGGGCTGGGGCGCACGCCGCTGAACCAGATGCTCTCGGAGGAGTTCATCCAGACCGACGCGGCGATCAATGAAGGCAACAGCGGCGGCGCCCTGGTCAATGCGCAGGGCCAGCTGATCGGCATCAACACCTTCGTGCTCGGTCGTCGCAATGGCGCGGAAGGCATCGGCTTCGCGATTCCGATGGGCATCGCTGCGGATGTGTTCGCGCAGATCCGCGAAACGGGGGTCGTCGTGCGCGGCTGGATGGGGGCCGAGTACGGCGATGCGCCGGTGCTGCCGGGCAGCCTCGACGCGATGGGTCCGCGCGGCGTCGCGCTCACCGAGGTCTACATGGGCGGGCCGGCGCAGGCGGCTGGCCTGCGCGCCGGCGATGTGCTGCTCAGCTTCGACGGCGAAACCATCGGCGACCAGTCCAGCCTGCGCCTGCGCGAGGCCAGCAAGGCGCCGGGCAGCACGGTCGAGGTTTCCGGCCTGCGCGCGGGCGTGCCCTTTGTCGCCCAGCTGCAGCTGATCCAGCGTCCGGCCCAGGCGCGCTGAGCCCGCACGATTCGCGCCCTGCAGGTCGCTGCGCGCGGCGGTGCGGATTCACGGCACCGCCCGCGGTTCAACCCTGCGAGACCGGCCGCGCCGCAGCGGCCAGCTGGGTGCGGTAGCGCTCCAGCAGGATACCGACGCGCTCCACGAACACCTGGGTTTCGGCATAGGGCGGAACGCCACTGAAGCGGTCGACTGCGCCCTCGCCTGCGTTGTAGCCCGCCGCCGCCAGGCGGAAATCGCCGTCGAAGCGCTTCAGCAGCCAGGCCAGATAGGCCGTGCCGCCGTGGATGTTGTCGCGCGCCGAGAATGGATCGGTGACGCCGAAGCGCTCCGCCGTGGCCGGCATCAGCTGCATCAGCCCCTGCGCGCCCTTGTTCGACAGCGCATTGAGGTTGAAGGCCGATTCGGCGTGGATGACCGCGCGCACGAAGGCCTCCTCGACGCCGTGCAGGGCGGCGGCGGCGCGCACCTCTTCCACGTAGGCAGTGAGGTTCAAGCCGACACTGTTGAAGTCGACGCTGCTGCTCACCGCACAGGCGTAGCAGGTCTCCATGTAGCTGAAGAGCACCTCGGCGCGCTGGCCGGCCGGCCGACGGTTGGTGTAGTGGACCACCCCGTCGCGCTCATAGCGGTAGACCGCACCGCGCGAGACCCTCGCACCGCTCTGCTGAGCGTCTTTCGGCGCGGCGATTTCGGCACCATCGCTGCGGGTGCGGAACTCGACGCGGCGTTCCGGCGCGGCCACCACGGTCCCCACTGCCGGCTGCGAAGGCGTGGATGCATCGCTGGGCGCCGCCGGCGCCGAGTCGGGTGTCGCCGGCGCCGCGACCAGTGGCGACTGTCGCTGCGGGGAAGGAGCGGCGACCTGCGGGGAAGGAGCGGCGACCTGCCCGGAATTCTGGGTACTGGGCACATGCAGCCGCTTGCAGTCGCGATAGCCCGCCGCATCCGATGTGAACACGGTTTCACCCTGCTCGCCCACGCAGCGGAACAGGGTCGATGCGGCGGCCTCCGGACTCAGGAAGGGTCCGGCAAGCAACAGCAGGGTGAGGATTCGGCTCATGTGAGCAGTGTCCGCGAGGTTGGGGGTGCTGCCAAGTCGGGCATCAGCGACCGCGGACTCCGGCCGCGGTTCCTTTAATTTAGCGTTTTCTAATATAATGCCTGCCTGTTCTCGGGAGGCTTCGCATGCTGCTCGCCCTGCTCGGCGCCCTCGCCATCGGCCTCTCGCTCGGCCTGATGGGCTCGGGCGGCTCGATTCTCACGGTCCCGATCCTCGTCTACCTCGTCGGGCAGCCGGAGAAACTCGCCATCGCCGGCTCGCTGGCCATCGTCGGCGGTATCGCCCTGGCCGGCGCGCTGCCGTGGACACTCAAGCGCCAGGTCGATCTGCGCAGCCTGCTCTGGTTCGGCCTGCCGGGCATGGCCGGCACATGGCTCGGTGCCTGGGCCTCGCAGTGGTTTTCCGGTGCCGCCCAGCTTGCCCTGTTTGCGGTGGTGATGCTGCTGGCGGCGGTAATGATGTTCCGCAGCCCTGCGTCCGCTTCGACCCCCGACGCGCGGGCGCCTCGCGGTCGGCTGGCCATCGTCGGCGACGGCCTCGCGGTTGGCGCGATCACCGGCCTCGTCGGTGTCGGCGGCGGCTTCCTGATCGTGCCGGCGCTGGTGCTGCTGGGCCGCCTCTCCATGCAGAAGGCCATCGGCACCAGCCTGTGGATCATCGCCATGAAGTCCTTCACCGGCTTCATCGGCTACCTGCCGGTGCTTGAGAAGCAGGGCCTGCAGCTCGACTGGCGCCTGATCGGCCTGTTCATCGCCATCGGCGCAGCCGGCACCCTGGTCGGCATGCAGCTGGCCAGCCGGCTGCCGCAGCAGACCCTGAAGCGCGCCTTCGCCGTGTTCCTGGTGCTGATGGGCGTCTACATCGTCCTGCGCACCGCACCCCAACTGTTCTGATTCCATCGCCCACCGGAGGCCCCATGAATCCGCACGTCCAGCCCTTCTTCGACGACGACAGCTGCACCTGGACCTACCTGGTCCGCGATCCGGCCAGCGCTGCGGCGGCGGTGATCGACCCGGTGCTCGACTTCGATCCCAAGTCCGGAAACACCGCCACCCGCTCGGCGCAGAAGGTGCTGGATGCGGTGCGCGAGGGCGGGCTGCGCCTCGAATGGATCCTCGAAACCCACGCCCATGCCGATCATCTGTCGGCCGGCCACTGGCTGCGCGCACAGTGTCCCGGTGCAAAGCTGGCGATTGGCGAGGGCATCCGCCACGTACAGGCCACCTTCCGCGAGATCTTCAACCTGGGCGAACACTTCCCCGTCGACGGTTCGCAGTTCGACCGGCTACTCGCCGACGGCGAGCGCTTCGCGATGGGCGGACTCGAAGTCGAGGTGATCGCCACGCCCGGCCACACCAATGACAGCGTCAGCTACCGCATCGGCGATGCGGTGTTCGTCGGCGATACCCTGTTCATGCCCGACGGCGGCAGCGCCCGCTGCGACTTTCCCGGCGGCAGCGCGGAACGCCTGTATCGCTCGATCCAGCGCCTGTTCGGCCTGCCGGACGACACTCGCGTGTTCGTCTGCCACGACTACTCGCCCGGCGGCCGCCGACCGGCCTGCGAAACCAGCGTGGGCGCCGAGCGCGAAGCCAATATCCACGTCGGCGCAGGCCGCAGCGAGGCGGAGTTCGTGGCCATGCGCGAAGCCCGCGACGCCACCCTGCCGATGCCGCGCCTGATCCTGCCCGCCGTGCAGGTCAACATCCGCGCGGGGCAGCTGCCGGAACCCGAGGACAACGGCGTGCGTTACCTCAAGTTGCCGCTGGACCGGTTTCCGGGGGTGCCGGCTTGAAGCAGGGATTCGGGATTGGGGATTCGGGATTGGCGTGAAGCGTGTTGTAAGCCTTGGACTTGCGCTCCGCACTTGGGAGAGCGCTGAGGTGCTGCAGTGGGGACTCGGCGCGGTTCGCTTTGCACTAAGGCTTCAACCTGCATCGGAAACATCGAAGGCGAGTTGCCGGCTCTGACGTCGCCACATCGAGCCCCGCCCAACGCCTGCGCAGACTGCTATCCCGACTTAGCATGACGCTGCGCGCGCCCCGTAAGTCAGGGCGCCTCACGGCGTCGGCACCGGCCGACCATGCACCTCGGCCCAGAAGGCCGTGCTGATCCGCCCGATCGCCGGACTTTCGGCGTTCAGCAGCAGGGCAAGGCCGATCTGATGCGTGGGCGACCAGGCGATCTCGGCCACGTACCCCTTGACCCAGCCGCTGTGGTAGTTGAGCGGCGCCTCGCCGATCCGGTAGACGCGCCAGCCAAGTCCGTAGTGCGCCTCGTCGAGCAGCTGGCCCCAGAGCCGCCGCTTCAGCTCGCGCGGCGTGCGCACTCGCGGCGTGGTCACCGTCGCGACCACGGACGGCGACAGTGCTTCCGGCTGGCCGCCCATCTGTGCCAGCAGCCACTGGCCGAGATCGCGGGCGCTGGCGTTGATGCCGGCCGCCGGGGCGAGCTGGTAGTAGCCGGGCTTGAGGTCCGCTTCCACCCAGCGCCCGGCCTCGCGCCGGTGCGGGCGCGCATGGTTGGGTTCGGCGATCAGCGCATCGAGACCGAAGCTGGCGCGCTGCATGCCGAGCGGTCGGAACAGGCGCCGCTCGACCAGTTCGGCATAGCCCGCTCCACCCGCCCGGGCGAGGATCGGCTCGACCTGGGCGAAAGCGATGTTCTGGTAGCTGTAGCAGCTGCGCGGCGCGCAGATCGCATCGAGATCGCGGAAGCGCGGCAGGATCCGCTCCAGCGCCAGCCCGTCGTCGATCAGATTGTCGTAGGCATTCGGCACCAGCCCGGTCGACTGACCCAGCAGGTCCTCCACGCGCAGGCGCTGGCTCAGCTCGGCGCGCTTGAAGCGCAGCTCCGGCAGCTGCTGCGCCAGCGAGTCAGCAAGGTCGAGCCGGCCCTCCTGCGCCAGCTGCACTGCCAGCGGGCCGGCGAAGGTCTTGGAGACCGAGGCCAGCCGGAACACGGTGTCGGCATCCACCGGCTGCTTGCCATCGACCGCACGCAGACCATGGCCCTGCACCCGCAGCACGCGACCCTGCGCGATCACCGCGTAGGCGCCACCGGGAATGTCCTGCTCGGCCAGGATCTCGCGGAACTGCCGATCGAAGGCCTCCAGATCAGGCAGGGCCGCCGCCGCGACCTGTGCGGCCAGCAGCGCAAGGACCAGCACGAAAAAACGCTGCAGCGGCTGGACCATGGCTTCGGCTCGGAACGATCGGGGCTGCGAGCCTAGAGCATGCGCGTGGGCGCCGGCTGAACCGCAGCGCATGCATGGAGGGCGACAGCTTCGCCCCGCGGGCGGCTCAAGGCCGGAGAGACTCTTCCGCGCGCCACGTTCAATGGCTGTCCCCGCGCGGTAGCAGCGATGGAGCGGGACCTTCGAGCGGTGCGATTCCCTTTTGCCGCCAACCCACCGATGCACGCCCAGGCCTCATCCAGCCCTCGGACGAAGCGCGCTATACGCCAAGCCAAGCCCATAGGGTGGGCCCTGGCCCACCGTAAACGCCGCACCGGCGGTGCCCAGCGTTTACATGCGCGAACCTGCCGGAAAAGAGGGCTCGACGAACCGGAGCCAGCGCTCACGTCTTGGTGGGCCAGGGCCCACCCTATACGGCGGGGACTGCGACCTCGCCGCGATTCCCGATTCCCGATTCCCGATTCCCGATTCCCGATTCCCAGCCCTCAGAACGCCCGCCGCGCCTCCAGCACCAGCTCGACGTTCTCCAGCCGCGGATCGCTGTCGATGGGCACCGCGAGGTCGATGTGGATCACCCGCGCGAAGGCGCTGCGCGTATTGGACAGGCGCAGACCGACGCCGACGTTGGCCAGGCGCCCCGGGTTCGGTCGATCCAGCGGATCGCTGCCCCAGACCCGGCCGACGTCGGCGAACACTGCGCCGCCGACGCGGAACAGGCGCCAGGGGTACCAGTCGGTGAAGTAGCGCTGCTCGACGCTCAAGCGGGCATAGCTCTCGCCGCCGGCCCAGCGCAGCGGATAGCCGCGCAGGCCGGTGTCGCCGCCGAGGTAGATGCGGTTGTCGAGGTCGAGCTTGTGTCCGTACTGCGCTTCTAGCTCGGCGAAGAACAATCGTCTGGGCCCGGTCTGGCGGTAGTAGCGCAGGTCGCCAGCGACGCTCAGATTGCGGGTTTCGCCGTCTTCCTCGCGCAGCTCGAACTGGCTGGCGAAGCGCAGCAGGTCGCCGCCGCCGAAACGCCAGCCGCGGCTGGCCTCACCCTCCAGCCACCAGGCATCGCGATCGCCACCCAGCGCCTCGGCCGCACGCCCCAGACGCGCGCTGAAGCGGGTGCCGAGCAGGGCGTCCTCGCTGATGTCGATCTGGTCGTAGTTGCGCAGCACTTCCCACTGGTCGCGGATGTACTCCATGCCCACCCAGGGCCCGGTGAGGTGACGGTCTTCGGGCACCGGCCCAAGCAGCGCGGGATCGCGCGCGGGCAGGAACTCGCGCTGCTGGTCGCGCAGGCCGACGCTCCAGCGCAGCACCCTGCCCTCGCGCAGGCCGGCCGAGCGTCCCCACCAGACATCCAGATCGCGGTTGCGCTGGCGGTACTCCGAAACCTCCTCGCCGAGCTCGTAGAAACTCTCGACCAGGGTCAGGTGATCGACGCGCAGGCCCCACGCCTCGCGGACATCCAGCGCGTAGAACGGCTGCTCGACGCCCAGCAGATAGCCGCGGCCGTCGCTGTTGTCCTCGAACGCGACATCGATACCGCGCCAGCGGCCCAACTCGTGCTCGTTGCGGTAGCGCAGGGCGGTGCTGTTGCGATCGGCATCGCCGCGCCGCGACAGTCTAAGCAGGGCGCCGCGACCCGCCAGATTGCTTTCTTCCAGATCAATGCCAAAGCTCGACTCGCCGCCGCGCCGGCTGCCGGCGATGCCCGGATTCAGGGACCAGACATCGCGGGTTTCGACTTCGACCGCGACCCGGCCATCGACGCAGGCCACGGGGCGCAGCTCGGCCTCGCGCAGGTACTCGGTGGCGCGCAGCAGGCGCGCAGACTCCTGCAGCAAGCGGTGTTGGTAGGGCTGACCCTCTTCGATCAACAGCGGCTTGCGCAGGGTCGATTCGCGGGTCAGGCGATGCAGCCGGTTGGCGGCGCGGAACAGGGCCTTGTTCTCTTCCGGCAGCTCGGTGTCGAACACATTGCGGCGCAGGAAGCGCAGCTCACCAATGACCGCGCCAGAGGCTTCAAGGGCCGCGGGATCGAGGCTGCGGTCGGCAGGGCATTCAGCCGCCCACGCGACCGCGGGCGCACAGGCGAGAAGAAGCAGGCAGAGCGAGCGTGGAACCATCAGCGGGCGCATCCGTGGTCGGGGGCGAAAACGGGTGTCGTCGTCGCCCCAATCCTGACAGATTCAATCGCGCCTGAGCCGCCGCGTTCAGCTTTCCGCCGCCGGCAGTCCCGGCCCATGCAGCAGCGCACCGGTGACGTCGACCACGCTGACGTCGACCTCGACCCCGGAGCGCACGCTCTCGGTAACCACGCAGAACTGCTCGAACTGCTGGAGGATGCGCTCCAGCTGCTGGTAGCTGCCGGCCATCTCGGGCAGCTCGATCTGCGCATCGACCTTCGCCACGCGCATGCGGCCGGCCTCGTTGCGGCCCATCGTGGCGATCGCCTTCACCTTCAGCGGGCCTGGATCGTTCTTGTACTTGCGCAGGGCGAACAGCAGGCTCGCGCCCATGCAGTTGGCGACCGCCGCGACCAGCATGCGTGAGGGGTTCGGGCCGCTGCCACCGCCCAGCGGCTCGGGTTCGTCGGTCATGAGGTCGGGAATCCCCGTGCCTTCGAAGCGCACGCGGAAGACGTAGTCCTGTTCCTGCTCGATGGTGATGCTGAAGCTCTGGGTTTCGCTCATCTCATTGCCCCTGGGCGTACTGCATGAAGGCGCTGCGCGCGAACTGGACGATGCCCGCCGCAGGCAGTGCGCCCGACTGGCGCGCGACCTCGGTGCCGTGATGGAACAGCACGAGCGTGGGAATGCTGCGGATGCCGAACTGCTGACCCAGGCCCGGATGCGCCTCGGTATCGACCTTGGCCAGATGGAACTGCGGCTCCAGTTGCTGCGCGGCCTGGGCGAAGGCCGGCGCCATCAGCCGGCAGGGCCCGCACCAGGGCGCCCAGAAGTCGACCAGCACCGGCAGCTGGGCGCGGCCGGCATGGGCTTCGAAGCTTTCGCCGGTGAGGTCGAAGGGCCTACCGGTGAAGATCGCGCCGCCGCAGCGGCCACAGTTGGGCCCATCGTACAGCCGCGCCTGCGGCACACGATTCAGACCATGGCAGTGCGGGCAGGCGAGGATGATGCTGTCGTCACTCATGCGGCGCGTCCTTCCTGGAACTTCAACAGGCTGTAGTAGAGCAAGGGGATCACCACCAGGGTCAGCACGGTGGACACGAGGATGCCGAAGATCAGCGCGATGGCAAGCCCGTTGAAGATCGGATCATCGAGGATGAAGAAGGCACCCGCCATCGCCGCCAGCGCGGTCAGCGCGATCGGCTGGGCACGCACCGCGCAGGCTTCGATCACGGCCTCGTCGAGCGGCCGGCCGTGGGCGATCTCATGGTTGATGAAGTCCACCAGCAGGATCGAGTTGCGCACGATGATGCCGGCCAAGGCGATCATGCCGATCATGCTGGTGGCGGTGAACTGCGCGCCCAGCAGGGCATGGCCCGGCATCACGCCGATCACGGTCAAGGGGATCGGCGCCATGATCACCAGCGGCACGGCATAGCTGCGGAATTGCGCCACCACCAGCAGGTAGATCAGCAGCATGCCGGCGGCATAGGCGATGCCCATGTCGCGGAAGGTCTCGAAGGTGATCTGCCATTCGCCGTCCCACTTGAGGCTGAAGCCGGCGGTGCTCTCGGGCGCGGAGAAGAATCGCTGCTCGATCGGCCAGGGCAGGTCAGCCGCTTCGTTCAAGCTCGAAACCACCGAGAACATGCCGTACAGCGGGCTGTCGAGCGCACCGGCCTCGTCGGCCATCACATAGACCACGGGCAGCAGGTCCTTGTGATAGATCGCCGACTCCCAGCCGGTGCGCTCGACCCGCACGACTTCCGACAGCGGCAGCAGGCGGCCGTCGGCGCTGCGGATGCGCAGCGCCAGCAGGGCCTCAAGACGCGCCTGCTCGCCGGCCGGCAGGCGCAGCCGCACCGGCACCGGATACTTCGATGCGCCGTCGCGCAGGAAGGTGGCATCGACGCCGCTCACGCCTGCACTCAAAGCCTGCGCGATCTGCGCCTGGCTGATGCCGAGCCTTGCTGCGCGCTCGCGGTCCACCACCAGCACCTCGCGCGAAGCCTCGGCCTCGACCGTGGTGTCGATGTCGACGAGGCCCTCGGTGCCGCGGAAGACCTCGGCCACCTTCAGGGCGATGGCGCGCGCGCCGGCGGCATCCGGCCCGTAGACCTCGGCGACCAGGGGCGACATCACCGGCGGGCCGGGCGGCACTTCGACCACCTTCAGCGCCGCGCCATAGCGCTGGGCGATCTGCTGCAGGGCCGGGCGCACCGCGCGCGCGATGTCGTGACTCTTGCGGCTGCGCTCGGACTTGTCGACCAGATTGACCTGCAGGTCGCCGACGTTGGCGCCCTCGCGCAGGTAGTACTGGCGCACCAGTCCGTTGAAGTTGACCGGCGCCGAGGTGCCGGCATAGCCCTGCATGTCGGCGACTTCCGGCACCTGGGCCAGGATCAGGGCCAGCTCCTGCAGCAGCGCGTTGGTGCGCTCGACCGTGCTGCCCTCGGGCAGGTCGACCACCACCTGGAACTCCGACTTGTTGTCGAAGGGCAGCATCTTCAGCACCACCAGCTGCACCACGGCAAGACCGGCCGACAGCACCACCGCGCCGACGATGCCGGCGAACAGCCACAGGCGCCGGCGCGCGCCGCGCTCGCGATGCAGGAAGGGCCGCAGCAGGCGCTCGAACAGGCCGTGCAGACGTGCGGCGATGCCGCTGCCGTGACCGTCGCCGATCGCCTTCGCGCCAGTACCTGCATAGGGTGGGCCCTGGCCCACCATGGCCTGGGCCCTGCCCCGCCCTTCATCCGTCGCACCACTCGACCCCGACAAATTCGAGGCATCGGAAGGTTCAAGTTCCGGTGGGCCAGGGCCCACCCTATGGGCCGCCTCATGTCGCGACAGCAGCTTCAGCGACAGCCAGGGCGTGACGATCAGGGCCACGGCCAGCGACAGCAGCATGCCGACCGAGGCATTGATCGGGATCGGCCGCATGTAGGGGCCCATCAGCCCGCTGACGAAGGCCATCGGCAGCAGCGCTGCGATCACCGTGAAGGTGGCAAGTATCGTCGGGCTGCCGACCTCGTCCACCGCCGGCGGGATCGCCTCCAGCAGGGACTTGCCGCCGCGCGCCATGTGGCGGTGGATGTTCTCGACCACCACGACGGCGTCGTCGACGAGGATGCCGATCGAGAAGATCAGGGCGAACAGCGAGACCCGGTTGATGGTGAAGCCCATCGCCCAGCTGGCGAACAGGGTCAGCGCCAGCGTGATGATCACCGCGGTACCGACCACCACCGCCTCGCGCCAGCCCAGCGCGAACAGCACCAGCAGCACCACCGCCATCGTCGCGAAGATCAGCTTCTGGATCAGCTGGATCGCCTTGTCGTTGGCGGTCTTGCCGTAGTCGCGGGTGATGTCGACCTGCACGCCTTCGGGGATCAGGCTGCCGCGCAGCTCGCCAATGCGCCGACCGATCGCGCGGGTGATGTCCGAGGCATTGGCGCCGGGCTTCTTGGCGATGGCGATCGTCACCGCCGGGTGCATGGCCAAGAGCTGGCCCTGCTCGGGCCTGGCATGCCAGACATAGCTCACCGGCAGGTCGGCACCGCGACGGATCTCGGCGACGTCCGACAGGTACAGCGGCCGGCCTTCACGCAGGCCGATGACCAGTTCGGCGACCTGCTGCGCATCGGCCAGGTAGGTGCCGGCGGTGACCGGGATCTGCCGGCCGTCCTCAACGCGCTCGCCAGCCTGCATCACCACGTTGCTGGCCTGCAGGGCGCCGGCAAGGTCGTTCATGTCGATGCCGTAGCTGGCGAGTCGCTGGGCGTCGAGCTCGACCACCACCGCGCGCTCGGGCGCGCCGATGGTGTAGACATCGCGGGTGCCGGGCACGCGCTTCAGTTCCGTCTCCAGCGTGTGCGCGACCTCGGCGACTTCCACGCCGCCGCGGGCGGGGTCGTCGGTCCACACGGTCAGGCTCATCACCGGCACGTCATCAATGCCCATCGGCCGCACCAGCGGCTGGCCGACGCCGAGATTCGGCGGCGCCCAGTCGGCGTTCGAATAGACCTGGTTGTACAGGCGCAGGATGGCATCGGCGCGCGGCACGCCGACCGTGTATTCGACGGTGATCACCGCCACGCCGGGCCGGCTGATCGAGTAGACGTGCTTGACGCCCTCGATCTCCGACAACACCTGCTCCAGCGGATAGCTGACCAGGTTCTCGACGTCCTCGGCCGGCGCGCCCGGGAAGGGCACGAACACATTGGCCATGGTCACGTCGATCTGCGGCTCTTCCTCGCGCGGAGTGATCAGCACCGCGATCAGGCCGAGCAGCAGGCCAGCAATCGCCAGGATCGGCGTCAGCGGATTGTTCTGGAAGGCCGCGGCGAGGCGTCCGGAGATGCCCATGCGCGGCATGGCCTGCGACTCAGCCATCGCTGCGCTCCCGACGCTGCTGCTCCAGCCACAGGCCGGCGGCCACCGGATCAGCGGCGACTTGCTCGCCCGCGCTCAAACCGGACAGCACCTCAATGCGATCGCCGATGCGGTGGCCGAGGCGCAGCTGGCGCAGGGCAAGCCCGGCCTCGCCGACCACGTAGGCCGCGGTCACCTCGCTGCGCTTGACCAGACTCGTCACCGGCAACAGCAGGCGCGCGTCCTCACCCACCACGAAAGCGACCTTGGCGGCCATGCCGGGCGACAGGCCGGTGTCGGCTTCGGGCAGATCCACGCGAACGCTGAAGCTGTGGGTCGCCGGATCCGCGTAGGGAAACACGGTGACCTTCTCGGCCTCGACGCGACGGCCGCCGTCCAGCAACAGGAAGGCGCGGCCATTGCCGCGGATGGCCTCGACATCCGACTGCGGCACCCGCACCTGCAAACGCAGGCGGTCCAGCGACAGGCCGGCGATCAGCGTCTGCCCGGGGCGCACGGTTTCGCCGACTTCGACGAAGCGCTGGGTGACGATGCCCGAGTAGGGCGCACGCACCGCGGTGTAGTCGACCTGCTCGCTGGCCGCCTTCACCGCCGCCTGCGCGGATTCGAGCTGGGCGCGGGTGGCGTCGCGACGCGCGGTGGCCTGGTCGAGCTGGGCCCGCGAGACCAGGCGGCGCTCATAGATCTCCGACACGCGCTTGAACTCGGCCTCGGCCTCGCTGGCCGCCGCCTGCGCCGCGGCCAGCGCGGCCCGTGCCTGACGCTGCGCCGACTGCTGCTCGACGTCGGTGAAGCGCACCACCACATCACCCGCCTTGACGTAATCGTTGACATCGAAGGGCAGCTCCAGCACGCGCCCGCCGGTCTGTGCCGAGAGCGTGGCCGAGTGCACGGCTTCGACCACGCCGTCCCAGACCCGTTCGCGCACGGCGCTGTCGGCTGCGACCGAGATCAGTTCGATATCGGGCGTGGCAGAGCTGCGCGGCGCAAGCGGCGCCTCGCTGCCACAGGCGGACAGCGACAGGGCTGCCGCGAGGGCAAGCGCGATGGGAAGCGGAGTCGGACGCATGGCGGATTCCATCAGCGGCGAAGGAGCGAACAGTGCTTCAACGGGTAGCCTGACCGAAGGCGCAGCCGGGCTTGAGGCCGAGTTTGCCCATGACGATGGCAGCGGGACAGAAGCCGGTGAAGGCGGACTGCAGCAGGTTGAGGCCGACGAAGGTGGTCAGCAGCAGCCACCAGGGCGAGACGAAGTGGGTGAGCAGCACGCTGATCAGGATCAGGGTGCCGGCGAAGGCGAGCATGGCGCGGTCGATGTTCATGGCTTGGACTCCGGGATTCGGGATTGGAGATTTGTTGGGAGCGGGTTTGGCGAGGCTCATGGGGGCGCTCCGGGCCCATGTCTTCAACAGCTACTTCAGGCGTTCGATGCCCAGCGCTTTGAGCACATACTTTTCGTAGACGGGTTCGGTGTTGCCGGACTTCATCTTCGACAGGAAGTACTTCTCGAAGGCGATCTTGGCGACGTGCACCCAACGCCCGGCCTTGGCCCAGGTGACGTTGCGCGGCGGGATCTGCGGCAGGGCCACGAAGGCCGCGCCGGTGTCGCCCATGTCGGCCAGGCAGATCGCGTTCCAGGTGGCCACCGCCTCGGGCGCCTTGCCCTCGAGGTCGGCGCGGATGTTCTCGACGATGGCGGTGACCATCGACTCGATCATGAATCCGGTCTTGGGCGCGCCGGTCGGCACCGGCGTCTGCTCCACCGGCGGGATCGCCACGCAGACGCCGGCCGAGTAGATGTTCGGGAAAGCGGGGTTGCGCTGGTGGCGGTCGATCTGCACGAAGCCGCGCGGGTTGCACAGCGGCTTGACCGCGCGCACCGCATCGACGCCGGTGAAGGCCGGCAGCACCATCGAGTACTTGAAGGGCAGCGTGTGCTCGCGCGCCTTCTCGCCGGCCTCGTTCATCTCGTGAACGAGCATCTCGCCCGCACGCACCTCGGCGATCTTCGCGTTGACGATCCATTTGATGTGGCGCTGGCGGAACTCGCTCTCCAGCAGGCCCTTGCTGTCGCCGACGCCGCCCAGGCCCATGTGGCCGACATAGGGCTCGCTGCTGACGTAGGTGATCGGCACGCGGTCGCGGAGCTTCCTTTTGCGCAGATCGGCGTCGAGGATCATCGCGAACTCGTAGGCCGGTCCAAAGCAGCTCGCGCCCTGCGCCGCACCGATGACGATCGGGCCGGGGTCCTTGACGAAGTCCTGGTAGGCCTCCCAGGCCAAGAGCGCATGCGGCGTGGTGCAGATCGAATGCGTGTGGCCGCCGTGCGGGCCCAAGCCCGGAATCTCGTCGAAGGCAAGCCGCGGGCCGGTGGTGATCACCAGGTAGTCGTAGGCGAGCCGGCGTCCGTCGCCGAGCACCACCGTGTTCTCGCCCGGAACGATCTCGGCCGCGCCGCAGCTCTCGAAGCCGATCGACTTCTTCGCCAGATAGGGCCCGATCTCGATCTGGATGTCCGAAGGCTTGCGCCAACCGACCGCCACCCACGGGTTTGAGGGCGTGAACGAGAAGCGCGGGCTGTCGCCCACCACGGTGATCTCGTGCGCCTTGCCCAGCCCCGCACGCAGCTCGTAGGCCACGCTGATGCCGCCGATGCCGCCGCCCACCACGAGGATCCTGGCCATGTTTTGAGCCCTCCCGAACCGGCGTCTGAGTGGGAGCGCGTCTCCGCCGGTGGGGCGCGATCCTGAAGCTCGGCCACTGCTGCCCGAGGAGCTTGGGCGCACGTGCAGCAGCTAGACTTGACCGACGCCAATTTAGAGGTTTCTAATATTAGCGTCAACTGATATTCGACAGGAGCCGTTCATGTCCAAGTCCCCCACCGAGCTGGTTGCCGAAGCCCGCGCCCGCATCACCGAAGTCAGCGTCGAAGCACTCGCTTCCGAAGCCCCCGGCAGCTACGTGCTGATCGATGTGCGCGAGCCGGGCGAATTCGCCACCGCCCACATCGCCGGCGCGATCCCGATCCCGCGCGGGGTGCTCGAATTCCAGGTCGAGGCCAACCCCGCCATCGCCTGCGTCACCGAAACTGCGCTGGCCGTGCGCGAGCAGCCGATCGTCCTGTACTGCCGCACCGGCGGGCGCTCGGCCCTGGCCGCGGAAAGCCTGCAGAAACTCGGCTTCACCCGCGTGCGCTCCCTGGCCGGCGGCATCACTGCCTGGACCGCGGCAGGCAAGCCGGTGACGCAGCACTGAAGAGCCGGGATTCGGGATTTGGGATTCGGGATTCGTGAGAGCCGGTCATCTGCGGTGCGGTGAGCTAAAGGCCGCGCTACGGCTGGGGCTCCACAGGAGCACGCAGACGCCCTACTCTCACGCGCCGACAGATCCGCCTGTCTGGAGCTGCGCGTCAGACCCTCCGGCGTGAGGCGAGCAGAGGCATCGCTCGCGAATCCCGAATCCCCAATCCCCAATCCCCGCTCTCAAGCCATGCCCCCACTCGCCCCCACCGATGCCGAGGAAATGCGTGCCCATGCGCACGATGCCGCGCGCCTGCTCAAGGCCATGGCCAATGACCGGCGGCTCATGATCCTGTGCATGCTGGTCGGCGGCGAGCAGGCGGTGTCGGACATCAATGCCGGCATGGAGCTCTCGCAGTCCGCGCTCTCCCAGCACCTCGCAGTGCTCCGGGAAGAGGGCCTTGTGCAGACGCGGCGCTCGGCACAGACGATCTACTACTCGCTCACGCCCGGCCCGGTGCAGGACATCATCGGCGTGCTGCACCGGATCTACTGCGGCGAGGGCTGAACAGCGCGACGATCGGACCTTGGCCTTGCCGGTGCGCGGCAGGGCAGCGCCTGCTGCGCACTCAGCGCGAGCTGAAGGTCTTGAAGCCCCGCGGTCGCCGCCACCAGAGCAGCAGGGCCAGCGGCAGTAAAGCCAGGGGCAGGCCGTGCAGCAGCTTCAACCAGCCCGGCCGCGCCGCGAGCACGCGCTCCGCCGCGAGGCTGCGGGACTCGATCAGCGGCGCCGTGTCGCCGAGTTCCGCTTCCGCGAAGCCTGCGAAACTCTCGCCGAGCCCTGCGATCGAGCCCGCCGCTTCTCCAAGCAGCAGCCAGGTGTAGGCGAGTGGCGCCTGCAGCCGCAGCGCCTCCGGCACCACCGGGCCGAGCATCCGGGAGTGCGCGACCCCACCCCAGAACGCGCAGTTGACCAATACGCAGACGACCAGCGCCAGCACGGCAGGAACGTACATCGGCAGACGCATCGACTTTCTCCCAGGCAGATGGATTCGAAGCGGTGCCGCGCGCACATGCCGGGAGGCCGAGCCGGACCCCGACGCGAGTTCGAACACCGTCGCATACCGACTGTGCGCCCCGGCATTCAACTTTCCGGGCCACGCCCGTGCATCCTGCCCCTGATCCGAAACAGGCGGCAAGCCGCTCGACCCGCCGGAGCCGGTGGAAGAACTGGAACGGGTCTTGCACTCCGCGCGAGCCGCGGGCGCTTGAAGCCCGGTCCGGGCTTGCTACACTCGCGGAACTTTCACGCCGTGGGGAGACGGAGTGGGTTCCTTTGCGAAGATCTTCGCGCTTGCCGCGGCAGGCGTCCTGTGCGCGTGCGCTGGCGCACCGAAGCAAGCACCTGAAGCTGCGACCAGTGCGGCCAGCACCACGGTACCGCCGTACACGCTTGAGCGCTTCCGCGACGAGCACAAGCTGCCCGATGGCACGCAGCGCATCGTGCTGGATAATCCCTACGGCGACATCCAGCTCCGCCAGACCTCCGGCGCGGCGGTCGCGATCGAGGGCGTGGAGCAGCGCATCGGCGAACAGCCGCGCACCGCCCGCATCGAATGGCATGAGGAGGGTGCGGAAGCCGCCGTTCGCGTGCGCTATCCCGGCATCGACCCCGATGCGCCTGCGGACCGACGGCGTGGACGCGTCGATCTGTATGCCTTCGTGCCGGCGGGCGTGCCGGTCTCGCTGCGCAGCGATTTCGGCGAGATCGTCGTCCGCCGTATCGACAACCCCGTGCAGGCGCGCAGCCGCAGCGGCCGCATCACCGTCGCCACCCACGGCCTGATCGAAGCCGAGAGCGTCGACGGCGAGCTCCGCATCTACCCGATGTCGGCGCGTGCCACCGGCACCCATCGCCTGCGCACCGCCGGCGGCATCGTCGTCGATGTGCACCTGCAGGAACCTCTGCAGGTCGAGGCGCGTGCTCCACGCGGCGTGCGCGCCGACTTCCCGCTGGACCGCCTGCGCCAGGATGAGGACGGCCAATGGCAGGCGTCGTTCCAGCGGGGCGACCCGGCCTCGCCAGCGCTGCGACGCTTCGACATCGAGAGCAGCGGCGGGGAGGTACTGCTGCAGTCGATCGGCGACGGCGCCGACCGGTGAACGTCGTGGTACCGAGTCATCGATCCAACACACCGTTTCCGTCGGTCCGAACCGACACCACCCAGACCGGGCTCCCCGGGAGGATCTCCATGAAGCTTGCGAAGAGTTTGCTGACCGCGGCCATTGCCAGCGGCCTCGCCCTGTCGGCCCCGGCCTACGTCAGCGCTGCGCCAGTCGCGCAGAAGGGCGATGCGCCGAGCGAATCCACCAATCCGCTGCATGAATCCGCGCAGACCGAGTTCCTCGGCGTCGTCCAGCCCGAGATCCTGAGCGTCGACGTGCGCAATGATCCGGTGGGCCTGGAGTGGCTGCCCGGCGACCCGATCCGTGAGATTCCGCGTCGGCACTGGGATGATCCGGCGGTACTTGCGGCCCAGCAGCGCGAGCCGGTGAATCCGCCGCAGGCCGACCCGCTGGTGGCGCTGCAGCAGGCCCTGGACGGACTCGCCCCGCAGCGCGGCGCGGGCTTCGGTACGCCGCTGCAGAACTTCGAAGGCGCGCCCGGAACCACCCTGCCGCCCGATCCGACCGGCGACATCGGCACCACCCAGTACGTGCAGGCGGTCAACGCCTCCGGCGGCTCGCGTATCCGCGTCTACAACAAGGAAACCGGCGAGCTGCAGGCCAACTTCATCCTGGCCACCACCCTGACCGGCACCTCGCCCTGCAACAACGGCCTGGGCGACCCGATCGTGCTGTTCGACCCCATTGCCCAGCGCTGGGTGATCACCGAGTTCTCGCCGCAGGCCGGTCGCGCACTGTGCGTCTATGTCAGCGCCAACGACGACGCCGCCAACACCGCGGCGAACAACTGGTACCGCTACACCTTCGTGATGCCGGCCTTCCCCGACTATCCGAAGTACGGCGTGTGGACCGACGCCTACTACGCCACCGCCAACGAGGGCGGCACCTCGGGCGCGCGCCCGATCTACGCCTTCGAGCGCGAGAAAATGCTGCTGGGCCAGGCGGCGCGCTTCGTACGTGTCACCGTTCCGAACCTGTCCGGATTCGGCTTCCAGCTGTCCACGCCGGCCCACTTCGTCGGCGACCAGCTGCCGCCGACGAACGCGCCCGGCATCATCATGCGCCACCGCGACGACGAGGCGCACAACGCCGGCTCGAACAATCCGAGCAATGACTTCCTGGAGCTCTGGCAGCTCAGCATGGACTGGGCACCGCCGACGCCGGCCGGCACCCTCACGCCCGTGCACCAGATCGCGATCTCCGAGTTCAGCTCGCGCCTCAACGGCCTGACCGCCTTCCAGGCCTTTGCGCAGCCCAGCGGCCAGCGCCTCGACCCGCTGCGCGAGCCGATCATGAACGTGCTGATGTACCGCAACTTCGGCACCTACGAGTCGATCGTCGGCAACCTCACCACCAATACCCTGGTCGACCCGCAGATCCGCGGCGCCATCCGCTGGTTCGAGCTGCGCCGCACGGCGGGCACCGCGGCCACCGCTTGGGCCCTGCATGACGAGGGCACCTTCGCGCCGACCGACGCCGGCGGCAACATCGACCGCTGGATGGCCGGCAGCGGCATCGACAGCGCCGGCAACATCGCGCTGGCCTACAGTGTGGTCCGCCAGGCCGGAACGCCGGCCGGTATCTTCCCGGGCCTGCGCTATACGGGCCGACTGGCGACCGATCCGCCGGGCGTGATGAGCACCGGTGAGTTCCCGATCGTCACCGGCGAACGTTCGCAGGGCAACGAGCGCTGGGGTGATTACCACCAGATGGGCATCGACCCGGTCGACGGCTGCACCTTCTGGTTCACCGGCGAGTACATGGGCCCGGCCGGCACCACCAACAATACCCGCATCGCCAGCTTCCGCCACGATGCCTGCGGCGAGCCGGGTTTCACCCTCAATTCCAGCCTGCGCCAGGCGGAAGTCTGTGCGGCAGAGCCGCCGGTCGCGCTGCCGGCCGCCACGCTGACGGTCGGCCAGATCTCAGGCTTCACCGATCCGGTCGCGCTGGCTTTCAACCCGGCGCTGCCGACCGGCATCAGCGGCGTGATCGGCACCAGCCCGGTGACCCCGCCCGGCAGCTCCAGCCTGGCGCTGACGCTCAATGCCGGCGTCGCCGCCGGTCTGAACACGGTGACGGTCGAAGGCACCTCGGGCAGCCTCGTCCGCGATGTCGATATCGAGTTGAATGTGGCCACCCAGCTGCCCGGCGTGGCAGCACCCGCCCTGCCGGCCAACGGCGCGACCAATGTGGTACTGCAGCCCACGCTCAGCTGGAGCGCAGGCACCCAGGCCAGCAGCTACACGGTCGAAGTCGCCACCGACATGGCGTTCTCCAACATCGTCTTCACCGGCAACGTCAGCAACGGCACGAACATCGCCGTGACCTCGGCACTGGCCTCCAACACCACCCACTACTGGCGGGTGCGGCCGGCCAACGTCTGCGGCGCCGGCACCAACTCGACGGTGTTCAGCTTCCGCACGCAGCCAGCGCCGGGCGATTGCGCAGAGGGCACTATCGCCACGGACGTGTTCACGGAGAACTTCACAGCTGGCGCAGGTGGCTTCACCGTCGGCGGCACCGGCGCGCAGACCTGGGCGCTGTCGACCGTTCGGCCGAGCCCGGCCTCGGGCGGCAACGCCATGCTGGCAGTCGATATCGCCACGGTCTCCGATCAACAGCTGACCTCGCCGGCGATCAATCTGCCGACTGGCCAACAGCCGCTGACGCTGCAGTTCCAGAACTGGCGCAACATCGAGAACAACGGCACCACGGGCTGCTATGACGGCGGACTGCTGGAGATCTCGGTCGATGGTGGCGCCTTCACCCAGCTCGCCGGCGCGGCGCTGCTGAATGACCCGTATCGCGGGCCGATCAGCGCCAGCTTCGGCAACCCGCTGGCTGGCCGCAACGCCTGGTGCGAACCCAACCCCGGGCGCCCCTATGGCAATACCCTGGTCGATCTGAGCCCCTATGCGGGCAACAGCGTGCGCCTGCGCTGGCGCCTGGGCACCGACGACTCCGCGGCCCGTGAAGGCTGGTACGTCGACGACGTCAAGGTGCAGTCCTGCGTCAGCGGCGATCCGGCCGATCTGGCGATGACCATGGTTGGTCCGGCGAGCGCGGTGGTGGGCGGTACCGCCAGCTTTGCGATGGAGGTCGAGAACCTCAGCACCGGCAACGCGAGTTCGGTCAACGTGGTCGTGGCACTGGATCCGGCTTTCGCCGTGCAGACGGCCACCGGCACCGGCTGGACCTGCAGCACGGGCACGCCCCAGCAGGCCACCTGCACCCGCGCCTCGCTGGCGGGTGAAGCCACCGCGCCGGTGATTACCGTCACTGCCAACGTCAACGCTGCAGCCGTACCGGGTGCGACGACCTCCAGCGCCACGGTGTCGGCCGGCAATCCGGATCCCGACGGCACCAACAACAGCGACAGCGCCACGGTGACGGTGCTGGGCGTTGCGGTGTTCAAGGACGGCTTCGAGACCATCACGCCGTAACCCAGCCCTGCATGCGGCTCTCACGGGCCCGATGCGCAGCCGCGCATCGGGCCCGTTTCTTTTGGGGCCACAGCAGGTGTGGATGACGAATGTCATGCCAAACGGCTGACAGGCTCCACTGATGGCTATGCCGCCGGATCCGGAAGCTGAGCTGCACGCGGCACCCGCCGTATCCGGAGCCCTGTCATGTCGACGCCTGTCATCCACCCGATCGCCCGACTCACTGGCGCCCGCAAGCGTTACGGCGCCATCACCGCCCTCGACGGCATCGACCTGGAGCTGCGGCGCGGCGAGCTGCTGGCGCTGTTGGGCAGCAATGGCGCCGGCAAGAGCACGGCGCTCGGTCTGCTCACCGGGCGTCTGGCTGCGGACGCCGGCGAGGTCAGCCTGTTCGGCGCCGACCCGCGAGAGGCCTCGGCCCGCCGCCGCATCGGCGTGATGCTGCAGGAGGCGCGCCTGCCCGAGACCCTGCGCGTGCGCGAGCTCGTGCATCTGTTCGCCAGCTACTACCCGGCACCGCGTGCGGTCGACGAAACGCTCGCGCTGGCAGGCCTGACCGAACTCGCCCCGCGTCGCTATGCCGCGCTCTCCGGCGGCCAGCAGCGCCGCGTGCAGTTCGCGCTCGCGATCTGCGGCGCGCCCGAGCTGGTGTTCGTCGACGAGCCCACCACGGGACTCGATGTCGAAGCCCGTCGCGGCTTCTGGCAGGTGATCCATGCCCTGCGCGAGGCCGGCACTTCGATCGTGCTGACCACGCACTACTTGGAAGAGGCCGATGCGCTGGCCGAGCGCGTCGTGCTGATCGAGCGCGGTCGCATGATCGCCGAGGACACGCCTTCCGGCCTCAAGTCCCGCGCACAAGGCGCGCGCCTCCGCTGCGTGACCCGGCTCTCGGCTGCCGAGCTCGCCGCGCTGCCGGAAGTGCAGTCGATCGAGCCCGAGGGCAGCCGCGTGTCGATCCGCTGCAGCGACAGCGATGCCCTGCTGCGCCGCCTGCTGCACCTCGATCCCGCGCTGCACGGCATCGAGATCCGCCCGCTGAACCTCGAAGACGCCTTCCTCGCCCTGACCGGAGACGCCGCATGAACGCCCCCAGCCTGCATTCGAGCCTGCCGATGACAGGCGCACAGAACCTGCGCCTGTACGCGCTGGAGGCCTGGTACGAGCTGCTGCGCATGGCGCGCACGCCGGCCTTCGTCATCCCCACCCTCGCCTTTCCGGTGGCGTTCTACCTCATGTTCGCGGTGCTGATTCCGGGCCAGTGGGGCAGCTTCCAGAAGGCGACCTATCTGTTCGCCACCTATGGCGTGTTCGGGGTGATCGGACCGGCCCTGTTCGGCTTCGGCGTCGGCATGGCGATGGAGCGCGAAAGCGGCCTGCTGGAGCTGAAGCGCGTGTCGCCGATGCCGATCGCCGCCTACTTCGCCGCCAAGATCGCGATGAGCCTGATCGCTGCGCTCTGCGTGGTGCTGCTGCTCAGCGCCGCGGCGATGGGCCTGGGCGATGTGCGCATGGCTTTCGGCGACTGGACCCTGCTGCTGGGCGCCTTGATGCTCGGCGCCCTGCCCTTCTGCGCGCTGGGCCTGCTGATCGGCAGCCTGGTCAAGGGCCAGGCGGCGGTGGGCATCGTCAACCTGATCTACCTGCCGATGTCGGTGCTGTCGGGCCTGTGGATGCCGCTGTTTGCCTTTCCCGAGATCATCCAGAAGCTGGCGGTAGTCTGGCCGGCCTGGCACCTCGCGCAGCTGGCGCTGGGCATCAGCGGCCAGATCGAAGGCGTCAACGTGCTGCTGCACAGCGCGGTGCTGATCGGCTTCACCGTGTTCTTCCTGGCGCTGGCCGCGCTGCGGCTCAAGGGGCGCTGAGGCCATGGCGCGCCTCTCCACTCCCGCATTGATCGCCGCGCTGAGCGGCGTTGCATTGATCGCACTGATCGCGCTGAGCGAAGGACCCAAGTCTCCTGCGAAACCACCCGCGCACGATGCCGGCCCCGCAGCCTTCCTGATCCGCGGCGCGCGCGTGTTCGACGGCGACAGGCTCTGGCCGCGAGCCGATGTCGCCGTGCGCGACGGCCGCATCGAAGCGATCGCCGAATCGCTGTCCGCTGGTGGACTGACGGTGGTGGAAGCCAGCGGCCAGACTCTGATGCCTGGCTTCATCGACGCCCATGTCCACGCCTACGGCGAGGCCCGCCGCGAAGCCCTGCGTTTCGGCACCACCACCGTGCTCGACATGTTCGGCGATCCGGCGCTGCTGCAGAGCGCGCGTGCCGAGCGCGAGTCGCTGGCCACCAGCGAGCATGCCGACCTCTGGGGCGCGGGCCTGCTGGCCACGGCACAGGGCGGTCACGGCACCCAGTTCGGCGTCGCCGTGCCGACCGTGGACACGCCAGAAGCCGCGCAAGCCTGGGTGGCCGCGCGCCGCGCCGAGGGCTCGGACTTCATCAAGCTGGTGCGCGAGGATCTGTCGGCCTATCGCGATACCGAGCGCATGCCAACGCTGGACGCCGCGCGCTCGCAGGCGGTGATCACCGCGGCCAAGGCGCAGGGCCTGCGCGCGCTGGCGCATGTGTCAACGGTGGCCAATGCCATCGAGGTACTGGAACAGGGCGCGGATGGCCTCGTGCATGTGCCGCACGATGCCGGCAACGACGCGGCATTCGTCGAAGCTGTGCGCACGCGCGGCGCCTTCGTCACGCCGACGCTGTCGGTGATCGCGGCGTTCTCGGGTGTGGACAACGACTTGGCGAACCATCCGCGCCTCGCCGAACGCCTGTCGGCCAGCCAGCGCGAGCAGCTGCGCGGACGCCCCAGCTTCGGGCCGCTGGCAAGGCAGCTGATCGACCGCGCGAAAGCCCGCGTCGCCGCCCTGCATGCCGCCCGCGTGCCGCTGCTGGCCGGCACCGATGCGCCGAATCCAGGCACGGCGTTCGGCGTCTCGATGCACGGCGAGCTGGCCCTGCTGGTCGAAGCGGGCCTGAGCCCGCTCGAGGCCCTGCGCGCAGCGACCTCCGTGCCGGCGCAGCGCTTCGGCCTGACCGACCGCGGCCGCATCGCGCCGGGCCTGCGCGCCGATCTGGTGCTAGTGGAGGGTGACCCGAGCGCGGAC
Source organism: uncultured Aquimonas sp. (assembly GCF_937888285.1). GTDB lineage: Bacteria > Pseudomonadota > Gammaproteobacteria > Xanthomonadales > Xanthomonadaceae > Aquimonas. The sequence continues at coordinate 91,141 of NZ_CALART010000020.1, forward strand.
ATCCGCGCCACCCGCGAACTCGTCAGCGTGTGGAAGAACGGCCGCCGCGTCGACGCGCGCCCGCCGGCCGCGTCCGACGCGAAGCTGGCGCCCGGCACGCTCGCGGACTTCGACGCCGACGCCCTGCCGTCGAGCTGGATGGCGGCCTCGGACCAGATGCGCGGCGGTCGCTCGACGGCACGTATCGCGCGCATCGTAGACGGTGCAGCTGAGAGTGCCGGTGCGTTGCGCGTCGAGGTCGAGCTCGCTTCGCAAGGCGTCGGTGGCCAGCCCGCCTGGGCCGGCGTGTTCTTCAGCCCGGGCGCCGCGCCGATGACCCCGGTTGACGCGAGCGCGGTGTCAGCCCTGCATCTACAGATGCGCAGCGCCGCGCCCCTGCAGCTGCTGCTGTTCTCCGGCGACGGCGCGCCCGTGGTGGTGCCGATCGCCGCGAGCGCCGAATGGCGCAACGTCGAAATCGATCTCGCCACGCAGCCGGGTCTCGATCGCTCGCGCCTGCGCGGCATCAGCCTCAGCGCGACCAGCACAGGCCCACAGCGCTTCGACATCGACCTGATCGAAGTCCGATAGGTGAAAAAGCCGCTCGAGCGCTAAGCCGTTCGCATAGGGTGGGCCCTGGCCCACCATGAGCCGAACCCACGCGATGCCGCTCGCCACGGGCGGTTCGCAGCAGCCAGTTTCGGACGTCGTATGGATGCACACAGGGGGGAGCCTCCATGCCACGGTGGGCCAGGGCCCACTCTATGGCGCCCGGCTTCCCGCTTCCCGCTTCGGCTTCCCGCTTCGGCTTCCCGCTTCGGCTTCCCGCTTCGGCTGTTGCGGGCAGGAGCCCGCGCTCTTTCCCGGGGCCCCTGGGGAGCGGCGGGAGGCCGTGGATCAGCCCGCAGGGGCGGCCGCA
>NZ_CALART010000021.1 GCF_937888285.1 uncultured Aquimonas sp.
ACCGCCTCCCGCCGCTCCCCAGGGGCCCCGTGGAAGAGCGCGGGCTCCTGCCCGCAAGAGCGCAGAGCTGAAGCGGAAAGCCGGAGCCTGAGCGCTCATAGGGTGGGCCCTGGCCCACCATGAGCTCGACTCTCCCCCGGTCTCCATCGAAACCTGAAAGTCAGCGGCAAGGACAGCAGCATCGCCTCTGCCGAAGAAAAGATCCGCCCCGGGCGTCCCTGCCCGGGTGCGGGGTGCTGCGCGAGTCGCCCGTCCGCGGCGGCTCGTTCCGGTGCATTGCTTTCAAAGCAATCGACGTCCGCTGTCGCGCCGCAGTTCCGGCGGCGGCCCTTCCGTGGACGGCGAGGTGCCGAACCTCGCCGCGGGTCGCATCCTGCGACCGCTGTGGAAACGGGGTTCGATGCAGGCGCCACTGGGCCTGCGTCGAAGCGAGGTGTCAGGCGTGACCGTCGAAGGCGACCCGCTGCAGCTGTGCGCCGCGCAGGCCGCAGGTGCTTTCGGCGTAGCGCGGGCGCGCGTCGAGCAGCAGGGCGCCGTGCTGCGCCGCAGGCTCGGGCGGGGTGTGCGCAGGCTCGTTCGCCGGCAGGCCGCCGCTCAGCAGGGTCAGGACCAGGCCCAGCGCATTGAGGGCCAACTGGTGCAGGACTTGGATCAGGGATTCGAACATGGCGGTGCTCCGCACTCGGGTGTCGAGCTCAGCACAGCAGCAACCGTGCCAACCTCGGCATCCCAGCTAAATCAATTGCTTGCGCCGCTGTTCGGCTGTCCGTCCGCGTTCGCCTGTCCGCATCTGCGGACACCGCGCTGCGGTGGGCGTCCGGATCCGGGCAAGCGCCCTGCACGCGGCAGGCGGGTGCCGTCGCGCGCCGCACCACTTGCAGTCCGCTCCGTACAGGCGCGAACAGGCTGGATCATGGGGGGATGCACCGACACAATACGGGTCCGTTTGAAGAGCCGAAGGAGTGTCCATGGCCACCGTTGAAGCGCGCGTTCCCGATATCGGCAGCCACACCGATGTGCCCGTGATCGAGCTGCTGGTCGCGGTGGGGGATCGCGTCAGCAAGGACCAGGGCCTGGTCACGCTGGAATCGGACAAGGCGACCATGGAAGTACCGTCCTCGGTGGCGGGCGTGGTCAAGGAGCTCAAGGTCAAGCTGGGCGACACCCTGTCGGAAGGTTCGGTTGTGGCACTGATCGAAGCTGATGAGGCCGGCGCCGCGCCCACCAAGGCCGCAGCACCAGCGCCCGCCAAGGCCGAGGCGCCCAAGGTCGAAGCGCCGAAGCCCGAGCCGGCCAAGCCCGAAGCGAGCAAGCCCGAAGCCCCCAAGCCCGCCGCGCCTGCTGCCGCCGAAGCACCGCGCAGCCCGCCGGTCAGCTTCAGCGCGGAAAGCGTGCTGCCGCAGAACGTGCCGCACGCCAGCCCGGCGGTGCGCCTACATGCGCGCGAACTCGGCGTCGATCTGTCGAAAGTCTCCGGCAGCGGCCGCAAGGGCCGCATCACCCGCGAGGACGTCAATGCCTACGTCAAGCAGGCGCTGGCGCGTCCGGCCGCGGCTGCACCGGCGGGCGGCGGCGGCGGCCTGAACCTGCTGCCCTGGCCCAAGGTCGATTTCGCCAAGTTCGGCGCGGTCGAAACCCAGCCGCTGTCGCGCATCAAGAAGATTTCCGGCGCCAACCTCGCTCGCAACTGGGCGATGATCCCGCACGTCACCCAGTTCGAGCAGGCCGACATCAGCGAGATGGAGGCCTTCCGCAAGAGGATGGGCGAGGAGAACCCGAACCAGAAGATCACCCCGCTGGTGTTCCTGATCAAGGCGGCGGTGGCGGCGCTCAAGGCCTTCCCCAGCTTCAACGCTTCGCTGGACGAGAGCGGCGAGAACCTGGTGTTCAAGAAGTACTTCCACATCGGCATCGCGGTCGATACGCCCGATGGGCTGGTGGTGCCGGTGATCCGCGACGCTGACTCCAAGGGCCTGCTGCAGCTTGCCGCCGAACTCGGCGAGATCTCCAAGAAGGCGCGCGACAAGAAGCTCGGCCCGGCCGACATGTCCGGCGGCTGCTTCTCGATCTCCAGCCTGGGCGGCATTGGCGGCACCAGCTTCACGCCGATCATCAATGCGCCCGAGGTCGCGATCATGGGCGTGTCGAAGAGCGAGATGCGGCCGATCTGGAACGGCAAGGAGTTCGAGCCGCGGCTGATGCTGCCGCTGTCGCTGTCCTACGACCACCGCGTCATCGACGGCGCCGAAGCCGCGCGCTTCGCCAGCTTCTTCGCCAAGCAGCTTGGAGACATCCGCCGGCTGCTGCTGTAACTCGTTGGCACGGCGGCAAGCGAGGGCCCGCCTCCTCCCGACGAGGACGCGGGCCCTTTGCCTTGATTGGTTTGTGCGCAGCAGCAAGCTGTTGCGTGGCATAAGGTTCCGCAAAGCGGTTCCCGAAGGGCATGACTAAAGGCATACTCCGCGCCAGCGTCCTGCCGCGCTGCAACGTGGTTTGACGCTGGCTTGCGGCGGCGTGGAGCCACCGCCGCGGTCGAAACCGAGCGTGGTCGCACAGCGCAGGCTGCAAGGCCCGGAACAGGGCAGGGTGGGGCGGATGCCGGGGGGCGTCGACCATCGCAGGGGCCAGCGCTGGCAGCCACGCACGGGGGCGGCTTCATCCACTGACTGCGGGGAACCTGAGCATGAACACGATTCACCGACATGGGCCGCGCGCCCATCGTCTGACGGGCGCGCTGCGCCTTGCCCTGATGGGCGGCTGCATCGCCGGGGCGGCAGCGCTGCTGCCGTCTGCTGCCAGCGCACAGGAAGAAACACCTTCCGCCGAGAACGCCAAGGCGCTGGATGTGATCTCGGTGCTGGGCTCGCGCAAGCAGCCGCGCAGCGAGGCCAATTCGCCGGTGCCGGTGGACATCATCAGCGGCGAGGAATTCCACAACCAGGGCCTGACCGACGTGCTGGACCAGATCCGCACGGTGGTGCCCTCGCTCAATGTCAACCTGCAGCCGATCAGCGACGCGGCCACGCTGGTGCGCCCGGCCAATCTTCGCGGCCTGCCGCCCGACAGCACCCTGGTGCTGGTCAACGGCAAGCGCCGCCACCGCTCGGCGGTGATCACCTTCCTCGGCAGCGGCCTGTCCGACGGCTCGCAGGGCCCGGACATCTCGGTGTTCCCGTCGATCGCGCTGTCCCAGGTCGAGGTGCTGCGCGATGGCGCGGCCGCGCAGTACGGCTCGGACGCGATCGCCGGCGTCATCAACTTCAACCTGAAATCCGACCGTGAAGGCGGCTCGCTGGAAGTGCTGGGTGGCCAGCACTATGCCGGCGATGGCACCACCGCCCAGGTCGCCGGCAACATCGGCCTGCCGTTCTCGCCGCAGGGTTTCGCCAACCTGAGCTTCGAGTACCGCGAGGCCGACCCCACCGACCGCAGCGTGCAGCGCGGCGATGCGGCCGAGGTCGCGGCCAGCGGCAACCCCTTCGTGCCCGACCCGGCCCAGGTCTGGGGCAGCCCCGAGGTCAAGCGCGACTTCAAGCTGGTCGCCAATCTCGGTCTGGAGCTGAACGACGACCTCGACTGGTACCTGTTCGGCAATGCCGCCTCGCGCGACATCGACGGCGGCTTCTACTACCGCAATCCGGTGTCGCGCGCCGGTGTGTTCTCCGGCGATGGCGGTGAGACGCTGTTGATCGGCAACCTTGGCGGCGCCGCCTGTCCCACCATCGCCCTGCGCGATGCCGCCGGCAACCTGCGGCCGTTCAGCGCGGTCAACGCCCAGGTCACCGCGCTGCCGGCCAACTGCTACACCTTCTTCCGCGACTTCCCCGGCGGCTTCACCCCGCGCTTCGGCGGCGTGGTCCGCGACGGCTCGCTGGTCACCGGCGTGCGCGGCACCACCGCCGGCGGACTGCGCTGGGATCTCAGCGCCTCGCAGGGCCGCAGCGAAGTCGACTTCTACATCTACAACACCGTCAACGCCTCCATGGGCCCGAACCAGCCCGAGGGCTACCGCTTCAATCCGGGCGCCTACGAGCAGACCGAAACCAACTTCAACCTCGACCTGGTGAAGGTGGTCGACGCCGCCTGGACCCAGTACGGCCTGAGCGTGGCCGGCGGCCTGGAATGGCGCGAGGAGCAGTTCGAGGCCTTCAACGGCGACCAGGCCAGCTTCGAGATCGGGCCGCTGGCCTCGCAGGGCTTCCTGATCGGCTCGAACGGCTTCCCGGGCTTCAGCCCGCGCGATGCCGGCAGCTGGAGCCGCAGCAACTACGCGGCCTATGTCGATCTCGAGGCCGACCTCAGCGAACGCCTGCTGCTGGCGACCGCCCTGCGCTTCGAGGACTTCGAGGACTTCGGCACCACCACCAACTGGAAGCTCACCGGCCGCTTCCAGGCCACCGATGCGCTGGCTCTGCGCGGTGCGGTGAGCACGGGTTTCCGCGCGCCGACGCCGGGCCAGAGCAATGTGCGTGCAGTCACCACCCAGTTCATCGGCGGCGAGCTGCGCGACACCGCGACCCTGCCGCCGACCAACCCGATCGCCCAGCGTTTCGGCGGCCAGCCGCTGCAGCCCGAGGAGTCGTTCAACCTGTCGTTCGGCGCGGTCTACAGCCTCGATGCCTGGCTGTTCACTGCCGACTACTACCGCATCGACGTCGAGGATCGCATCGCCCAGAGCGCCAACTTCGCACTCACCCCGGCCGACCGCGCGGCCCTGGTCGCGCAGGGCGTGCAGGAAGCGATCAGCCTCGACAGCGTGCGCTTCTTCATCAACGACTTCGACACCAAGACCGACGGCGTCGACCTGGTCACCAGCTACGAGAGCGACCACTTCGGCGGCGACACCACCTACGCGCTGGCGATGAACTGGAACCGCACCGAGGTCACCGACTTCTCGCCCGCGATCATCGGCGAGGCGCGCGTGCAGATCCTGGAAGACGCACTGCCGCGCACCAAGGGCAGCTTCAGCATCAACCACCAGCGCGAGCGCTGGCACGCGATGACCCGCCTCAACTACTACGGCAGCTTCTACGAGGACCATGTCGACAGCGGCTGCGTGGTCGGGCCGGACTGCCTGCCGATCTACGGCGATGCGGCGCTGATCGTCGATGCCGAGGTCGGCTACAAGTTCGACAACGGCCTGTTCGTCAATGTCGGCGCGCAGAATCTGTTCGACAAGGAGCCCGAGCTGAACCCCTACGGTGAAGCGGTGGTTGGCGCGAAGTTCCCGCCGCTGGCGCCCTATGGCTTCAACGGCGGCTTCTATTACGTCCGCATGGGCTGGAGGTTCTGATCCATCCGCCACCGCGGCGACGGCTTTGCGCCGTCGCCGCGGGCTGGCAGGATGCGGCCTCATGAACACCGCCGCCAACGCTGCCGAGCCCCTGCTCACCCTCGCCCGCGAGCCCGCCCACTTCGAGGGCATCCTCGACCTGCAGCGGCGCAATCTGCGGCAGAGCCTGAGCGAGCACCAGCAGGCGCAGGACGGTTTCGTCTACGTCGAGCACGACCTGCCCCTGCTCACCCGCATGGCCGCGCAGTCGCCGCAGGCGATCGCGCTTGCGGATGCGCGCGTGGTCGGCTACAGCCTGTCGATGCGGCCCTCAATGGCCGAGTGGCTGCCGGCGCTGCAACCCATGTTCGAGCAGTTCGAACGCATGCAGTGGCGCGGTCGGCGCCTTGGCGACTTCCGCTACGTGGTTGGCGGCCAGGTCTGCGTGGACCCGGCCTGGCGTGGCCGTGGTCTGATCGGCGCGCTCTATACCTGCATTCGTGATGCGGCGGGCTCCGACGTCGAGCTGTGCATGACCGAGATCGCCCTGCGCAACACGGTGTCGCGACGTGCGCACGAGCGCATCGGCTTCGTCGAGGTGGGCCGCTATTCCGATGCCCACGAAGACTGGTCAGTGGTGGCCTGGCCTTGGTGGGACGCGCGCTGAGTGCGGCTCGTGGCGGAAGCGGGACACGACGTGGCGCCGGGATGCTCCAAAGAAACAGAAGGCTTGCGACCCCGTGTGCCGTCGCCCCCGCGCAGGCGGGGGCCCAGACCCGTGGTCTCAGTCGCAAGAATCCTGGATCCCCGCCTTCGCGGGGATGACGAACCCTGGCTTCGTCGAGAACCGCTGCACCACGAAGCGGGGCTGAGAAGCGCCCACACAGACTCCCCGCCGCTCTCCCGGTCCGTCGCCCCCGCGAAGGCGGGGGCCCAGCTGCGCGCGCCGCGCTTGCCGATCCGCTCGGCGATTGCGTTTCTTCTTGTGCTGCTGCTGGCGGCCTGCGCCGCGGATGACCCGCCAGCGCCTCAGACCCTCGCGCACGAAGCCTACGTCTGGCAGCGCCAGTGGACCCCGTCGGTGGGCGCCGCGGTGCGCGAACACAGCGCCGACTTCCGCGGCCTGCGCGTGCTCGCGCTGCAGCAGATCGGCGATGAACGTATCGAGGTGAGGCCTGACCTCGACGCGCTGCGCGACCGCGGGCTGCCGCTGCGCCTTGTGCTGCGGATCGAAGGCAGTCGCTCGCGCGCCGATGCCGACACGCTGGCCGGTGCGCTGGGCGAGATCGCGCAGCAGTGGCGCGGGCGCGGGCTGCAGGTCGAGGGTGTGGAAGTCGACCACGACTGCGCCAACGCAGCGCTGACCGACTACGCCGACTGGCTGGGTCGCTTTCGCGCGGCTCTGCCATCCGACCTCGCGCTGTCGATCACCGCACTGCCGAGCTGGCTGGAAGCGCCCGAGGGCCTGCGCGAACTGCGCGAGGTCGCCGATGAGACGGTGCTGCAGGTGCACGCCGTCGAAGCCTGGCGCAGTGCGCTGGTCGACGTCGACTCCAGCCTGCGCTGGGCGCGCGCCTGGCAGGCGCATGCGTCGCGACCCTTCCGTGTCGCGCTGCCGGCCTACCGCCTGCGCGTGCAGCTGGGGCGTGACGGCAAACCCGCGGCCGTCGATGCCGAGGGCGCGCTCGATCGCAGCGGGCAGGGCGCGCAGGAGCGCCGCGCCGATCCCGCCGAGGTTGCGCGGCTCGTGCGTGCGCTCGAGGCCGAGCCGCTGCCGCAGCTGCAGGGCCTGCTGTGGTTCCGCCTGCCGGTGGCCGGCGACCGTCGCAGCTGGGCGCCTTCGACCCTGGCCGCGGTGATGCGCGGCGCGCTGCCGCTGGCCTCGATCGAGCTGCAGGCGATCGCGCGTGGCCCGGGTCTGCAGGACCTGCTGCTGCGTAATTCCGGCGCGATCGACGCGGCCGCGCCAGAGCGGATCGCCCTGCCTGCGCACTGCACGCTCGTGGAAGGCGTAGGGGCGTATGCGGCTGAACCCGGCAGTGCCGCGCTGCGGGCCGCAGCGCCGCCCTGGCTGGCGCCGGGGACCACGCAGGCGCTTGGCTTCGCGCGCTGCGAGCCGGCGTTACCCATGCTGCAGCGTCTGCCGGTCGATGTCGAAGAGGCACGCGCGCGCAGCCGTTGAGCCTCGCGGCGCCGGGATGCGACTACGCGTGCGCATGCATGGGTGTGGCGTCGCCTCGCGAATCCGGATCGCGCCGCCCCTGAATTGCCCGAAATCTGGCGTAGTGTGCTGCCGCTGCCAGAGGCCGCAGCGTCCCCTTCCACATGCCACCGCCGAGTTCCGCCAGACCATGTCGAAACCCTTGCCCGCGCCACGCCTGCTCAGCCTGAGCCTGTTCCTGCTTTGCAGCCCGGCGCTGGCCTGCGGCCCGGACTTTCCGCTGACCCTGCTGGACCAGCGTCAGCAGACCCTGAGCGAGCTGCCCGAGGGCAGCTTCGAGTACGAGGCCAGTCGGCTGGTCGACATGTCCGCCTACCGGTTCAGGCCGGTTGAGGATCGCTGGCAGTCGGAGCCGGAGGGGTTGCGCCCGGCCGATGCCGAGAGTCTGGATGCCGGCCAGCAGCGCAGGGTTCTGCGATTGCGTGAACTGGGCAGCGCAGACGAAGTGCTGGCGCGCGCGGGGACGCTGCCGCCCGCCGTCGTCCACTACACCGCCGGCGCGGTGGCCTGGCGCGCGCGCGATGTCGACGACGCGATCACCCAGTTCGAAACCGTGCGCGCGCTGCCGATCGAGCAGCGCGGCAACCACGGCCCGATGGCGGCCTACATGCTGGGCAAGCTCCATCGCGACGAGGAGTCACGCGCGATGTACGCCGAGCTGCGCGCCGAAGTGCAGGCCGGTGCGCCCGATCCGCTGGGCCTTGCGGTAGCGAGCTTTGGCGAGGAGGCCCGCGATCTGCTGGAGGCGGGCGAGTATGCGCGCGCCGTCGAGCTGTACGCACAGCAGGCGGCGCTGGGTTCCAACTCGGGGCGCATGTCTCTGCTGTTTGTCGCCCGCAGGCTGGCGCCGAATGCCGACGCCCGCGCCCAGCTGCTGAGCACCGCCAGTGGACGCGGCCTGCTGCTGGCCTATCTGTTCGCGCGCAGCTTCGAGCTGCCGCCGGCGCTGCCTGCTCCCGGCGAGCCGGTGCAGATCTACGATCCCTGGAACGGCCCCTACGGCAGCCCGGACAGCGCCAGCGTGCTGGCCGTGTTCGCCGAGCTGGACGCAGCGCTGTCCGCCGAGGATCCCGCCCGCGAACGGCTTGCCTCGATCGCCTATCGCGCGGGGCGCTACGACGAAGCCGAGCGCGCGCTGCGCGATGCACAGGGCGGCATGGCGCACTGGCTGCGCGCCAAGCTGGCCCTGCGTCGCGGCGATAGCGAGACGGCCTCTGCGGCCTACGCCCTGGCCATCCGCGCCGCTGGCGAAGGTGAGGTCTGGACCGCGCGGCCGGATGAGATCGACGTCTACCGGCCTTCCGAAGCGCCCGTCGACACGCGCTGCCGGATCCAGGCCGAAGCCGGCATCGTCGCGCTGTCGCGCCTCGATTATCTGCAGGCGATGGACCTGTTCTACGCGGCGTCCGCGCGCTACTGGACCGACGCCGCGTATCTCGCTGAGCGCGTGCTGACGGTCGACGAGCTGCAGGGTTTCGTGCAGCGCGTCGCGCCCGAACCGCAGCGGGTGCAGAACGACGAATGGGTGTTCGGCACCCGCCACCACGCCGCGGCGCTGCGCGGGCTGCTGGCGCGCCGCCTGCTGCGCGAGGGCCGCGGCCGCGAGGCGCTGGCGTACTTCGACGACGAGAGCCTGCATGCCCACGCCACGCGCTATGTCGAAGCGCGCGAGGCCATGCAGCGCGGTGATCGCGTGGCGCGCGCACGCGCAGGTTTCGAGGCCGCCGAGCTGGCGCGCTGGCAGGGCATGGAGCTGCTCGGCACGCAGCTGGGGCCGGACTATGCCGAGTACGGCGGCATGTTCTCGCCGGGCGAACGCTGGATCGAAGTGGAGGTGCCCGGCAGCGATGAGACCGAGTGGCGGCAGGTGCCGGCGCAGCCGGACCCGCTGGCGCTCGCGGACGAGCGCGCGCGCATCGAGCGCAGCTCACCCGTGCCCACCCATCGCTTCCACTACCGCGGCCTGGCCGCCAACCTGGCGGAAACCGCCGCCACGCAGCTGCCACCGCGCTCGCAGGCGTATGCCGCGCTGATGTGCCAGGCCACGCGCTACGTGCTCAACACCGAGTTCGAGCGCGGCCAGCAGCTGTATCGGCGCTACCTGCGCGAAGGGCCCTATGTGCCCTGGGGCGCGCGTTTCGGACAGGAGTGTCCGGCGCCGGACTTCGACAAGGTTGAGCGCGAGCTGCACGCGGCGAAGATCGCCGAGTTGAAGCGCATTGCCACATGGACGCTGCCGCCGCTGCTGTTGCTTGGGCTTGTCGGGGTCTGGTGGCGCCGGCGCGGGCGGGCTGCTTGAGGACTTGTGTCGCGGCGCGTGCCGTGGCCCTCGGGCGTGATGAGGGGCGTTGGATGTGGAAGCGGCGAGCGTTCGCCTCGGCTTTGCTCCGGGCAATGCGTCATTCGCACGTGTAGGTGCGCGACACGCGCACCCTACGACCACGAATGACGCCACGCCCCAGAACAGAGCCCGTGCCGCCGTTCGCATGCGGTGCGCCTGCGGCGCGCCAGATCGACCGCACGCACCCGCTTGTGCGCGACACGCGCGCCCTACGATCCGGTGGCGCCGGCGAACTGCTTGAGGGCTTTGGTCGCGGGGCGCGCCGTGGCCCTCGGGCGTGATGAGGGGCGTTGGATGTGGAAGCGGCGAGCGTTCGCCTCGGCTTTGCTCTGGGCAATGCGTCATTCGCACGTGTAGGTGCGCGACACGCGCACCCTACGACCCCGAGAGACGCGAAACGCCCGGCCAAGCCCAGGCCTGTGTTCGCGTAGGGTGCGCCTGCGGCGCACCAGAGCGACAGAAGTCCAGTGCGCCTGCGGCGCACCAGATCGACCGCACGCCCCCGATTGTGCGCGACACGCGCACCCTACGACTCCGAGAGACGCGAAGTACCCGACCAAGCGCAGGCCTGTGTTCGCGTAGGGTGCGCCTGCGGCGCACCACGCCACCTCAGCGCGATGGCACGCCTGAAAATCTGCGTGGCAAAGGGCTAGAAACGCAGATGCGGCAGCAGGCCCAGCACGCCGATCACGATCAGATAGATCGCGACGATGAAGGCCAGCAGCTTGGGCCGGATCAGGATCAGGATGCCGGCGAGCAGGGTCAGCAGCGGCTGCAGGATGGCCATGTTCATCGAAGGCGCCTCGTCGTGGTGGGAAGGATCAGCTGCGCAGGCCGACGCCGCGCTTCAGCAGGGTCAGGCCCAGCCAGGTCAGGGCGACGGTGAAGCCCAGCATCACCGCGAAGCTCAAGGCCAGGTCGACGCCGCTGGAGCCCAGCAGCCCGTGACGGAAGGCGCTGACCATGTAGACGATGGGATTCGCGAGCGTCAGCGTCTGCGCCCAGCCCGGCAGGGCCTCGACTGCATAGAACACGCCGCCGAGGTAGGTCAGCGGGGTCAGCACGAAGGTCGGGATGATGGCGATGTCGTCGAACTTCTTCGCATAGACCGCGTTGACGAAGCCGGCCAGCGAGAACACCACCGCCGCCAGCAGCACGCTGGCGAAGGTCACCAGCGGATGCGGGATCGAGACCCGGGTGAAGAACATCGCGATCACCAGGACGATGGCGCCGACCATCAGCCCGCGCAGCACGCCGCCCAGCACATAGCCGAGCAGGATCACCCAGTTCGGCATCGGGCTGACCAGCAGCTCCTCGACGTGGCGGCCGAACTTCGCACCGAAGAAGCTCGACGAGATGTTGCCGTAGGCGTTCTGGATCACGCTCATCATCACCAGGCCGGGGACGATGAAATCCATGTAGCTGTGCCCGCCCATCTGGCCGATGCGGCTGCCGATCAGGCTGCCGAAGATCAGGAAGTAGAGCGTCATCGTGATCGCCGGTGGCACCAGAGTCTGGCCCCAGATGCGCAGGATGCGATTCACCTCGCGGCGGACGATGGTGTAGAGCGCGGTCAGGTTGGCCTGGGCGGTGGTCGGCGCGGACATCACGCGGCCTCCTGGCCGGTCAGGCGCACGAAGAGCTCTTCCAGGCGGTTCGCGCGGTTGCGCATGCTGCGCACCTGGATGCCGGCCTCGCTGAGCGCGGCGAAGATCGCATTGAGATTGGCCGCGCGCGGCGTCTCCAGCTCCAGCGTGTGGTCATCGCTGCGCTCGATCCTGATGCCGGCCAGCGCGGGCAGCGCACCGTTGAAGGGCTCGGCCAGGTCCAGCACAAAGCCCTCGACGTCGAGCTTGGCCAGCAGCGCCTTCATGCTGCTGTGCTCGACGATGCGGCCGCGGTCGATGATCGCGATGTTGCGGCAGAGGTTCTCGGCCTCTTCCAGATAGTGCGTGGTCAGGATGACCGTGGTACCGCGGGCGTTGACCTCCTTCAGCGTCTTCCACATGCCGCGGCGGATCTCGATGTCGACGCCGGCGGTGGGCTCGTCGAGGATCAAGAGGCGCGGCCGGGTGATCATCGCGCGGGCGATCATCAGCCGGCGCTTCATGCCGCCCGACAGCGTCCGCGACATCACATGCGCCTTCTCCCACAGCTGGGCGGCGCGCAGTTCGGCCTCGGCGCGCTCGGCGGCCTCGGCGCGCGGTACGCCGTAGAAGCCCGCGTAGTTCACGCAGATGTCGAAGGGCTTCTCGAACATGTTGAAGTTGATTTCCTGCGGTACCAGGCCGACCTGGCGCATCGCCTCGCTGCGCTGCTTCATCAGGTCGATGCCGCAGATCCGCACCTCGCCGGCGCTGGCGTTGACCAGCGAGCTGACGATGCCGATCAGGGTGGACTTGCCGGCGCCGTTCGGCCCCAGCAGGGCGAAGAAATCGCCTTCGCTAACGGCGAGCGAAATGCCCTTCAGGGCTTCGACGCCATTCGAGTAGGTCTTGCGCAGATCGCGCACTTCCAGCGCTGCGGGCGCGCTCATTCGACAACGGCCTTTGGGAGCCGGGCGGCTCTCGGGACGAAAGGGGGGAAATCCGTGCAGGCCCCTCGGCAAGCTGCGAACTGGGCGCTCACGGGCGGCGGCTACTATACACCCCCGCCTGAACCGCCCCGAGAGGCCGAAACCGCCATGATCGCGCCCCCGCCCACCGTGCCGCTGCGGCTTGTCGACAGCCGCTGGCTGACCCCGAGCGTGCGGCATTTCGTGTTCGAACGCAGCGACGGCGCGGCCATCGCCTTCCTCCCCGGGCAGTTCGTCCGTGTGCGCGTCAGCGCAGGCGAGGCGCCCGAGTTCCGCAGCTATTCGATCGCCAACCCCAATGACCCGGGGCGCAGCGATGCGCAGCGGATCGAGCTGGTGGTGAGCCTGGTTGAGGGCGGCGTCGGCAGCGCCTGCATGCGCGCCCTGCAGCACGGCGACGAGATCCACGCCACCGCGCCCAACGGCCGCTTCTGCCTGCTGCCGGAGGACGATGCCAAGCGCTACGTGCTGCTCGGCACCGGCACCGGCGTGGCCCCGTATCGCGGCATGCTGCCGCAGCTTGCCGTGCTGGCCGAGCGCGGCGTGCAGACCCTGCTGCTGCTGGGCAACCGCACGCCCGCCGAACAGCTCTACGCCGACGAGTTCCGCGCGGCGGCCGCGCGCATCCCCGGCTTCACCCTGCGCTTCTGCCATTCGCGCGGCCTGCCAGACGCGCCCACCGGGATCGATGTGCACGCGTATGTGCAGGATGCACTGGCCGCCTTCGAGATCGACCCCGAGGGCGATATCGCCTACCTCTGCGGCAATCCGCATATGGTCGACGCCGGCTTCGAGCGCCTGAAGGCCGCCGGCCTGCCCCTGCGCCGCATCCGTCGCGAGAAGTACCAGACGCCGCGCCTGCCGGGCGCTGTCACACCGGCGGCCAAGGCCGGTCAGTAGCCGCACGCCGCGGGCCCTGGCGCCGCGGAAAGGGAGAATCCATGCATCGTGTCCTGATCACATTCGCCGCGGCGGGCGGCCTTGCGCTGAGCGCACCGGCCGACGCCCAGCGTCGACTCGGCAGCCTCGTGTTCGAGCCCTGCACCCTGACCGCACCGCTGTCGGTACTGAACGTCGCCGCCCAGTGCACGCGCTTCGAAGTGCCGGAGAATCCGGCCGAGCCCGACGGCCGCAAGATCGAACTCGCGGTGGCCTGGGTGCCCACCGAGAACAGCGCCGGCGCCGACGACCCGCTGTTCATGATCGCCGGTGGGCCGGGCCAGTCCGCGCTGGAGAGCTATCCCGGCCTGCACGGCGCCTTCCGCGAGATCCGCAAGAACCGCCACGTGATCCTGGTCGACCAGCGCGGTACCGGTGGCTCCAACAAGCTGACCTGCACCACCGAGGGGGGCGAAGCGGGCGTCCTCGACGACATGGCCGAGGACGATCCCGCCGCCTGGCGCGCCTTCGCCGAGCGCTGTCGCGATGAGCTCACGCCGAAGGCTGATCTCACCCAGTACACCACCAGCGTCGCCATCACCGATCTCGACGCCGTGCGCCAGGCGATCGGCGTGCAGCAGATCAATCTGCTCGGCGTCAGCTACGGCACTCGCGTCGCCCAGCAGTACATGCGCCGCTATCCGCAGCACACCCGCAGCGTGGTGCTGGACTCGGTGGTGCCGAACACCCTGGTGCTGGGCGCCGAGCACGCGCGCAACCTGGAAGACGCGCTCGACCTGCACTTCGCCCAGTGCCAGCAGGTGCCTGCCTGTGCCGAGCGCTTCGGCAGCCCGCGCGAGGATCTGAACGCGCTGCTCTCGGAGCTGCGCGAGGCGCCGCGCGCGGTCAGCTGGCGTGATCCGCTGTCCGGCGAGGAGAAGCAGGGCGAGCTGACCGCCGGCCACGTCAGCGCGGTCGCGCGCATGTATGCGTATGCGCCAGCGCTGGCGGCGATGCTGCCGCTGTCCCTGCACGAGGCGGCGCAGGGTCGCGCCAGTGCACTGATGGCGCAGGCCGAGATGATCACCGGTTCGCTGTCGGAACAGATCACCCACGGCATGCAGCTGTCGGTGCTGTGCAGCGAGGACGCACCCCTGCTCAAGCCGGATCCGCTGGATGCGACCCGCACGCTCGGCGACCTGATTACGCGGGTCACCGTCGAGCAGTGCGCGGTGTGGCCGCGCGGCGAGGTGCCGGCGGAGTTCAGCGACCCGGTGAAATCGGACATCCCGACGCTGCTGCTGTCCGGGGAGTTCGATCCGGTGACACCCCCCCGCTATGGCGATGAGGTGGCCGAGCACCTCGGCAATGCGCGGCATCTGATCCTGCGCGGCCAGGGCCACAGCGTCTCCGGCGTCGGCTGCATGCCGCGCGTGCTGGGCGAGTTCATCGACAAGACCGCGCCCCGGGACATCGACGCCGACTGTCTCGACAGCCTGAAACCCAATCCGCCGTTCGCCGGCTACCACGGCTGGGAGCCCTGAGATGCTGATCTGCGACAACCTGAGCAAGCAGTTCAAGACCAAGACCGGCGTGGTCAAGGCGGTCGACGGCGTCAGCTTCCGCGCCGAGGACGGCCAGATCACCGGCCTGCTGGGCCCCAATGGCGCCGGCAAGACCACCACCCTGCGCATGCTCTACACCCTGATGCGCCCGGACACCGGCACGGTCAGCGTCGATGGCGTCGACATCTTCAAGGACGCTGAAGCCGCGCGCCGTCGCCTGGGCGTGCTGCCGGATGCGCGCGGCGTCTACAAGCGCCTGACCGCGCGCGAGAACATCGAGTACTTCGGCCGCCTGCACGGCATGGACGAGGCCCTGATCCGCGAGCGCACGGCGCGTCTGGTCTCGGCACTGGGCATGGAGGAGATCCTCGACCGCCAGGCCGAGGGCTTCTCGCAGGGCCAGCGCACCAAGACCGCGATCGCACGCGCGCTGGTGCACGACCCGAAGAACGTGATCCTCGACGAGCCCACCAACGGTCTCGACGTGATGACCACCCGCGGCCTGCGTCATTTCCTGCAGCAGCTGAAGGCGGAAGGCCGCTGCGTGGTGTTCTCCAGCCACATCATGCAGGAGGTCGCCGCCCTGTGTGACCGCATCGTCATCATCGCCAAGGGCCGCGTGGTGGCCCAGGGCACGCCCGATGAGCTGCGCGCGCTGACCGGCGAGACCAACCTCGAAGAGGCCTTCGTCAAGGCCATCGGCTCGGAAGAAGGACTGTTCGCATGAAGGCCGCCTGGACCGTTCTGAAGAAGGAACTTCTGGATCTGTTCCGCGACCGCCGCACGGTGATGATCAGCCTGCTGATGGGGCCGCTGTTCGGCCCGGCGCTGATGGTCGGCCTGATCACCTTGATCGCCAGCAAGGAGATGGACCGCGCCGAGAAACCGCTGAAGCTGCCGGTGATCGGCGCCGAGCACGCGCCCAACCTGGTCGACTGGCTGTCCACGATGAACGTGGAAATCGAGCCGGCCCCGGCCGATCCCGATGCGGCGATCCGCAACCAGGATGAGGACGTGATCCTGCGCATCCCGGCCGAGTACGCCGAGGAATGGCGCAAGAGCCGGCCGGCGCCGATCGAGATCCTCTACGACTCGACCCGCCAGGACACCCGCACTCCGCTGCGCCGCGTCGAGGGCCTGCTGGAAATCTACGACCGCCAGATGGGCGCCCTGCGCCTGGTTGCGCGCGGCATCAACCCGGCCGTCGGCACGCCGGTGCTGGTGCAGCACCGCGACCTGTCCACGCCCGAGAGCCGCGCCGGCATGCTGCTGGCCTTCCTGCCCTACATCCTCATCCTGAGCGGCTTCCTCGGCGGCGCCCAGCTGGCGATGGATGCCACCGCCGGCGAGCGCGAGCGGCAGTCGCTGGAGCCGCTGCTGGCCACGCCGTCCGCGCGCGGCGCGATCATGAGCGGCAAGCTGGGTGCGGCCGCGGCCTTCGCCCTGCTGACGGCCCTGCTGACCCTGCTGTCCTTCAAGGCCTTCTTCAGCTTCATCCCGGCCTCGATGCTCGGCTTCAAGATCGACATCAGCTGGCTGGCGATCGGCAAGCTCTTCCTGCTGATCATGCCGATCGCGGTGTTCGGCTCCTGCCTCGTCACCCTGCTGGCGGCCACCACCAAGAGCATGAAGGAAGCGCAGAGCTACATGGCCCTGCTGATGCTGCTGCCGATGCTGCCGACGCTCGTGCTGATGGTCTCGCCGGTGAAGAACCAGCTGTGGATGTCGGCGGTGCCGCTGCTCGCGCAGAACCAGCTGATCCTGAAGGTCGTGCGCGGTGAGGTCGTCAGCGGCGCCGAATGGGCGATCGCGCTGGGCGCCGGCCTGCTGTTGGCAGGTGTGGTCTGGCTGATCGCCGCCAAGCTGTATCACCGGGAGCAGCTGGCGATATCGGCTTGAGGGGCCGGGAATCGGGAATTGGGAATTGGGAACTGGGAATCGTAGAAGCAGGGCGCGGCGAGGTTTCTCGCCGCGCCCATAGGGTGGGCCCTGGCCCACCGTGGCCTTCGCCCTTGCCCCGCTCGCGCCGTTCCAATGCACGCTGCGCTCAGCAGCGGCGGGCATCGAAGTCACCGCGGTGCGGAGCCCATGGTGGGCCAGGGCCCACCCTATGAAGCTGCCGGGCCTGTGATCCGTGGTCCGCGAATCGGGGATGGGATCCAAAGGCCGAATCCCTCGATGCGTGGCGCGACGAGGGTGTGTGCCGCACGCATAGGGTGGGCCCTGGCCCACCATGGCCTTCGCACTCGCCCCGCGCATGCGTTCCTGATGTCGCTGCGCGACCCGCCTGTCTGCGCTACGCGCCCGGCGATGTCTGCCACCCTCGCCACCTCCACGTTCCGCATGGCACAGTGCGGCGGTTTCGTCAGACTTGCCGAGCGATGCGCCTCTTGCCCTGCTTCTTCAACTCCCGCCACGGGCTGCACCCATGCGCCTGATCCGCAGCCCTCTGCGCGTGCTCACCATCCTGCGCGTGGCCCTGCGCTATCGTCTGGATGGCCTGTTGGAAGGCAGCCGCCTGGCCGGGCTGCTGCGGGTGTTGAAGCCCTTCGTGCCGGCGGCGCGCGGTGCGGCGAAGGAGCTCTCGCGCGGGGCGCGGCTGCGGTTGGCGCTGCAGGATCTGGGGCCGATCTTCGTCAAGTTCGGCCAGGTGCTGGCGACCCGGCGCGATCTGCTGCCGCCGGACATCGCCGACGAACTCTGCCTTCTGCAGGACCAGGTCGCGCCGTTTCCGGGCGCACTCGCGCGTGCGGCCATCGAGCGCGAGCTGGGCGGGCGCGTCGAGGACCACTACGCGCGCTTCGACGAAACGCCGCTGGCCTCGGCTTCGATCGCCCAGGTCCACGCCGCCGAGCTGCCCGATGGTCGCGCGGTGGTGATCAAGGTGCTGCGGCCGGGCATCGCCCAGACCATCGAAGCCGACATCAGCCTGCTGCGCACGATTGCCTCACTGGCCGAGCGCTTCGGCCCCGACCCGGAACGCACGCGCCCGGCCGAAGTCGTGGACGAGATCGCGCGCTCGCTGCGCGACGAACTCGACCTGCAGCGCGAGGGCGCCAATGCCTCGGTGCTGCGCCGGCACTTCGAGGGCTCGAAGGACCTCTACGTGCCGCAGGTGTTCTGGGACCTCACCACCGAAGGCGTGCTGACCCTGGAGCGCGTGCACGGCGTGCGCAGCGACGATCTCGCCGCCATCGAGGCCGCCGGCATCGACCGCCGCGCGCTGGCGGCCAAGGGCGTGCAGCTGTTCTACACCCAGGTGTTCCGCGACAACTTCTTCCACGCCGACGCGCATGCGGGAAACATCTGGGTCGACACTACCCGCGTCGACGTGCCGCGCTTCATCGCGCTCGACTTCGGGATCATGGGCGCGCTGCCCGAGATCGACCAGTACTACCTGGCCGAGAACTTCACCGCGATCTTCGAGCGCGACTACCGACGCATCGCCCAGCTGCATCTGGATGCCGGCTGGATGCCGGGCACGGTGCGCATCGATGAACTCGAAGGCGCGGTGCGCACGGTCTGCGAGCCGTACTTCACGCGGCCGCTGTCGGAGATCGCACTCGGCGAAGTGCTGCTCAAGCTGTTCAAGGTCGCGCACCAGTACAAGCTGACCATCCAGCCGCAGCTGATCCTGCTGCAGAAGACCCTGCTCAACATCGAGGGCCTGGGCCGTCTGCTGGATCCGAAGCTCGACATCTGGGCGGTGGCCAAGCCGGTGCTGGCCGAGATCCTGCGCGAGAAGCGCAACCCGCAGGCGCTGCTGAAGCGCGCGCGCATGCGCATTCCGCAGATCCTCGCGGCCGCGCCCGAAGTCGCCGAACTCGCGCATGAGTATCTGAAGCAGGCGGCCAGCGGCCGCGCCGCCCTGCGCCTGCATTCGGACGACCTGAAGCGGCTGGCTGACGCCGCCCAGGCCGGGCACCGGCAGACCGTGTTTGCCGTACTTGGCGTCGGCCTGATGCTGCTCAGCGTGGGCGTGCACCTGCTGCCTCCCGTAGGCAAGGACTGGATCGGCACGCCCATCACCGTCTGGCTGGCGGGCATCGGTGCCGTCGCTGCCTTTATCGCGGCGTGGCCCCGAAGATCCTGAGCGTCCACGCTCCGTCAGCGCGACCCGTCTGCCTTCCGTCGGAACGTTCGCGCAGTGCCGGCCGCCGCTGGCACACTCGCGATCCCGCAGGCCCCTGTTCGAGAAAACGTCCATGAACCTGTTGCGCTGCCTTGCCATCACCCTGCTGCTGGCGACGACATCCGCTTCCGCCCAGGACAGACCCGTGGACCCGCCCGCCGCGCCGGTGAGCAATCAGCAGCAGGCCGCGCGTGCGGCGTTCATCCGCGAGCGGATCGAGGCCCAACGCCGCAACATGCGGCTCAACGCCAGCGGCGAAGTGCGGGTGCTGCGCGAGCCGCTGTTCGACGGCTATGTGCTGGAGTTCGAGCACAACCTGGTGTTCGAGGACGTGCGCGAACAGGCCGGCTTCCAGGTGCGCGAGTACGAGCTCGCCCTGCGCCTGGTCGAGCCGCGCGTGGCGATTGCCCAGCTGATGCAGCGCCTGCTCGACGCCGGCTTCAAGGTGGAGTCGCCGATCGGCCCACCGGAGGCGCGCGTGCTGCGCTTCTGGCGCCAGGGGCGCTCGGTGCAGGACGCCCGCTTCAGCGTGCATGTGGGCGAGCGTGCGCTGTCGGCCACGCCGGATCCGGTCGAGCGCGGCGCCACCGGCGTGCTGATCCTGCGCCTGTACGAACGCACGTCGGAGTGATCCACAGCGACATACGTTTCCGACATCCGGGTCACAGGCGCGCTCGCCGCGCGTCCTGCGCCCGCTGCTTGAGGCGGCCCTCCGCCGCCGTGACACCCCGCGATCCGTGCGGCCTGTACGCGATCGACTTCGACAAGGAATCGAGCCATGAATGACGCACGCAAGACCGTCGAGAACCTGTTCGGCGGCGGCCGTTCGCCGCGCGCCGGCGGCGGTGGGGGCGCCCCGCAGATGCCGAAGATCCCCGGCGGCCTGATCGCCTTCGGCGTCGTCGCCATCCTCGCGCTCTGGGGCGTGGGCAGCGTGTTCTACACGGTGCAGCCCGAGGAGCGTGGCGTGGTCAAGCGCTTCGGCGAGGTGGTCAAGATTGCCGACCCCGGCCTGCACTTCAAGCTGCCCTTCGGCGTCGACACCGTACAGCTGGTCGCCACCGAGCGGGTGCTCAAGCAGGAGTTCGGCTTCCGCACCACCGGCATTGGCGAAGACGGCGCCAGCCAGTACGACCCCAACGACTTCGCCGAGGAGTCACTGATGCTGTCTGGCGACCTCAATATCATCGACGTCGAGTGGGTGGTGCAGTACCGCATCGCCGACCCGATGAAGTACATCTACTCGATGCGCGAGCCGACCCGCACCCTGCGCGACCTCAGCGAGTCGGTGATGCGCCGCGCGGTCGGCAATCGCCTGGGCAGCGAGGTGCTGACCACCGCCCGCGTGGAGATCAGCAACCTCGTGCGCGACGAAGTGCAGCAGGCGATGGAGCGCTACGAGACCGGCATCCACATCGTCACCGTCGAGCTGCAGGACGTGGTGCCGCCGCGCGCCGTGCAGCCGGCCTTCAACGAGGTGAACGAAGCGCGCCAGGAGCGCGAGCGGATGATCAACGAGGCGCAGAAGCAGGCCAACCAGCAGCTGCCGCTGGCCCGCGGCCAGGCCAACCGTGCGATCGCCGAAGCCGAAGGCTATGCCACCGAACGGGTCAACCAGGCGCTGGGCGAGACCGCGCGCTTCTCGGCGATCCTCGCCGAGTATCGCAGCGCGCCCGAGGTCACGCGCACGCGCATGTACCTCGAAACCCTCAACGAAGTGCTGCCCAGGATCGGCAGCGTGGTGGTGCAGCAGAAGGGGCAGATCTCGCCCGTGCCGCTGATCAACCTGCGTGATGCCCAACCCCAGCCCGCCGCTTCCGGAGACCGTCGATGAAAAGCCCCATCATCCTTGGCGCCATCGCCCTGCTGGGCCTGATCGTGCTGCGCGACGCGACCTTCGTCATCGACCAGGCCGAGCAGGCCATCCTGGTGCAGTTCGGCGAGCCGATCGGCGAGCCGATCAACGAGCCCGGCCTGCACTTCAAGACGCCCTTCATCCAGGAAGTGCGGCGCTTCGACAAGCGCCTGCTGGCGTGGGACGGCGACGTCAGCCAGATCCCGACGCTGGGCCGCGAGTTCGTGATCGTCGACACCACCGCCCGCTGGCGCATCGCGGACCCGCTGCAGTTCATGCGCTCGGTGCGCGATGAGTCCGGCGCGCGCACGCGACTGGACGACATCATCGACTCGGTGGCGCGCGACATCGTCTCGGGCACCAACCTCGAGGAGATCGTGCGCTCGCGCGACTGGCAGGTCGACAGCGAGACGGCCGAGGCCGAAGAGGGCGTCGTGCGCGGCGATGTCGATCTCGACAAGCCCAAGAAGGGCCGCGAGCGGCTGGAGCAGGAGATGCTGGCGGCCGCCTCGCGCCTGATGCCGGAACTCGGCATCGAGCTGGTCGACGTGCGCATCAAGCGCATCAACTACATCGACAGCGTGCGCCGCCAGGTCGAGACGCGGATGATCGCCGAGCGCCAGTCGATCGCCGAACGCTTCCGCTCCGAGGGCCAGGGCCGCAGCCAGGAGATCCTGGGCGATATGGAGCGCCAGCTGCGGACCATCCGTTCCGAGGCCGAACGTCAGGCCGCCGAGATCCGCGGCCGCGCCGATGCCGAAGCGACCCGCATCTACGGCGAGGCCTACGGCGCCGACCCCGAGTTCTATGCTTTCTTCCGCACCCTGGAGAGCTACCGCAACCTCGGTGACAACTCGACCCTGATGCTGGATTCGGAGTCCGATTTCTTCCGCTATCTGCAGTCGACCCGTCGCCGCTGAGGCGGCGCCGGGTCGACGTGATTCGGGATTCGGGATTCGCAAGAGCAGGGCGCGGCAAGAGTCATCGCCGCGCCCATAGGGTGGGCCCTGGCCCACCGTGGCCTCCGCGCTCGACCCGGTCCGACCGGCTGCAGTGCCAGCGCTGACCAGGATAGTGTCCAAACCGGGTAGCGAAGCTAAAGGTGGGCCAGGGCCCACCCTATACGCTTGGCGCAATCTCGACCGCAGCCGGGCCCCGGCGAATCCCTGCCCGGCCCTCGCGCGCAGCGCTCGGGCGTTCGCCGACGCACGCGGCATGCCGCGTAGGCGCGTCGCCTCGCCCGGCCCTCGCGCGCAGCGCTTGGGCGTTCGCCGACGCACGCGGCATGCCGCGTAAGCGCGTCGCCTCACCCCCCATCCCGGCCCTCCATGTACACGCCTGCTGCCTTCCGACTCGATGAACCCGCCGCACTCGCCCTGATCGACGCGCATCCGCTGGCGACGCTGGTGTGCAGCGATGCCGAGGGCAGCGAGGTGAACCTGCTGCCGCTGCTGCAGGAAGGGGAGGCGAGCCTGATCGGCCATATCGCCCGGGCGAATCCGCTGTGGCAGCGCTTCGCCGACGGCGCGCGCGTGGTGGCGGTGTTCCGGGGCGCGCAGGGCTATGTGCATCCGGGCTGGTATCCGGCCAAGCGCGAGCACGGCAAGGTGGTTCCGACCTGGAACTACGAGGCGGTGGTGGTGCACGGGCGGATCTGCTGGCAGCACGACGCGTCGACCCTGCTGTCGCGCGTGCAGGCGCTGACCCGGCATATGGAAGCGCCGCGCGAGGCGCCCTGGCAGGTGGCGGACGCGCCGGCCGACTACACCGAGGCCCTGCTGCGGGCCATCGTCGGCCTGCGCATCGACATCGAGCGCATCGAGGCCAAGGCCAAACTCAGCCAGAATCATCCGGCCGCCAATCGCGAGGGCGTGATCCTGGGGCTTGTCGATCCGGACGATCCGCATGCCGATCCGGCACTCGCGGCCGCGATGCGCGCGCGCGCTTCGGATCGCTGAGGATTCGCGAGGTTTGTGCACGGCCAAGTCCGCGACCGCGGCAGCGCTCTGAAAACAGGGTGGGCCCTTGCTCAACCGCTCCACATAGGGTGGGCCCTGGCCCACCATGGCCTGCAGGCTCGCCAAGCCTGCCGATGCTGATCGACGCGTCGTAACGCCTGCGGCGGAGAATTGCCGGGGCGAAACCCTCGCTCATGGTGGGCCAGGGCCCACCCTATGCGGATCTCGACACCGAGGCTTGCCTTGGAGGCGTGGCTTGGGAGCCCGCTGCGAAAGCCGGTGCGTCAGGTGACAACGACGGGTTCCGAACGATTGCCGGATCGGGAGCGCTCCGAGAACGCCCAAACCCCCAAACGCTCCAAACCCCCAAACGCTCCAAACGCTCCAAACGCTCCAAACGCTCCAAACGCTCCAAACGCTCAGCGCCCGAACAGCTTGCCGGCCATGCCCAGCAGGCCGTCCACGCCGCCGGCGGCGTCGAGCAGGCTGCCGCCGCTGCTGGCCTTGTCGATGATGGCCGGGATGGCGGCTTCGAGGCCCTGGGTCGCGCTGCCGGTGTCGATGCCGAGCTGTCTGGCGAAGTCGCCGATCGCGCCCGAGCCCAGCACCTGCATCAGCTGTGCGCCGCCGATCGGCGCGTTGGCGCCGTCGCCAAGCCAGCTCTGCGCCAGGCTGGCCAGGCCGCCGCTGCTGAATTTCTGCACCAGGCCGGCGAGATCGAGCCGGCCGCTGCCGTCGCCGAGCAGGCCGATGAGCGCCTTCACGACGGCCTCGATCGGCAGGCCCTGGGCCTGCGAGCCGGCCTGCTTCTGGAAGATCTCCGCGCCCATGCGCAGCACGCTGTTCAAGTCCATGGCGGTGCTCCCTCAGATCTCGCCGGATTGGCCCGGCGAGTGTGGACGCATGACCTTGAGATCGCCAGCCCGCCTCGCGCGTGGGGCGCTTCACCCTGAAGCCCGAGCTTGCTCGGCGATCGAACGAGAACGGACGGCGCCACCGCAACGGAGCGCGCCGTCAGTGGCCTACTCGTAGCCCGCCACCCACTCGCGCAGGCTGGCCTCGCTGAAGGCGCCGAACTTGCGCTTGGCGATGCGGCCTTCGGCGTCGATCAGCACCGAGTAGGGCAGGACCGAATTGGCATTGCCCAGCGTGGTGGACAGATCCACCCGCCCCGGCTGGGCCAGGAACATCGGGAACTCCACCGGCAGGTCGCCGAGGAAGCGCTCGACCTCGGCCGGGTCATCCAGGGCGATGCCGATCACCTGCAGGCCGTCGGCGCCGCTGCGCTGGTGCAGCGCATCGAGCAGGGGCAGCTCTTCGATGCAGGGCGGGCACCAGGTCGCCCAGAAGTTGATCAGCAGCGGGCGGCCGTCGAAGTCGCTGAGCTTGGCCGTGCTGCCGTCGAGCCTGCGCAGCTCGGCGTCCGGACGCTTGGCGCCTTCTTCGAGCACCACCGTGCCCTGCGGCAGCGGTGGCACGCTGGGCGTTGCGAAGTGCCGGCCCAGCAGCACGCCGCCGATGCCGCCGACCAGGGCGAAGCCCATGATCACCGCCATCTGTGCGCGCTTCATGGGGCGTCTCCGGCCAGTGCCGCCTGCACGCTGGCCTCGGTGAGGATCGTCGGCAGTACGCGGCCCTCGGGCTCACCCGCACGGAACACCACGTAGAGCGGCACGCCGACGGCGCCGTGCTGCTCAAGGAACTCGGTGATGGCCGGGTCGACATTGGTCCAGTCGCCGACCATGTAGACCGCATTCGCCGCAGCCAGCGCGTCCTTGAACACCGGCTGCGAGAGCACGCGGGCCTCGATGGCCTTGCAGGTCACGCACCAGTCGGCGGTCATGTTGACGAAGACGGTGCGGCCTTCGCTGCGCAGCGCGGCCAGCCGCTGCGCCGAGTAGGGCTCGACGCCTTCGGCTTGGACCGCAGCACTCGGCGTCGGCAGGCGTTCAACCATCAGCAGCGGCACGGCAGACGCGGCGATCAGCAGCCAGGCCAGTGCGCGCGCCGCGCCCTTCTCGGCGTAGCGGCTGCGCTCGAAGGCCCACAGGCCAGCGGCCAGCACGACGAGACCGATCAGGGCCAGGGCCACCGCATCCATGCCGCGCTGGTTGCCCAGCACCCACAGCAGCCAGACCGCCGTGAGGTACATCGGGAAGGCGAGGATGTTCTTGAAGGTCTCCATCCACGCGCCGGGTTTGGGCAGGCGTTGCGCCAGCGCCGGCACGAAGCCGATCAGCAGGAAGGGCAGGGCGAGCCCAAGGCCCAGCGCGAGGAACAGGGCGATGCCCAGCCAGGCCGGCGCGGTGAAGGCAAAGGCCAGGGCCGGGCCCATGAAGGGCGCGGTGCAGGGGCTGGCCACCACCACCGCCAGCACGCCGGTGAAGAAGTCGCCCGCCGGGCCGCTGCGCTGGGTCAGGCCCTGGCCGACGCCGGCGATGCCGCCGCCCAGCGTGAACACGCCCGACAGCGAGAGGCCGACCGCGAACATCACGTAGACGACGAAACCGACGAACAGCGGCTGCTGCAGCTGGAAGCCCCAGCCGAGCGCCTCGCCGGCGGCGCGCAGGCCGAGCGCCAGCGCGCCGAGTGCCGCAAAGCTGACCAATACGCCGGCGGTGTACCAGAGCGCATGCGCGCGCGCCTTGTGCGCGCTTTCGCCGCTTTGCGCCAGGCCGATCGCCTTCAGCGACAGCACCGGCAGCACGCAGGGCATCAGATTCAGGATCAGGCCGCCGGCCACCGCACCCAGCAGGGCCAGCAGCACCGCGCCGAGGCCGAGGTCCGCGCCCGGCGGCCGGGTGCGCGCCACGTCCTCCGGCGGCAGTTCGCGGGCGGCGCCCGCCGGCAGGTCCAGCGCTACGCGGCGGGTCATCGGCGGGTAGCAGATGCCTTCCGTCTGGCAGCCCTGGAACTCGGCGACCACGCTGACGTTCGCGGCTGCGCCGGTGGCGCGGGCGATCGGCAGCTCGATCTCGACCGGGTCGAAGTAGACCAGCACCTCGCCGAAGTGCTCGTCGCGGTGGTTCACGCCGGGCGGCCAGCGCGGCTCGCCTGCGGTGGCTTCCTCACCCTCGATGCGGAAGCCCGAACGGTCGCGGTAGACGTAGTAGCCGCGCGCCGGGGTGATCCGCAGCAGCAGAGTGTCGGCGCCGTCGGCGATGGCCTCGAACTGGAAGGCCTCGGCCTCGGGCAGGGGCGCGGCCTCGACGCCGCTCGATTCGACGCTGAAGGGCGCCGGCGTGGCCAGAGACCCGCTGCGCTCACCGATGATTGGGGTGAAGCTCGGCGCCGGCAGGCCGGGCAGGCCGCCCGCGGCGGGCGCTGTTGGCAAGCCGCTGGAGGCGGCTGCCGAGACCGGCAGCCGTACCTCGATGCGCTTGGTATGCGGCGGATAGCAGATGCCGACATCGGCGCAGCCCTGGTAGCGCACCTTGAGCGGCAGACGACCGTCCGGCCCGGCGCGCACGCCGTCGAGCCTCGCGATCAGCTCACCGCGGTAGGTTTCGACATCGCCGAAGAAATCGTCGGTGTAGGCCGTGCCCGGCGGCATCGCCAGCTCGCCGGCCGAGAGGCCTTCGCCGTCCGCTTCGGCACCGGTGCGATGGCGGTAGAGGTAGTAGCCCTCGGCGATCTGCCAGCGCAGCTCGACGGACTCGGCATCGAGCGCGCGCGCTTCCAGGCGGAAGGCCTCGTCGATGGGCAGCAGCTCGGAATCGTCGATGGCGGGGGCGAGGCGGCTGGCAACAAGCAGCAGCAGGCCGGCGAGGCGGAGGATCAGGGGCATGGGATTCGCGTCGAAGCAGGGCGCGCGGCGGTCGGGACCAGACCGCGGCCAGCACGGATAGTTCGCCGGGGCCGGCGAAACGGAGCGAGAAGCTTAGCGAATCGGGCCGCGGTGGGCCCGTGAGCGTCACCGGCCCCGCCCGTTCAAGCGGGCGGGGCCGGCCGCGTGCTGCGATCAGTTCGGCGCTTCGAAGCCGTTGCCGAAGATCCGAGTCGGCGTCGGCGGCGGGGCCAGCTGGCATGTCGCCGGGCGGCTGCTGGTGAACAGGGCCTGGGTGCCCCACTCCGGATGGTCGATGAAGGGATTGCGGTTGCCCTGGTAGGAGAACACCACGTCATTGCGGCGGCGTTCGGCCTCACTCGGCGGGTCGGCCTGGTGCCAGGCCAGCACCGTGCTCATCAGGCCCATATAGGCCGGCGAGTTGCTGGTGCCGACGATCAGGCTGCGGTTGTCGGTGAGCTCCAGGTCCGGCTCGACCTGGCCGGTCACCGGGTGGGTGCCGCCTTCATAGCGGATCGCCATGTACAGGATGGTGCGGGCGAAGTCGCCCTTGCGCGCGCTCCAGACCTCGTAGCTGCTGCCGTTGAACCAGTTCGAGTTGCCCGGGTACTGGCCGGTGCCGCCGCCTACGCCCAGGTTCACCTCGGTCGGACGCTCGCTGCAGCCGCTGCTCTGCGCGCAGTCGGCATAGGGCTTGTTGCCGCGGTCGGCGTTGTAGCCGGTATCGGTGAGATACAGCATGTGGGTGTCGGTGTAGGGCGCATACGGCCGGCCCTGCGCGTCGGTCTGGCTGGGGAAGCCCAGCGAGTTCGGCCAGCTGTGCTCGCGGTTGTAGGTGATGCCGCTGCCGGTGCCGGCGCGATCGCTGCCCTTGACGTACTTGCGGTTGCGGTAGGCGTCGATGATCCGGGTGGGGTCGTTGGGGTCTTCCTCGGCCAGCTCCAGGATCGTCCAGGTGCTGGTGCCTGCGCCCGAGTACGGGAAGGCGGTGTGGCCGCGGATGGTGGCGTGCAGCGAGCAGCGCAGCTGCTCGGGGCTGCTGGTGTTGACCTGCGCGTAGTAGCCGCTGGCGCCGGCGCTGACGCTGAACTCGACCACCACGTTCGCCGCCAGGTTCTGGCCGCTGGCGTCGGTGATGCGGTCGGCCAGGATGCGCAGGGTGCAGCTGTCGCCCTCTTCCAGCAGGGCCTGCGGCGACAGCGTGATGGTCTGGCCGCTGGCCGGATGGCTGAGGGCGATCGCGCCGGCGGCATCGCACTCGAGGCTGAAGGCCGGCGCCGCCAGGTTCACGCTCTCGCTGAACTGCACGCTCGGCGTCACTGCCGGTGCGACGTTGGCGGCACCGTTGGCCGGCGTGGTCGACAGCACCTGCGGCGGCAGGTCGGCTTCGGTGCTGAAGACGAGGCTGATGTCGGCGGCGAGGGGCTCGGGCGTGCCGTCGCGATCGGTGACCGCGGATGCCGGGATGCTGAGCGCACAGTTCGCCGAGTAGGGCAGGGCGCTGTTCGGCGTCAGCACGATCTCGCTGGCCGGGCTGTTGCTGCTGAAAGCGACCGCATTGCCGCCGCAGCTGAAGTTCACCGCGGCCGCATTCAGATCGACGCTTTCGGAGAAGCGCAGCCGCGGCGCCTGGCTGACGGACACATTGGTGGCGTTGTTGACTGGCGTGGTCGACAGCAGCACTGGGGGCACGTCGGCCAGGGTGCCGATGACGAGGTCGTCGATGGCGAGGCCGTCGTCGTTGCTGGAGGCGTTGAAGTCGACCCAGCGGATCCACAGCACCTGGTCGGCGCCCCAGTTCAGGCCGGTGATCTCGCCGCTGATGGCCGCGCGATTGGCGGCGGCGTTGCCGTCCAGCGGACCCGGGGCTGCGCTGGTGTTTGGCGCGACGAAGCGCAGCGCGCTTACCGCGGTCCAGGTGCCGGTGGTCAGGCTGGTGGCATCCAGGCTGTACTCGAAATCGAGGCGGTCTTCGCGGCCTGCCGTGCCCAGCCGCCATTGCTCACCGGTGTAGGACAGGCCGAGCGAAGACAGCGCGCCGCCGCTGCGGTTGACCAGCTGCAGGCCGAAGCGGCTGTTGAGCGAACCCGACAGCAGTGCACCGAGTGCGCGCTCGCTGGAGCCGGTGCTGCCATAGCTCCAGGTGTCGCCGCTGTTGCTGCTGCCGTCGCCGGCCTGGTACTGGCCGTTGTTGTTGCTGCTGGTGCCCGCCTCGGCGATCGCCCAGCCGGCCGGCAGCGCAGCGCTGCTGCCGCTGTTGGCCAGCGTGTCGAAGTCCTGGCTGTAGCCGCCAGTGAAATCCACCTGTGCGGTGGCGAGCTGCGGCAGGGCCGCACACGAAAACAGGAACGCGACCGACGCGAGCGCGCGGCCGAAGACGATGCGCATCTGGAACCCCCGAAGCATGCAGTGGATTGGCCCGGCAACGGGGGCAGCGCGATCGTCCTTCCCTGACGGTGCGCGGCCTCGCGGTGGCGCCGCCCGCGCGTGCGGGTCGGCCCGAACGGGCGAAGGTTCCGCCAGGCGCCGTGCCCGAACGGAAGAACCGCCAAGGATAGCGGCCGAATGCTGCGCTGTCTTTTCAACGAAAGGCCGTTGTGCGCCGCCCCAGAGGATCACCGGTGGCGGGTGGCGTCACGCGAGGTGTGTGTCGTTGGGCGTTGTCTTCGCCACAAGCTCAGGGCTGGTTGGCGCAGCCTGCGATCAGGGACCGGGGCGAGCGCTTGGGCCGTGGTGGGCCAGGGCCCACCCCATGACGGCGGGCGTGCGCGCCAGTTCGACGCGAGTTGAAGGACTCCGCTTCAGGCCGTCCGTACCGGCGGCGTCGAACCGAAGCGTACCCAGTCGAGATAGGCGGGCAGCCCGCCGTCGATCGGGATCGCGACCAGCTCGGGCAGCGCGTAGGGATGCAGCCGCGTGATCTCGTTCATCAGTGCGGGCAGGCTGCTGGCGCGGGTCTTGATCAGCAGCTGCACTTCGCGGGCGGTTTCCACTTCGCCCTGCCAGCGATACACCGAGGTCACCCCCGGCAGCAGGCTGACACAGGCGGCGAGCTGGGCATCCACCAGCGCGCGGGCGATGGCCTCGGCGACCAGCGGATCAGGGGCGGTGGTGAGGACGAGCTGGAGGTCGGACATCTTGGAGCCGGGATTTGGGATTGGGGGTGAGGCGACGCGCTTACGCGGCATGCCGCGTGCGTCGGCGAACGCCCGAGCGCTGTGCGCGAGGGCCGGGTAGGGATTCGCAGGAGCGGGCTCGGCGGGGAAGACCGCTGAGGGCTCTCGATCGGCTGCGTGTCACAGCAGGGGGGCGCAGAGGCGATCCGGATCGCTCGCGCACTTCTTCGGAGTGCCTCCCCCTTGAAAGCGCAGATCGCCCGCCCCATCTGTCACCCGCCCCGACGCTGACGTCGGTCGAGCAGCCTACCCCGGCTGGCATCGACGACGTCACATTCCGTGGCTAAACTTGGCACTCACCAACGGCGAGTGCTAACAAAGCGCGTTGGACCATCGACAAATCAGTCACTTACCGAGGATCCACATGAACCTGAAACCCCTGCACGATCGCGTCGTCATCAAGCGCATGGAAGAAGAGAAGGTCTCTGCCGGCGGCATCGTGATCCCCGACAGCGCCACCGAGAAGCCCATCCGCGGCGAAATCGTCGCCGTCGGCGAGGGCAAGCCGCTCGACAACGGCAGCGTGCGCGCGCTGAAGGTCAAGGCCGGCGACAAGGTGCTGTTCGGCAAGTACGCCGGCACCGAGGTGAAGGTCGACGGCACCGATTACCTGGTGGTGCGCGAGGACGACATCTTGGCCGTCATCGGCTGAAGCCGCTGACGGCGGGATTCGGGAGTAGGGATTCGGGATTCGTAGAAGCCAAGCGCTTCCGCCCCTCGGGGGCGTATCGATCCCGACGCCCTGCCCGAAACCCGCCACCGCTGATGTCGCGAATCCCGAATCACGAATCCCCAATCACGCTTTAGAGGAACATCTCATGGCAGCCAAAGAAATCAAGTTCGGCGAAGACGCCCGCGTCAAGATCCTGCGCGGCGTGAACATCCTGGCCAACGCCGTCAAGGCCACGCTGGGCCCGAAGGGCCGCAACGTCGTGCTCGACAAGAGCTTCGGCGCCCCCACCATCACCAAGGACGGCGTCTCCGTCGCCAAGGAAATCGAGCTTGCCGACAAGTTCGAGAACATGGGCGCGCAGATGGTCAAGGAAGTCGCTTCCAAGACCTCCGACAACGCCGGTGACGGCACCACCACCGCCACCGTGCTGGCGCAGGCGTTCATCCGCGAGGGCATGAAGGCGGTCGCCGCCGGCATGAACCCGATGGACCTGAAGCGCGGCATCGACAAGGCCGTGATCGCCGCCGTCGCCGAGCTGAAGAAGCTCTCCAAGCCCACCGCTGACGACAAGGCCATCGCCCAGGTCGGCACCATCTCGGCCAACTCGGATGAGTCGATCGGCAACATCATTGCCGACGCCATGAAGAAGGTCGGCAAGGAAGGCGTGATCACCGTTGAAGAAGGCTCGGGCCTGGAGAACGAGCTGGACGTGGTCGAGGGCATGCAGTTCGACCGCGGCTACCTGAGCCCGTACTTCATCAACAACCAGCAGAGCCAGCAGGTCGAGCTGGATGACCCGTTCATCCTGCTGCACGACAAGAAGATCTCGAACGTCCGCGAGCTGCTGCCCGTGCTGGAAGGCGTGGCCAAGGCCGGCAAGCCGCTGCTGATCGTCGCCGAAGAAGTCGAGGGCGAAGCCCTGGCGACCCTGGTGGTCAACACCATCCGCGGCATCGTCAAGGTCTGCGCAGTGAAGGCCCCGGGCTTCGGCGACCGCCGCAAGGCGATGCTGGAAGACATGGCCATCCTGACCGGCGGCACGGTCATCTCCGAAGAAGTCGGCCTGCAGCTTGAGAAGGCCACCATCAAGGATCTGGGCCGCGCCAAGAAGATCGTCGTCTCCAAGGAGAACAGCACGATCATCGACGGCGCCGGTGAGGCCGAAGGCATCCAGGCCCGCATCAAGCAGATCAAGGCGCAGATCGAGGAGACCTCCTCCGACTACGACCGCGAGAAGCTGCAGGAGCGCGTGGCCAAGCTGGCCGGCGGCGTGGCCGTCATCAAGGTCGGTGCCGCCACCGAAGTCGAGATGAAGGAGAAGAAGGCCCGCGTCGAAGACGCCCTGCACGCCACCCGTGCGGCCGTCGAGGAAGGCGTGGTCCCGGGCGGCGGCGTCGCCCTGATCCGCGCGCTGACCGCGATCGCTGACCTGAAGGGCATCAACGAAGAGCAGAACCACGGCATCGTGATCGCCAAGCGCGCCATGGAAGCCCCGCTGCGCGAGATCGTCACCAACGCCGGCGAAGAGCCCTCCGTCATCCTCAACAAGGTGGCAGAAGGCCAGGGCAACTTCGGCTACAACGCCGCCACCGGCGAGTTCGGCGACATGGTGGCCATGGGCATCCTGGACCCGACCAAGGTCACCCGCACCGCGCTGCAGAACGCAGCCTCGATCGCCGGCCTGCTGATCACCACCGAAGCCATGGTCGCCGAGCTGCCGAAGAAGGACGCCCCGGCGGCCGACCACGGCCACGGCGGCGGCATGGGTGGTATGGACTTCTAAGTCCGGCTTCTCCAAGCGTCACGCGTTGAACAGAAGCCCCGCCTTGTGCGGGGCTTCTGCTTTCTTGACCGCCAGCGGTGTCGACTGCCGCAGCGATTGCCGAACACCACCGCGCCGGCATAACCTGCGCTGGCTTAGCCGCGAGAGCCTCCACATGCTGAAGAACCATTGCCGGGAAAAGCTCATCAACGCCGCGATCTACTTCGCGAAGAACACGCGTTTCTGCGGCAAGATCAAGCTCATCAAGCTTCTCTACCTGCTCGACTTCGAACACTTCCGGCAGACGGGCGCTTCGGTGACCGGCCAGGAGTATCGCGCCATGAAGATGGGCCCGGTGCCGATGGAGCTGTATCAGGAGTGGGACGCACTCGAAGCGGACTTTGCCGATGCGATCGAGATCGTTCCAGAAAAAGTCGTGGACTTCATGCGCGAGTCTGTCCGCCCCAAGCGCGTCTTTGACGACGCCCACTTCACGAGGCGCGAACTGCGCCTGATGGAAGACCTTGCGGAGCGCTTCCGCGACGATTTGTCCAAGCCGATGATCGGCGTCACCCACGAAGAGCGAGGTCCTTGGGCTGCGATCTGGGACAACGGCCGCGGCTACCTCGAACGCATCCCCTACACCTTGGCGATCCGCGACGAAGATCCGCACGCCGAGGTGATCCGCGAAGCCGCAGCCGAGCGCGAAGGCATTCGTCAGGCGAATCTGCACTGATCTATGCCTGCCCGCATTGGCCACGTCTACCAGGACGCGTGCTTCTACGCCGACGCCGACAGCGGCGAGCTCAAGCGCAAGTTTCTGTTGGTGCTCGCCGCTGAACCCGGGCGCGACATCGTGGCGCGGCTCCTCACCAGCCGCTACGCCAGCCTGAGGCCTCGGGAGCCCGCCTGCTTCCACGGAGACCCTTATCCCGGCTTCTTTCTCGGGGTGCCTGGCGGCCCGCTCAACCGGGAGACCTGGCTTGATCTGCGGGCGATGGGTGATCTCGATGCTTGGGATTTCGCGCGACACCTCAGCGAAGGCCGCATCACCGATGTGGGCCCGATAGCGGTTGCATTGTTTAGGGGCGCACTCGCCTGCGCTGCGAGTGCAGACGACACCACCCGTTCGCAAGAAAGCCGCATCCGCAATGCACTGGCGCAGCTCGGCTGACACCCACTGCAATTCCCGCTAACGTGCGGCCATCGATCTTTCCCGCTGCGGGCCTTCGATGTCCCAGAAATCTCTCAATTTCAGCGTGCTCGACAAGCACGATGCCGAGCTCGCTCGTTTGGGCGCCTTGGCCGAGCGGTACTTCATCGAAGACCCGAGCACCTGTCTGATCAAGCTTCGTCAGCTGGCCGAGGCGCTCGCCCAGCTCGTCGCCTCGCGCGCCGGCACACTCGGATCCAACGACGAAGGCTTTGCGGACTTGCTGGTGCGGCTGCAATCCGAAGGGCTTGTGCCTCGCGACATCGCCACCTTGTTTCATCAAGTCCGCAAAGCCGGCAATTCGGCGGCGCATGAGCGTTCTGGCGACCATCGCGATGCACTCCGCATGCTGCGCTTCAGTCGCGAGCTGTCGATCTGGTATCACCGCACCTTCTTCGACCCCGACTTCGCTGCGGGTGCCTTCGTGCCACCACGCGCACCCAAGGACTCCAGCGCTGAGCTTCGCGAGGACCTCGAAGCATTGCGGCTGGAGCTCGAAGTTCATCGAGCCAGCGGAGAGATCACCGCGGAGCAGCTGCGAGCCGCCCAGGCGCTCGCAGCGCAGCTGAGCGAGGAGCGCGACATTTGGGAGCAGCTCGCGTCGGAAGCCGAGAGCGATCGCCACGCACTGAAGCAGCGCATTGCTGAACTTCAGGCAATGCACGCCGGGGATGCTCCTCAGAGGATGCAACGTTTTGCGCGCGCCGCGCAGGCCGCGGCCAATCAACTCAAACTCAGCGAAGCCGACACCCGTCGCCTCATCGACCAGCAGCTTCAGCAAGCCGGTTGGGAGGCCGACAGCCAGCGTCTTCGATATGCCAAAGGCACGCGCCCGCAGAAGGGCAAGAACCTCGCCATCGCCGAGTGGCCGACCGAACACGGTCCTGCCGACTATGTGCTGTTCGTTGGCCTGCGTCCGTTGGCCGTGGTGGAAGCAAAATCGCGCAGCGTCGATGTGCCCTCGGCCCTGCAGCAAAGCCGGCGCTACAGCCGGGGCTTCAAGGCTGAGGGCGGCGTGGAGCTGGCCGAAGTCAACTTTGGCGCTGACGCGGAATATCGCGTGCCGCTGGTGTACGCGACCAACGGCCGTCCCTACCTTCGCCAGCTGTCGACCAAGAGCGGCGTTTGGTTTTGTGACCTGAGAAGCGCCGAGAACCTCGCTCGCCCCCTGGATGGATGGCATAGCCCGGAAGGTCTGGTTGCACTTCTGAAGCAAGACGCGGCCGAAGCACACGCCAAGCTTGCCAACGAACCCTTCGTGTACGGCTTTCCGCTGCGCGACTATCAGCAGCTGGCCATCCAGAAGACGGAGGAGGCAATCGCCTCCGGCCAGCGCGCGCTATTGGTCGCCATGGCGACCGGCACCGGCAAAACCAAAACCTGTATCGCCCTCGTCTACCGGCTGCTGAAGACCGGCCGCTTCCGGCGCGTGTTGTTTCTGGTCGATCGCACCGCACTGGGTGAGCAGGCCCTTGGGGCGTTCAACGAAACGCGGATGGAGAACCTGCAGACCTTCGCTGACACCTTTGGCATTCGCGGGCTGGAGGACGCCAAGCCCGAAGCCTCTACCTCGGTGCATATCGCCACGGTGCAGGGCATGGTCGCGCGCGTCTTGGGTGGCGATGAGGACAGCCCGCCGCCCACCGTCGATCAGTACGACTGCATCGTCGTGGATGAATGCCATCGCGGTTACCTGTTGGACCGCGAGCTGTCAGACACCGAGTTGGGCTTCCGCGGGCAAGAGGACTACATCTCCAAGTACCGCCGTGTGCTCGACTACTTCGACGCCGTCAAGATCGGCCTGACTGCCACGCCGGCGCTGCACACCTCGGAGATTTTCGGCGCTCCGGTGTACTCCTACGGCTACCGCGAAGCCGTCATCGACGGCTACCTGGTCGACTACGAGCCGCCGCTGCAGATCAAGACCGAACTCTCCAGCCAGGGAATTCGCTGGCGTGTCGGAGAGGAGGTCATGCGCTACATGCTGATCAGCGGCGAGGTCGAGCTGTTTCAGGCGCCCGATGACATCAAGCTCGAAGTCGACGACTTCAACCGCAAGGTCGTCACCGAGAGCTTCAACCGCGTGGTCTGCGATTACCTGGCCGGCGAGCTCGATCCCGCCGGCCAACGCAAGACCCTCATCTTCTGCGCCAACGATGCGCATGCCGAGTTGGTGGTGCACCTGCTCAAGCAAGCCTTTGCTCACCGCTACGGCAGCGTTGAAGACGACGCCGTGGTCAAGATCACCGGCCGCGCGGACAAGCCGAGCGAGCTGATCCGCCGCTATCGCAACGAGCGCCTGCCGAATGTGGCCGTGACGGTCGACCTGCTCACCACCGGCATCGACGTGCCGCGCATCTGCAATCTGGTGTTCCTGCGGCGAATCAGCAGCCGCATTCTGTTCGATCAGATGTTGGGCCGAGCCACACGCCTCTGCCCCGACATCGAGCCCGGCG
This sequence comes from uncultured Aquimonas sp., assembly GCF_937888285.1. Taxonomy (GTDB): domain Bacteria; phylum Pseudomonadota; class Gammaproteobacteria; order Xanthomonadales; family Xanthomonadaceae; genus Aquimonas. The sequence continues at coordinate 35,866 of NZ_CALART010000021.1, forward strand.
TGGACAAAGAAAGCTTCCGTGTCTTCGATGCCGTGCGCATCTTCGAAGCCCTCGACAAGCTCACCGCCATGCGGCCGGTGGTGGTCAACCCCAACATCGCCTTTGAGCAGTTGGAGAGCGAGCTGGGCAGCCTGCAGGACGAAGCCGCGCTCAGCCTCACGCGCGATCAGTTCGTGGCCAAGCTGCAGCGCAAGCGTCGCCATTTGGGCGACGAGACTCGTGCGCAGGTCGAAACCTTGCTGGGTGCTCCGCTGCAAGCCAGCCTCAAGCACCTGCGCACCTTGCCGCCGGGCGAGCTGCGCGCCTGGTTTGCCCAGCGCGCAGGCATCGGCCGTTTGCTGGATCGCAAAGGCGAAGGCGAGGAGCCCAGCGTGCTGGTGTCCGCCCATCCCGACCGCCTGCTGGAAGTCACGCCCGGCTTCGGTGAGGCCACGCGGCCGGAAGACTACCTGCAAGCATTTGTCGAATTCATCCGCAGCCATGGCAACGAGATCCCTGCCTTGCTCACCGTGCTGCAGCGCCCGCGCGAACTCACCCGCAAGCAGCTGCGCGAGCTCGCCATCGCGCTGGATCAGGCCGGCTATAGCGAGACCAAGCTCAACACCGCGTGGCGGGCCATGACCAATCAGGACATCGCCGCCCGCATCATCGGCCATATCCGTCGTGCAGCGATCGGCGACCCACTGCTGCCCTACGCGGAGCGCGTGGAGCACGCGCTGCAGAAAGTCCTTTCGCGGCCGCCCCACGGCCGCCCTTGGACAGACCCGCAGCGGCGCTGGCTGCGCAGCATTGCCGAGCAGACCAAAGCCAACGGCATCGTTGATCGTGAAGCGCTGGACGACCCCGACCTGTTGTTCCGTCGCGACGGCGGCGGCTTCAGCCGGCTCGATCGCACCTTCGATGGGCAGCTGCTGCAAACCTTGCAGGCCTTCAACGACGCGATCTGGTCGCCCTCGGACCAACCCGCTGCCTGAGCGCCAATAGCCGGCCCCGCAGCGGGTACGATCCACCCCCTTGGCGCACATCGCATCGATGGCGTCGGTCCAATGAGTTGATCCCCATGTCCAACCCCAACGCCACGCTCGATGTCGGCGCCAAGCTGTGGTCTCTGTGCCATGTGCTGCGCGACGACGGTGTTACCTACCACCAGTACCTGAGCGAGCTGACCTACCTGCTGTTCCTCAAGATGATGAAGGAGACAGGGCAGGAGGATCGGCTTACCGTCTGGAAGCTTGAAGACCCCAAGAAGAAGAACGGACCGAAAGTTCAACAGCCCGGCACCCGCTGGGACGACCTGCTCAACGCCTCGGCCCCCGATCGGCTGGATACCTACAAAGAGATGCTGCTCGACTACGGCCTGCACGGCCGCGGCGCGGTGCAGCAGATCTACGCCAACGCCAACACCTTCATCACCAAGCCGGCCACGCTCAGCAAGCTGGTCACCGACATCGACAGCCTGGACTGGTACAGCGTTGACCGCGACGACCTGGGCGACCTGTACGAAGACCTGTTGGAGCGTAACGCCGGCGAGAAGAAGAGCGGCGCCGGCCAGTACTTCACGCCCCGGCATCTGATCGACAGCATCGTGGCCGTCATGCAGCCGCAGCTGGGCGACGTCATCCAGGATCCAGCGGCCGGCACCTGTGGTTTCTTGATCGCGGCCAACAACTACCTGCGCCGGCACAACGACTTCGACAGCCTCAGCGAAGAGGCGCAGCGCAAGTACCGGCTCCACACCTTCCACGGCATGGAGCTGGTGCAGGACACCCACCGTCTGGCACTGATGAACATGCTGCTGCACGGCATCGAAGGCGGCGTGCTCTACGGCGACACCCTGAGCAATGACCACTATCAGCTACCGGACGCCACGCTGATCCTCAGCAACCCGCCGTTCGGCACCAAGAAGGGCGGCGGCCTGCCCACGCGAAATGACCTCACCTTCGAAACCAGCAACAAGCAGTTCGCCTTCCTGCAGCACATCTACCGCGCGCTGAAGCCCGGCGGCCGCGCAGCCGTGGTGCTGCCCGACAACGTGCTGTTCGAGAGCAACATCGGCACCGACATCCGGCGCGACCTGATGGACAAGTGCAATCTGCACACCCTCCTGCGCCTGCCCACCGGCATCTTCTACGCCCAGGGCGTGAAGACGAATGTGTTGTTTTTCACCCGCGGCGAAACCGACAAGGGCAATACCAAGGAAGTGTGGGTTTACGACATGCGGGCCAATATGCCCGCCTTCGGCAAGCGCACGCCCTTCACGCGCGACTACTTCCGCACGCCGCCCGATGCGCCGCCCAGCCAGCCGCGCGACAAATTCGAGGACGTGTTCGGCAGCGACCCGCAAGGCGGGCCGGCTGCGCTGGCGGCACGGCAGGACAGCGGCGAGGCGGGCCGCTGGCGCCGATTCACGCGCGAGCAGATCGCGCAGCGCGGCGACAGCCTGGACATCAGTTGGCTCAAGGACACCGGCGCTGCGTCCGCCGATCAGTCGCGTGACGATCCTTCAATCGTGGCCGGGCTAGCGCTCAAGGAGTTGAACGCCGCAGTCTCTGAGCTGCGCTCGCTACTGGAGGAATTGGGCGAGGACCCGGATTCGATGTTGGAGGCAGCGATTGCCGAGGAGTCGTCGGGCGATGGCGAAGGGCTAGTCGCATGACTGGCTCTGCGACGAACGCCAGCGATCTTCCAGATGGCTGGGAGGTGGCGTCATTCGGCGAACTGAACTCATTCAGCAGTGGGACCATCAATCCGGCCTCGCGGCCGGACGAGGTCTTTGAACTCTACAGCGTACCGAGCTTTCCAACTGGGCGTCCCGAGCAGCTTCCAGGTCACGCAATCGGCTCGACGAAGCAGACGGTGAGTCCTGGTGATGTTCTCGTTTGCAAGATCAACCCTCGCATCAACCGTGTCTGGGAGGTAGGCCCCCTTGGCGATCTCGAGCAGATCGCTTCATCAGAGTGGATCGGCTTTCGATCTGACGCCTTGGTACCCCGGTTTGCGAAGCACTACTTCAGCGAACCCTCGTTCCGCTCGCTCTTGTGCAGTGAGGTATCGGGCGTCGGTGGCTCCCTGACTCGTGCCCAGCCCAGTCGCGTGGCCGCGTATCCCGTCCCCGTTGCGCCACGGGCTGAACAGACCCGTATCGCCGACCAACTCGACACCCTCCTGGCGCGCATCCAAGCCTGCCAGGACCGCCTAGAGGCGATCCCGGCGTTGCTCAAGCGGTTTCGGAGCGCTGTTCTGGATGCAGCGGCCTCGGGCGCGCTGATCGACGAAAACGGACCGCCAGCAGATGTCGTCAAGCTTGGCTCGGTCCTCGCCGAGCCAATGCGCAATGGCAAGTCGGTAAGGGACGGTAGCGGGCTGAAGGTCCTGCGCCTTACCGCATTGAAGCAATCAGGAATTGATCTGACAGCAACGAAAACCGGCGACTGGACTGGCGTAAGGGACGTGCAGCGTTTTGTGATTCGAGACGGTGACTACTTGGTCTCGCGAGGCAACGGCTCCAAGGAATTGGTGGGGCGCGGGGGCAAAGTTGCCAACTGCTCTGACGATGTCGCTTTCCCTGACACCATGATCCGGATTCGACCTGACACGTCACGCCTCCTGCCCGACTACTTGGATGTTGTTTGGGCTGCACCTGTCGTTCGGAAGCAGATCGAGGCAGCCGCAAAGACAACCGCCGGCATCTGGAAGGTTTCGCAACCAGACCTTGAAGGCGTTGCATTCCCTCTACCGTCGATAGAACACCAGGCTTCGATCGTTCAGCGCGTTCAGGCACTCATGAACCTCGCTAGCGAGATCGAACGTCGTCATGACGCGAGCGCAAAGCAAGTCCTCCGGCTCACGCCGCTCACCCTTGCCAAGGCCTTCCGCGGCGAACTCGTTCCGCAAGACCCCAACGACGAGCCGGCCAGCGCCATTCTGACGGAACTAAGAGCCACCGATGCACAAGCTGCGTTGGAGACAACGCGCAGACCTGCGAAGACACTGGGGAAGCGACCGACCGTGAGAAAATTAGGAAAGGAAACCGTCAGGGCTGCGATTCTGAATTTCAAGATGGATCGCTTCTCGTTTAACGACCTAAGGGCGCAGGTATCAGGCGATTACGAGCATCTGAAGACAGCGCTCTTCGAGTTGCTGGAAGAACCAAGCCCGGTTGTCCGGCAGGTCTTTGACGAGGAGAGCAAAGCGATGCAGCTCGTGCGAGCGAAGCCGTGAAGCTCACCCGCGTCCGCATCATTAAGGCGTCGACCTGTGGCGGGCTACTTGACGGGCTCGATATCAGCTTGCGAGGAACGCAGAACGGGCCCGAGCCATTCAATCCGCTCTGTCTTGTCGGACCTAACGGAGCGGGGAAGTCGCAGTTTCTTCAGGTGGTTGCCGAGGCGTTCCAGACTGTGTTCCACGCCTGTGTTCCGAATGAGGAGCGCGCGAAAGGAAATGAGGATCTTCAGTTCGAGATCGAGTACGTGCTTCGCCCCAAGGGGACCAGCGCGCCGTTGTTCGTTCGGCTTTCTCGCCGCAGTGAAGGCAAACGGCGCCCAGTGCTCAAGGTGGAAAGGAAAGATGGTCTTGAGTGGGTTGAATGCTCGTTGGAGGAGCCTGCGACCCACGAACTTCTCCCCTCGCGTGTCGTTGGCTACACGTCTGGCGACAACGAGACCCTGAGCCTGCCGTTCCTCGTGAGCCGTAGCGGCTATGCCGACGCAGTCGGCAAGCGGGCGCTGAGCAATGATTCTATCGAAAATTCTCAGCCAATTGCCGATACGCGGCTGATGCTCGTGGACTACGGCACGCACCTCGAGGTGCTCGCCGCCAACCTGCTCCTTGGGTCTGCGCAGGAGAGGTCTGCATTGCTCCAAGACGCAAAGCTCAGCGACCTCCATTCGTTCCGTTGCGTAATTCAACTGGCACACCGCGCCGTCCCGAAGCTTTCAGCCCGTGAGTCGGCAACGCGGAAGCGCAAAGGTGTGCAGCTGACCGATGAGCTTGAGCGCTACATCGACCAGCTGAGACGGTGCTCGACCTGCCACGCCTACGACGAGAAGACTGAGACCTACGTCTTTGACTTCCTGCTGACGGACGAAACGCGCATGGCTTTTCTGTCGTTCTGGGCGTCCACACTCGAGCTGTACTCGGCGCTTCACAAGCTAGCGATGCTGAATGACCTGGCGATTCCGAAGGTCACTCGTGAACGATTGCTGCGCGACATCAAGACGCGGCGCTTCGCATCGCGTTTGCCGGAACCGCAAGATGAAGACCGGGTCTTCCGCTTTGAGCAAGTTCGGTTCACACCTAAGTTCGGTCAAGGTGTTGTTGACTATGTGTCGCTCTCCGACGGCGAGCACCAGCTCGCGCAGATTCTTGGAACAATGTGCATGGCATCGTTTCCCAACGTGCTGTTTCTGTTTGACGAACCGGAGTCGCATTTCAACCCACAGTGGCGCGTCAAGTTCATTTCGCGGCTGATGGATCTGCCCACGGCGAGCGGTAAGCGCGGCGAAGCGGGAAGTGGGGCCGCACAGCAGGACTGCCTGCTGACAACGCACTCGCCGTTTGTCCCGTCGGACATGCCGCGAACCAATGTGCTGATCTTCAAGAAGGGCGACTCCAAGGTGGAGGTTCGCCGACCTGACATCGAGACCTTCGGCACAACTTTCGATGCAATTCTGGGAGAGTGCTTCGACGTTCGACCGCCGATGTCGGAACTGCCGCGACGTGAGATCAAAGAATTGATGGCCAGCGAGGACGCGGAAGCAATAAAGGACGGCATCGAGAAGTTAGGAGACTCAGTCGAAAAGGTGTTCTTGATGGACCACCTTCGCCAGATTTCTTAGCAAGAGTCCGCATAGCGATGTTTTTCGGCTACCCACTTGCTGCGACGCAAAACAATTGGCTTCACGAGTGCGTGCTGGCAGCGGTCAAGAACGTGCACGCTTTGGTAGACGCTGGGAAACGCTACCCGGCCTGGCCCAACATCCTGCCTGACAAGTACCGAGAAATGCTGAAGTCGCGCACTGGGCTGCGAGACCGGTTCAAGGCGTACAACCTGGCGCTGCGGACGCTATCGTCGAAGGGTGAGAGGGACGGCGTTCTCGCCGCCGTCACCGATCAGAACCGTATTGAGGAACTGCTGTCCAACGCCTGCAACTGCGTGGCGCTCGAAGCGCTGCCTGCGGCTATTCGTGAGGCTGTGACCGCGCTTTTTGACTTTGCTTTCGCACTGCTCACGGATCTCGGGGTTCGTGATGAGCACTATAAGGCTATCTACGACTCGGCGATCGCACATGTCTGCCCGTTCTGCGGCACAGAGTACTTCGATGCACCTGGGGCACCGCGCGAGGCCTTGGACCACTACCTTGCCAAGAGTCGCTACCCTTTTGCAGCCGCCAACTTGCGCAACCTCGTACCTATGGGGCACAAGTGCAACTCGAACTACAAACTCGCGATTGACCTGCTTTTCGACGGGGATGGCGTGCGTCGCGTGGCCTTCGACCCCTACAACCATACCGAGATCAAATTGGTGCTCGACGACAGTGATCCGTTCGACGGCTCAACACCCGCCATGCCTTGCTGGACGATCAAGTTTGAGCCTGACGTACCAGCTGTGCTGACCTGGGACGCTGTGTTCTCCATTCGCGAGCGCTTCCGACGAGACCATCTCGACGAAGGCTACCCGGCGTGGCTGTGGGACTTTCGTAACTGGGCGCAAAGCGCGCAACAACCTAGCGATACCGACGCTGACTTGATTGAAGCGCTTAAGCGGTACGAGCGATTTTGCGCGGGCGGCGGCATGCGAGAGAGAGCATTCCTAAAGGCCGCAGTCTTCAGAATGCTACGACTCCGGTGCGAAGAGGGAAATGATCGGTTAAAGCAGCTTCTGCGAGATCTACTCGCCGAGTCGTCTCCTCCAGTAGGTTGCGCATGAGCGACATCCGCCTCTTCCGCCTCACCGCCGGCAAAGCCGCCGAACTGCAGGGCGATGCCTCGGATCTTGAGAAGCCGCTGCAGACCTTGATCGAGGCCAACCTCGATGCGCTGCTGGGCATCCGCTTTCTGGCCACCGAGTACTCCACCAGCAAGACCCACGGCGGGCGCATCGATTCGCTGGGTATCGACGAGAACGACTGTCCGGTGATCCTGGAGTACAAGCGTTCGGTCGGAGAGAACGTGATCAACCAGGGGTTGTTCTATCTGGACTGGCTGCTCGACCACAAGGCCGAGTTCAAGCTTCTGGTGATGGACGTGCTGGGGGCCGAGGCCGCGCAGCGCATCGACTGGAGCGCGCCACGGCTGGTCTGCATCGCGGCCGACTTCACCAAGTTCGACGGCCACGCGGTGCAGCAAATCGACCGTAACATCGAACTGATCCGCTATCGCCGCTTCGGCGCCGATCTGTTGCTGCTGGAGCTGGCCAATGCGGTCAGCGCCTCGGGCAGGAACGGCCGATCAGCGAACAATCGTGGCAATCGAAGCCTCAGGCCGAGCGAGTCCACGGTTGAGGTTGCGCCGATGGTCGATACCTCTATCGACAGCGAAGACGCCGCGCCGCGCGGCAGGGATCGACCCTACAGCGAATCCCTGCAGCTGCTGACACCCGCGCAGCGCGAGCTGCTGGACGCGCTGCATGACTACCTGCTCTCTCTGGGTGACGACGTGCAGCACAAGGAGCTGAAGCTCTACGCCGCCTACAAGCGCCTGAAGAACTTCGCCACCGTGGTGCTGCAGAAGAGCCGGCTGCTGGTCTATCTGCATCTCGACCCCGGCGCGCTGGCGACGCTGCCGCCCAATGCGCGCGACGTGCGCGAAATTGGTCACTGGGGTACGGGCGATCTTGAGATCACGCTGGGCTCCATTGACGAGCTCGATGCCCTGAAGCCGCTGCTGATGCAGGCCTACGAGGGGCGCTCCCTGCGCTGAGCGCGCAGGCGCGACACCGCGTGCAGGCTCGGCGCATGCCGCATGCCGCGGGCTCGCGACAGCGGAAGCGCGAAGATGGACCGTCTTCCACACGCTAAGCTTTGGCGTGTCCAGACACAGCTCCTACCCCCGCATGGCGAACGATGCTTTTCCCGACCGTCTCGATCACTGGATCCGTGCCTGCGTGGACGTGCTCAACCGCGCGCCGGACTTCACCGCCTACCGTGATCGCGTGGCGTCCCTCGTCGACCTGTACCGCAAGGACTGGGAGGCCTCCGGCACGCCGCCCGAGACCGTCTATCCGATGCTGATGCTGATGGCGCGCGCGGTGTGGGCGCACTGCCCGAATCCGCATCTGCAGTACGCGGCCGGCCGCCTGCCGCCGATCGAGCGCAACTCGCCCTGTCACTGCGGATCGGGCCGCAAGTACAAGCACTGCTGCCAGGACGCCGAGCAGCGGCTGCCGCTCAAACAGGTCAACTTCCTGTCCTTCCTGCTGGAGGTGCTGCAGCGCAAGCGCTGGGCCGAGCTGGCAGGCAGCAAGCTGTCGCGTCCGATGCTGGTGCATGTGGCGCATGAATGGCAGGGCGCGGGTCGTTACCAGGAGCTGTTGGCGCTGCTTGAGCCCTGGTTCAAGGACGAACGCCATTTCACCGAGCCGCACGAGCCGCTGCTCGACTGCCTGCTGGACTGCTACGACGCCCTGCACAAGCCGCGCAAGAAGCAGCAGCTGCTGGAGCGCGGCCTGCAGCATGGCGATCGCGGCACGGTCGCCGCGCTGCTGCAGCGCCAGGCGGCCATCGCGCATGATCGCGGCGAAACCGCCGAGGCCTGGGCCTTCTTCAAGGCCGCCCAACAGGTCCTGCCGGATTCGCCGAGCCTGTGCCATCTGGAGCTGCTGCTGCTCATCGCGCAGGGCGATGAGGCGCAGGCCCGCGAACGCGCGCGCTTCTGGGTGCAGTCGCTGCAGCGTCGGCGTGATCCCGAACTGCAGGGGTTGATCGAGCTGGCGCAGTCGGTGGCCCGCGAGGGCGCAGCCGCCTTCGGCGAGATCGCCGCGCAGCACGAGCCGGCGCTGGCCGAGTTGGAGGCGCTGCTCAGGGCGGCGCCTCCACCGCAGGCCCACTATCACTTCCCACACCGCAGTTCGGAGTCGGCCGGTCCGCTGGAGCCTTCGCCGGCGCTGGCCAAGGCGCTGCGCACGATCAAAGCGCGCATGGCGCGGGCGCAACAGGGCGGCGGCGATCCCGAGCTGGGGCCGGTGCTGGCGCAGGCGCCCCTGCTCTGGCACAGCTTCGAGCTGATCGCCGCGCTGGAAGGCATTGCGCACAGCCGCCCACTGCCCGGCGTGGGCGAGCGCTTCGCCCTGCCGCTGCTGAAGCGCGCGGAGGCCCTGCTGCGCGAAAACCTGCGCGCCCACAAGGCCGAGGGGCTTGCGCTGGAATGGGGCTGGCTGCAGAACCGCACGGCGCTCAGCCTGCTTGCCGATCTGGCCCTGCTGCGGATCGAGCTGGGCTGCGAGACGGATGCCGCGCTCAGCACCCTGCGCTGGCTGGTGGACGAGCTGAACCCGCAGGACAACCAGGGCCTGCGCATGCCCTTGATGGCGCTGCTGCTGCAGCGCGGCGACTACGCCGAAGCGGCCGCGCTCGCCGAGCGCTATCCGGACGATCTGCCGGAGATGCAGTACCAGTCCGCGCTGGCCCTGCATCTGCTGGGAAACGAAGCCTCGGCGCGCGCAATGCTGGCGCGCGCGGTGGCGGACTACCCGAAGATCGCGCGGATGCTGCTGGCGCCGAAGCCGCCGAAGCGTCCGCGCGGTGATGCCTACGGCGTCGTTCTTGGCGGTGACGAGGAGGCCTGGCTGTTCCGCGACGAACATCTGCCGCTGTGGACGCGCACGGGCGGGCTGGACTGGCTGCGCGCGAACGCGCGGGTCGGCGCGCGCTAGCGCCATCGCGCCGCTGGCAGTCGGACCGCGCCGCTGCAGCCTCGGCAGAATTCCGTCGCTGTCGCAGCGCCTTGTCGGCATGTGTTATGCAGGCGAGCCGCGTTCCCTGGCCCGCAGGGTCGGGCAGGACAGGCCGCCGGGAGGCACATGAGCCGCGACGTCGCGCTGGACTACCGCTGGGCCCTGCACTGCCTTGAGCACATCGAGGAGCTGGTGGTCGTCACCGATGCGGCGCTCGGCAGCGCCGGCGAGGGCGGGCCCTATGTGCGCTACGTCAATGCCGCCTTCGAGCGCAGCACCGGCTGGCCGCGTGCCGAGGTGCTGGGGCAGCCGCTGCGCAGGCTGGGTGGGGTGGCCACGGCAGAGTCCACGCGCGCGCAGATCCGCGCCGCCTATCGACGCGGCCAGGCCACCGAGGTCGAGCTGGACACCGAGCGTCGCGACGGCAGCGCGATGCGCCTGCGCAGCCGCCTGCTGCCGCTGCGCGATGCACAGGGCGCGCTGCAGGGCTTCCTGTTCCTGCAGAGCGATCGCACCGATGCAAGGGCGATGCAGCTGGAGCAGTCGCGCCTCAACGACTGGTTCGCCGGTGCGGCGGCCAGCGCGCTGTCGGCGCTCTACATCACCTCGGCGCAGCGTGATGCCGCGGGCAGCGTGGTCGATTTCCGCATCGAGTACGCCAATGTCAAGGGCGGCGAGCTGCTGCAGCAGGACCCGCGCGCCCTGGTCGGGCAGGTGCTGCGCGAGTGTCTGCCGGGCAGCCGCACCGAGGTGCTGATCGGCCACTGCCGACGCGTGCTGGAAACCGGCCAGGCCTTCGTGGAGGAGTTCGAGGTGCCGGAGTATCCGGCCGGGCTGCGCTGGATGCGTCACCAGGTGGTGCCGCTGCGCGACGGCGTGGCGGTGACGGCCGAGAACATCAGCGACCGCAAGCAGACCGAGGCCATGCTGCAGGCCTTCCTGCACCACTGGCCGGGTCGCGCCTGGATCAGCGATACCGAGGGCAACATCCTCGCCGCCAATGCGGCCTACGCCGAGGTCCTGGCCTCGCGCGGGGCCCGGCAGCTGCCGACGACGCTGCGCGACTGCTACAGCCCGGAGCTGGCCGCGCTCTATCTGCAGAACAACCGCCGCATCGACGCGGGCGGCGTGCCCGAGCATCTGCTCGAGCCCGGCTTGCGCGCCGACGGCAGCCGCGGCCTGTTCGAAACCTGCAAGTTCCCCCTGGGCGAGCAGGGTGGGCGCCGTCTGCTGGGCGGCTTCGCCATGGACATCACCGAGCGCGAGGGCGAACGGCAGACCGCCGAGCGGCTGGCCGCGATCGTCCGCAGCTCGGGCGACGCCATTCTTTCGCTTGACCTGCAGGGACACATCGTCAGCTGGAACCTCGGCGCTGAGCGCCTGTTCGGCTTCAGCGAGGCCGAGGCGATCGGGCGGCCGGTTTCGATGCTGGCGGCCCCGGAGGATCGCGAATCCGCGGCAGCCTTGCTCAAGCGCGTGCTGTCCGGCGAGCCGCAGGTGCGCGCGGAAGCGGTGCGCGTCTGTCGCGACGGCAGCGCCGTGCAGGTGCAGCTGTCGCTGTCGCCGATCATCGACCGCGACGGCCGCTGCGTGGGCGTGTCGAAGATCGCCACCGACATCGGCGAACGCCATCGCCGCGAGCTGCAGACGCGCTACTTCGCCGAGCACGATCCAGTCACCGGCGCGCTCAACGAGCGTGGCCTGCTGCTGACCGCGCAGGCCTGGATCGACAGCGCGCCAGCGCGGCCACTGGCCCTGCTGCGGCTGCGCGTCGAGCGCTTCGGCGAGTTCCGCGATGTGTTCGGCATGACCCACGCACACGCGCTGCTCGGCCAAGTGGTTGAGCGCCTGGCCACCTGCTTCGACGGCACCGCCAGCTGCATCGCCCATTTCGGCCAGGACGATTTCGCCCTGCTGCTCGAACTGCCGGCGGACGATGCGCTGCTGCCGCCGTCCCTGGTCGAGCAGCTGCAGCAGGTGCAGCTGCTGCCGCTGGACGTGCTCGGCATCGAGTTCGACCTGGAGCTGCGCGCGGGCCTGGCCTGCTATCCGCAGGATGCAGCCGGCGGCGAGGCGCTGCTGCGCTGTGCGGACCTCGCGATCTCCGCCGGTCGGCGCGGCCTGTCGCGCTACGACGCGGCGATGGGCGAGCGCGTGGCCTACCAGGTGCGGCTGCAGCGCGAGCTGGCGCGCGCACTGGGGCGTGGCCAGCTGCGCCTGGTCATGCAGCCGATCGTCGAGTCGCGGCCTCCGCACCGTGCGCTGGGCCTGGAGGTGCTGCTGCGCTGGCGGCATCCCGAGCTGGGCGACATCCCGCCTGCGCGCTTCATACCCGTGGCCGAGGAGTCCGGCCTGATCGCCGCCATCGGCGGCTTCGTGATCGAGGAGGCCTGCCGGCTCAAGGCCTGGCTCACGGCCGAAGGCTTCGGCCAGCTGTTCGTCAGCCTCAATGTCTCGCCGGACCAGTTCCGCCATGGCGACCTGCCGGCGCGGGTCAGTGCGGCGCTCGGACGTCATGGCCTGCCCGGGGCCGGCATGGAGCTGGAAATCACCGAGTCCACGCTGATGGAGCAGACCGAACACAGCGCGCAGCAGCTGCAGGCGCTGGCGGCGCTGGGCCTGGGCCTGAGCATCGATGACTTCGGCACCGGCTGGTCCAGCCTCGCCTACCTGCACCGCTTTCCGCTGACCAAGCTGAAGGTGGACCGCAGCTTCGTCGCCGGCCTGCCGCAGGACCACGGCGCCGCCGCGATCGTGCGCAGCATCCTCACCCTGGCGCGCTCGCTGGAGCTTTCCACGCTTGCCGAAGGCGTGGAGACCGAGGCCCAGCAAGCCCTGCTCAGCGGCCTTGGCTGCGCCCAGCTGCAGGGCTTCCTGCACAGCCCGCCGCTTGAAGCGACGGATTTTCTGGACTGGCTGCGCGCACGTGGCTGACGTCGACGGTGTGTGCCGGAAATCCGACGCGTTCAGATGGCCGACCCCGGCGCGCTTGAGCGCTCGACGCAAATCCGCTGGCAGCGTTCAGTTCGCGGGCCAAGGCCACTCTCCGGATCGGCATGCACCGCGGGCGACAGTTCGTTTGGAGGCGCGTTTTGAACATCGCGCAATGCTCCCGCTGCAGCCGCGTGCCCGTTTCAGAAGTCTCTATGTGACCTGCAGCGTCATGCGTGGTCCGAGGTGTAGGCCCCACGCAAGCCTTGGCCCTGATCCGTGAAGTCATTCATGCCAGTCGCCCGCCTGCAGCAGGGTGGCGGCGGGCTCCTGACGGCGCTGGGTAAGGGAAGACCCGACCGTGAACGCGGATGTTCTGCTGCCCGGCATTCGTTTCACAATCGTTTTCCATTTATGGCGGCTGTGGCAAAGTTCTTGGCGCGTTTCGTGCTGATTCGGGCGCGCTAGTCGTAGCACAGCGGCCAGGACGCCCAAGAGCCTCCGGTCGGTTCCTCCCATCCATCGGAGTTTGCATTGGACACACACACCTCCAGACGCGGGATCGCCCTCGGGCGCGCCGCTCTCCTTGATCGCTGCCTGCTCGTCCTGCTTGCCGCGCTGGCGCTGCTGTCCGTGCCGGCTCTGGTGCTGGCCGAAGGCAGCCGCTCGCTGTTCCCGGCCAGCTACCCGGCGGCTGGCGCGCGCGCGCCGATGGACCTGACCAACAATGCGGCCTATGCCGGCGTTGCCCAGAACCGTCAGTTTCTCTACGTGTACGCGCAGGCGGGTGAGTTCATCCTGCTGGGCTCACGCAACCGCAGCAACGGCGGTGACATCTTCGTTTACAACCCGCAGTCCTTCGGCGTGCGCGGCCTTGAAACGGTTCCGGCAAGCGCGGACTTCACCTGTTCCTCCAACAGTCCCCCTGCCGGCAGCTTCGGCGGCACCGGCCGCGGATCCATCGCCACGCGTGCTGCCGAGCTGGCCGGGCCCAACAGCGCCGACGGCACCGTCACCGCAACCGACGGTTGGTTGCCCTGCGCCTATCGCGCGCCGGTCAGCGGCGTCTATGGCGTGCGCTTCACGGGGGCGACGTCGGGGACTCAGACCCTGGCAGCCACCCCCGCGCAGAATGCGCCGCAGATCCTGGCGAACCAGGTCTCAGCCTGGGAAGTCCAGGTGCGAGCCGCTGCCAACACCCGCACCGACATCAACGGTCGCCTGTTCACCTATGCCTGGATCGGCCGCACCGGTGGCAATGGCGCTGCCGGACGCGTGTTCCATGCCCTCTACTACATCACCGAGGACGGCTACCGCTACGAGCAGCGCATGAACGCGCTCGACCCGTTCGCCTATGCGCTCTACGCCAACCGCGCGGGTTTCCTCGATGGCGGTGCGCCCCTGTACAAGAGCGTGCGTGGCGACAACCAGCTTGCGACCAACATCCTGCCGGCCGGTAGCGGTGTGTCCGCCCAGCCCCCGCAGTACCCGATGTTCTTTTCCGATGTTCGCGACACCGGGCCCAACGATGCTGAAGTCGAGCGCGTATTGGGTGCGCTCGGTCTGCCCACGGTGCCGCCGGTGCCCCAGCTCATCAGTGTGGCCTTTACTGGCACCGTCAGTAGCGACACCACGACGCTCGGCGCCGGTGGCGTGTTCACCTTCACGACGATCAACACCTTGACCTACGAGATCGTGGTCAGCCGTGACGGCGTCAACTTCGACCCTGCCAACCCGCTGAACAAGGTGCTGACCGGCAACGCGCTGTCGGGTACCCATACGGTCTGGTGGAATGGCCGCGACAACTCGGGCGCGCTGTTCCCCGTGGGCTCGGGCTATCGCTACCGCATCGCCGGCCGCAACGGCGAGGTGCATTTCCCGATCATCGACACCGAAGGTATGGCGCTTGGCGGGCCTACCGTGCGCAAGCTCAACGGCTCGCAGGATGCCATCGTCTACTTCGACGACCGTGGCTACGTCACCCGCAACGGTACGGCGGTGGGCCAGCTCAATGGACACCTCTGCGGTGCCGGCAATCTGCAGGTGCAGCCGACGCCCAACCACTCCCTGCTGGGCGTCGATTCCAGTGATTCCAACTTCAACGGCGCTGGCATCTACTACCGCTTTTATCCGCAGGTCACCAACGATCCGAATACGGATTGCGTCAACAACGCAGCGACGCATTTCGGTACCGCCAAGGGCCTGGACCTGTGGGCACTGGAGCGCACGCCCTCGTTCTCCGAGCCGGTGACGGTGGTGGCGCCGGTGATCGGCGCCGATGTCGGCACGGTGGTCACTGTCGATAGCAGCGCCTTCCCCGGACAGACCGTGTTCGGCACCCTGGTGTTCTACAACGCCGGCGATACCGAGGCGACTGGCGTGAACTACACCGCGCGCATTGGTACGCCGGGGAACTGCCCGGCCAGCGTGAACTTCACCCTGCTTCCGCCCGGCGTGACGGTGGCCAGCTACAACCCCGCGACGTGCGTGGTCACCTTCGCAGGTATGCCGGCGACCTTGCCCGCGGCCATCCAGCCCACCTCGCAGCTGGTGTTCGAGTTCAATTACCCGGCACCCAACAGCGGGCCGCAGATTGTGCAGACCACGGTCAGCGCGACCAACGAAGCGCCGGGTCAGATCGCCCCGAACAGCGCCAGTGGAAGCACCAGCATCATCGTTGCCGATGTCGCGACCACCGTGACTGTGCCGGCTTCAGCGGTCACCGGCTCGACCGTGTCGGGTACGGTGAGCTTCAGCAATCTGGGCGCCGCCACCTCGACGGCCGACGGCCTGGTCTACAGCGTGACCATCGGCAGCCCCGGCAACTGCCCGGCAGGCATCGACTTCCCCGGCATTGCGCCTGCCACCTTCAGCGTGGACCCGGGCACCTGCGTGGTGAGCTTCACCGGGCTTCCGGCCAGCCTGAACCCCGGTGACGGCTTCAGTCTCGCTTTCCAGTACACCGCCCCGGCGCCGGGGACGGTGCCAGTGTCGTCCAGCATCAGCACCACGACGCCCGAGTCCAGCACCGCCAACAACACGGCAAATGGCAGCACGCTGATCCAGGCGCAGCCCGAGGTGACCGTCAGCAAGGTGTCGGTGCCGGTCACGGGTACGGCGGTTTCGATCGGTGGTGGCATCACCTACAACGTGCAGGTCGTCATCACCGGCGGCAGCCTGGTCAGCAGTCTGCAGCTCACCGACACGCTGGGCGCAGGCCTCAGCCTCGGCACCGTCACGGCCGGACCCTTCACTTGCAACGGCGCGAATCCCCTGGTCTGCAGCCTGCCCGCTGGAACCCCGGTCGGCAGCTATGCGCTGTCGTATACGGCGACGGTGAACACCTCTGCCGTGGGATCTGTGGCCAACGCGGTGGCCATCACCGGCAATGGCGGCGATCCGGACCCGGTGTGCTCGCCCTGCAGCACCACGCACCCCGTCATCGCGCCCCAGCTGTCGATCGCGAAGACAGCAAGCGCAGCGAGCTTCACGGTTGGCGTCCCCGCCAGCTACACCCTTGCGGTGACCAACACCAGCACATCGCCGACGACGGCGGCCAGCACG
Organism: uncultured Aquimonas sp.; assembly: GCF_937888285.1. Classification (GTDB taxonomy): domain Bacteria; phylum Pseudomonadota; class Gammaproteobacteria; order Xanthomonadales; family Xanthomonadaceae; genus Aquimonas. The sequence continues at coordinate 52,256 of NZ_CALART010000021.1, forward strand.
ATCACCGACACGATCCCGAGCGGTCTGACCCTCGGCACGCTGCCGGCGGGGTGCACGGCGTCGGGCCAGACGGTGACCTGCACAATCGCCAGCCTGGCGGCGGGTGCGAGCACCAGCTTCGTCATCCCGGTGACGCCGACGCTGGCCGCCGTGCCCAGCGTGAGCAACACCGCGACGGTCAGCGGTGGCGGCGATCCGACCTGTCCTGCGGCAGCGCGCTGCGGCAGCACGGTGGTCACGCCGGTCAATGTGCCGCAGCTGACGATCACCAAGACGGCCAGTGCTGCGAGCTTCGTGGTCGGCACCCCGGCGAGCTACACGCTGAGCGTGCAGAACACCG
>NZ_CALART010000022.1 GCF_937888285.1 uncultured Aquimonas sp.
CGCCCCGATCGCGGCAGCACTTCGATCCGCGCCGATCGCGGCGGCACTTTCACCTTCCCCGGTCGCTGCAGCACTGGATCCCCGCCTGCGCGGGGATGACGATGTGCTGCTCTGGACGTCGCTGTGAGAAGGCTGGTGCCCGTCACTTGGGAACTCGCATGCGGCAAGGGTGCCGAGTATATCGACGCCCGCAGGCCTCTCCGGCTTTCTCGGCCTTTCCGCACTGGCGACCCCCGCGCCTGCCGCGCATCGTGGCGCCATCGCTTCCACGGAGCCCGCCATGTCGACCCACCCGCTTCCCCGTCGCCGCCTCGCCGAAGGTCTCGAAGTCACCGCACTCGGCTTCGGCGCGATGGGCATGTCCGATTTCTACGGGCCGTCCGACCACGCCAGCAATCTCGCGGTGCTGCATCGGGTGCTGGATCTCGGCGTCAACTTCATCGACAGCGCTGATATGTACGGCTGTGGCGCCAACGAGCGTCTGCTGGCCGAGGTGTTGAAGACGCGTCGCGACGAGGTGGTGCTGGCGACCAAGTTCGGCAACGTGCGCGCGCCGGACGGCCGCGTGGTCGGCATCTGCGGGCGGCCCGAGTATGTGTACGTCGCCTGTGAGGCCAGCCTGGCGCGGCTCGGCGTCGACTGCATCGACCTCTACTACCAGCACCGCGTCGACCCCGACGTGCCGATCGAGGAAACGGTGGGCGCCATGCAGCGCCTGGTCGAGGCCGGCAAGGTGCGGCATCTGGGCCTGTCCGAGGCCAGCGCCGAGACCCTGCGGCGCGCCTCCAAGGTGGCGAGGATCGCGGCCCTGCAGACCGAGTACTCGCTGTGGTCGCGCGACGTCGAATCGGATGTGCTGCCGGCCTGCCGTGAACTCGGCATCGGCTTCGTGCCCTACAGCCCGCTGGGGCGCGGTTTCCTCACCGGCGCCATTGCCAGCGCCGAGCAGCTCGATGCCACGGATCGTCGTCGCGCGCACCCGCGCTTTCGCGCCGACAATGCGGCACGCAACCAGGTTCTGGTTGAGCAGGTGCGCGCGTGGGCGGCCGAGCTTGGCTGCACGCCCGCGCAACTGGCGCTGGCCTGGCTGCTGGCCCAGGGCGAGGACATCGTGCCGATTCCCGGCACGCGTTCGGTGGCGCGGTTGGAGGAGAACCTCGGTGCGCTCAAGATCGCGCTGTCATCGGCCTGGGTCGAGCGCATCCGCGGCGAGCTCGCTGCCATCGAGATCAGCGGCGGGCGCTACCCACCCGAGGGGATGGCGCTGGTGAATCGTTGAGGTCGGCACGCGCGACATCAACGCGTGTTTGCCTTGTGGGCGCGGCCATGGGATGCGCGCATCACGCATCGTTGTCGGCACGCGCATGGCGTCATTCGCGGCGCTTGGTGCGCGACACGCGCACCCTACGAATTCCAGTGACGCGTACGCTTGAACCAAGCGAAAGGTGTTGTGCGCTTGGTGGGCGACACACGCAGCATGCCAATTCGAGTGACGCTGCCACTTGATCAAGGCGACACGCGTCACTCGTAGGGTGCGCGTGTCGCGCACCAAAAGGCGTTTCGACCAACACACCGCGTGCGCGTGTCGCGCACCAGATGTCGCACCCACAGGCGCATCGCGAAGCTTCGCCGCGAGCCAAGGCTCAGGCCGCCGACGCGCGCTCCAGCCAGTGCACCAGTTCGTCGAGGCTGCGCACCTCGAGGTCCGGCGTCTCGGCGTGGTCCCAGGTCTCGTCGCGGCGGTTGATCCAGACCGCGCGCAGGCCGGCGCGGCGCGCACCCAGCACGTCCATGTGCGGGTCATCGCCGACGTGCAGCACCTGTTGCGGCGCCAGCCCCAGCCGCGTGCAGGCGGCGTGGAAGATGCTCGGCTCCGGCTTGGCCGCACCGTGCTCGCGCGCGCCCAGCGAGAACTGGAAGTGCGCCGACAGGCCGATCCGATGGATGCAGGCATTGCCATTGGTCAGCGCCGCCAGCGGCAGGCGCGCGGACAGGCGTTGGAGCGCGGGCAGGCTGTCGGCGTAGAGCTCGACGCGGTTGCGCGCGGCGTAGAACACCTCGAAGGCTTCATCGGCACGGGCCGGGTCTTCGCCGCCTTCGCTGAGCGCGATGCGCAGGGAGATCATCCGCTGCTCGCAGAAGTCATGGGCGAGGTGCGGGTGGTCCTCGTAGACCTGCGCCCGCAGCGCGCGCATGCGCTCGATCGGATAGGCCCGCGCGGTGCCGGGCGCGTGCTGCTGCAGCCAGGCCTGCAGCTCGCGTTCGGCGGCTTCGATGGCCGGCCACACCGGCCACAGGGTGTCGTCGAGGTCGAGCGTGATGGCGCGGATGTCGTTCAAGCGGTGGCTTCGCAAAGTGCGGAGGTCGGCATGGTAGTCCTCACGCCGTGCAGGCGGACGTGAGGAACCGCCGCATTGGGCCGGCCCTGGCCCACCGTGGGCTTGAACCTTGCCCCGGTGGTGGCTCGGAGCCTTTCCCTCGCCTCGGCTTGGGTTAGGGGCCGCGTCCAGGGCGGGCGGAGCGAGTCGCGACTGTGGTGCCCATGGTGGGCCAGGGCCCACCCTATGCTGATCCCGATCCCGATCCCGATCCCGATCCCGATCCCGATCCCGATCCCGATCCCGAATCCCGAATCCCGAATCCCGAATCCCGAATCCCGAATCCCGAATCCCGCCCTCACTCCATCACCACCACCCCGCTGCGACGCCCGCGCACCACGCTCAGCGCGAGCTGCTGCGGACGCATCTCGATCACTTCGCCGAAGGTGTCGAGGCTGTCGATGCGGAAGCGGTTGACGCCGGTGACGAGGTCGCCTGCGGCCAGGCCGCTGCGCGCTGCGCGGCTGCCTTCGGCGACGCGTTCGACGCGGATGCCGGACACGCCCTGCTGGCGCGAGCGCTGCGGCAGGGCGGTGAACTCGGCGCCGTCGAGGCGCGGGTCCAGCGCGCTGCCCAGCAGCTGGCTCAGCTGGGGCTTCAGGCGCAGCTCCAGACGCTGCGTGCGCCCGTCGCGCAGGTATTCGAGCGTCACCGGCTCGCCCACCGGCAGCAGGCCTTCCTTGTTGTGCAGGGTCTGCGGGCTGTCGACCGGCTGCTGGGCGATGGCGGTGATGACATCGCCCGGCTGCAGGCCGGCCTCGGCTGCCGGTGAGGCTGGCCGCACGCGCGTCACCACGGCGCCACGCGCGCCGGCGACATCCAGCATCGCCGCCAGCTGCGGGGTGATGGCCTGGGTCTCGATGCCCAGGCTGCCGCGCTGCACGCGGCCGCTGTCGAGCAGCTGGCGCATGATCTCGTTGGCCAGCTCGGCGGGAATCGCGAAGCCGATGCCGACATTGCCGCCCGAGGGGCTGAAGATCGCGGTGTTGATGCCGACCAGCTCGCCGCGCAGGTTGACCAGGGCGCCGCCGGAGTTGCCGGGGTTGATGCTGGCGTCGGTCTGGATGAAGTTCTGGTAGGCCAGGCCCTGCAGGCCGGAGCGGCCCAGCGCCGAGACGATGCCCGAGGTCACCGTCTGGCCGAGGCCGAAGGGGTTGCCCACGGCGACCACGAAATCGCCGACGCGCAGGGCTTCGCCCGTGGCCAGCGGCAGCTCGGCGAGGTCCTCGGCGGGAATGCGCAGCACGCCGACGTCGGTGTCAGGGTCCGAGCCGACGAACTCGGCGGTGACCGTGCGGCCGTCGGCGAGCGTCACGCTGATGTCGTCGGCGCCTTCGATCACATGGTTGTTGGTCAGCACCAGGCCCTCGCGGGCATTGACGATCACGCCCGAGCCCAGCGACTGCTGCACGCGCTCCTGCGGCACCATCGGCAGGCCGAAGAAATGGCGGAAGAACGGGTCTTCGGCCATCGGGTTGCGCACCCGCACCACGGTCTTGCTGTGGATGTTCACCACCGCCGGGGTCACCTGCTCCAGCATTGGCGCCAGTGAAGGCAGGGGCTGGCCATCGACCACCGCCGGCAGGGCGGCATGCGCCGGGCGCAGCAGGTGGCTGGCGACGGCGAACAGGCCGATCGCGGCCAGGGTCAGCAGGGCGCCGAGCGCAGCGCTGCGCAGGCGGAGGGTGATGACGGTGGCGCGCGCAGGGGCGTCGGGCATGGGGAATCTCCTGTGGCCGGAGCTTGATGGGGAAGGCCGACGCAGACCCACGCCGGCCGCCCAGGTTCCAGCGCGGGCTGGGCCAATCTGCGCAGCATTCGGTTTGCGGCAAGGTGGGGGCGCCGGTTGTGGGTTCAAACCCTTGTTTGCCCCACGCATCTGCATAGGGTGGGCCCTGGCCCACCATGGCCTCGAACCTCGCCCCAGTGCACGGCCGCATGCAGGTCCGCAGGCGCTGGCGCCATGCCGCATGCCGCTTGTGCATCGGCAGCGGTGCGTTTCGCGCATGAAGCCCGCACATCCTCTTGAGGATCTGTCGCGCCCCGGAAGACATTCGGGAGGGTGAAGCTCACGGTGGGCCAGGGCCCACCCTATTGCCCTCGGATAGGGTGGGCCCTGGCCCACCATGGCCTTGACACCCGCCCCGCGACCCGGCCTCTACATGCCCCCTTCACACATCGCGCGGCGCTCCGCAGCGCTGCCGATTCGCGCAAATCCCGCGCCCTCAAGGGCTTCAGAAATCGCGCGCCCGATCAAGCGGTTTTCCACAGTTTTTTGCGTTGACACCCGTGGTGCCCGGGCGTAGCGTACGAGGCCGTTGTCCACTAGATCTTGTGGTCTCGCCCCATGCGAAACCCTACAGATTGGGGTCGCTTCCCAGGCCAGACACTACGCCCACCCGGCGCAACACGGATCTTGCGGCCAGCACGCAGGCAGGCGGGGGCAGGGCGAAATCGGCGGCACAGCTAGCGGTACAACGGGAGACCCGAAGCAGCAGGCACCGGCCGGGGGGCGGCGGTCGCTGCGACGGAAGAAGCGGAGCTCCATGCAGGGCTCGGCACACAACAAGAACCCATCAGTCGAGGCGCAGGGCAGCCCGAAATCGCCCGGACCCCAGCACGTATCGCGACCGGAGCGCCCAGCGCGCGCCCATCCGAACGTGCCGGGCGCTGCGCGCGAAGCGTAGCCGCGGTCCGGATCGACCAAGGTCCTGCAGTCACGGCCACAAGAAAGAGGCGAAATTGGATGAGCAGCGTTCGGCTTGAAGCGGTGCGTAACGAGGCCAAAGTGATCGAACTCCAGCCCGCGTCCTGGGACATCTGGGACAAGAAGTACCGGCTCAAGACCAAGAAGGGCGAGCCCGTCGATGCCACCATCGACGACACCTACAAGCGCGTCGCACGCGCCCTGGCCGACGCCGAGCCCACGGTCGAAAAGCAGAAGTACTGGTACGAGCGCTTCCTGTGGGCGCTGCGCCGCGGTGCGATCCCCGCCGGCCGCATCACCTCGAATGCCGGCGCGCTGGAGCACAAGCCCGCCACCAGCACGATCAACTGCACCGTCTCGGGCACCATCCCCGATTCAATGGACGGCATCCTGGAGAAAGTCCACGAAGCCGGGCTGACGCTCAAGGCCGGCTGCGGCATCGGCTACGAGTTCAGCACCCTGCGCCCCAAGGGCGCGTTCGTGGCCGGCGCCGGCGCCTACACCTCGGGCCCGATGTCCTTCATGGATATCTACGACAAGATGTGCTTCACCGTCAGCAGCGCCGGCGGCCGCCGCGGCGCGCAGATGGGCACCTTCGATGTGTCCCACCCCGACGTGAAGGACTTCATCAAGGCCAAGCGCGAAGACGGCCGCCTGCGCCAGTTCAACCTATCGCTGCTGATCACCGACGAGTTCATGCAGGCCGTGCAGGCCGACGCCGAGTGGCCGCTGGTGTTCCCGGTCAACAAGAAGGAAGTCGACGAGATCGACCTCGGCAACGCCGAGCAGGTGGTCTGGCGCGACTGGCCGGCCAGCAGCACCTACATCACCCGCGACGACGGCCTGGTCGCCTGCAAGATCTACGGCCACGTCCGCGCGCGGCACCTGTGGGACATGATCATGGTCTCGACGTACGACTACGCCGAGCCGGGCTTCATCCTGATCGACCGCGTCAACGAGATGAACAACAACTGGTGGTGCGAGAACATCCGCGCCACCAACCCCTGCGGCGAGCAGCCGCTGCCGCCCTACGGCGCCTGCCTGCTGGGCTCGGTCAACCTGACCAAGTTCGTGCGCGACCCGTTCACCGACAAGGCCTCGTTCGACTGGGACGAGTACAAGGAAGTCGTGCGCGTGTTCACCCGCATGCTCGACAACGTGGTCGAGGTCAACGGCCTGCCGCTGCCGCAGCAGCGCGCCGAGATCCTGCGCAAGCGCCGCCACGGCATGGGCTTCCTCGGCCTGGGCAGCACCGTGACCATGCTGCGCATGCCCTACGGCGGCAAGGAGAGCTGCGAGTTCACCGAAGCCGTGGCCCGCGAGATGGCCGTGGCCGGCTGGGAAGTCGCGCTGTCGCTGGCGGAAGAAAAGGGCCCCGCGCCGATCATGGACGAGGACTTCAGCGTCAGCGCCGAGATGCTGCGCAAGCGCCCGGAAATGGCGAAGGACGGCTGGAAGATCGGCGACACCATCAAGGGCCGCGAGCTGCACGCCAAGTACAGCCGCTACATGCAGAAGATCGCCACGGTGGCGCCGGAACTCGTAGCAAAACTTGCGGAGACCGGCGGCCGCTTCACCCACCACAGCTCGATCGCGCCCACCGGCACGATCAGCCTGAGCCTGGCCAACAACGCCAGCAACGGCATCGAGCCCAGCTTCGCCCACCACTACAGCCGCAACGTCATCCGCGAAGGCAAGAAGTCCAAGGAAAAGGTCGAGGTCTACAGCTACGAGCTGCTGGCCTACCGCAGCCTGGTCAACCCGGACGCCATGCCGTACGCGCAGGACGAGAAGGCCAAACTGCCCGACTACTTCATCGCCGCCGACGACATCACACCCAAGGCGCATGTCGACATCCAGGCCGCCGCGCAGATCTGGGTGGACAGCTCGATCAGCAAGACCGCGAACGTCCCCACGGACTACCCCTACGAGGACTTCAAGGACATCTACCGCTACGCCCACGAGAAAGGCCTGAAGGGCTGCACCACCTTCCGCTTCAACCCCGCCGCCTTCCAGGGCGTGCTGGTGAAAGAGGCCGACCTCGAAAACACCACCTACCGCTTCGAGCTGGAAGACGGCAGCGTGGTGGAAGTGAAGGGCAACGAGCAGATCGAATACGACGGCGAACTGCACACCGCCGCCAACCTCTTCGACGCACTCAAGGAGGGCTACTACGGCAAGTTCTGAGCAAGGCGCGAGCGCCGCGCGGCCCAATCACGCGCATAGGGTGGGCCCCGGCCCACCGTGAGCTCGACGCTCGCCCCGGCCATCCCACTCGCCGAAGCCCCGCATCGCACCCCTCTCCCGACGGGACAGGGGTGGCAACCGCAACACCCAGGGCTTGATTCCAAGCCCGGCGCAGGCCAAGGATCGGCCTGCGGCGAAGGGCGCCCCCCTTCGCGCATGCCCGGCCTGTCTCGCCGGGCAAGTGCAAGCCTCCGGCGCAGGACGCACCGGCGGCGGTCAATGTTCTCGATACCACTGCCCCACGCGGGGCAGGCCCGAAGCTAGAACGTCCCGATACGACGTGAGGAGTGGCAGATGAGCAATGGCAATGGGGTAACCGCGACCCTGAGCGAAGCGGTGGAAGCCGTCACCGAGAAAGCCCAGGAACTCGCCCACGACGCCAAAGAGGCCGTGGTCGCCGCCGAACAGGCCGTGGCCAAGCGCGCCGCCAAGGTGAAGAAGCAGGCCGAAGGCCAGTACAAGAAGGCCAAGAAGGCCGTCGACAAGAAGGTCGGCGAAGCGAAGAAAGCTGTCTCAGGCGCGGTGAAGACCGCCAAGAAGAAAGCCGCCGCCGCCAAGAAGGCCGTCGACAAGAAAGTCGGCGAAGCCAAGAAGGCCGTCGCCGGCGCGGTGAAGACCGCCAAGAAGAAGGTCGCCGCCGCCAAGAAGGCCGTCGCCAAGAAGACCGCCCCGGCCAAGAAGGCCGCGAGCAAGCAGGTCGCCGCAGTGAAGAAGGCGGCAGCCAAGAAGGCCGCACCGGTGAAGAAAGCGGCCGCCAAGAAAGCCGCACCCGCCAAGAAGGCTGCAGCCAAGAAAGTCGCCGCGGTGAAGAAGGCCGTCGCCAAGAAGGCACCGGCCAAGAAAGCGCCCGCCAAGAAAGCCCCGGCCAAGGCCCCAGCAAAGAAAGCCCCAGCGAAAAAAGCGGCCGCCAAGAAAGCCGCCCCTGCAAAGAAGGCAGCCGCCAAGAAAGCCGCCAAGTAAACCCGGGGGGAACACCCGCCGCCGCATGACCGGCGGCGGGTGAATCCCCACCGCCCAAGCCCCAGGCGCACACCGCCCAAGGCCGGCAGAACACCCAGAGCAAGCAGAACACCCAAACCAAGCGGAACACCCAAAGCCCAGGCGCGATCAGGCCCCACCCGCCCCGCGACAGGCAAAGCATTGAACCCCTCTCCCCGTGGGAGAGGGGCAGGGGAGAGGGTCCGGCCCCCCAGCCACCCCCACCCCGCGACACCCAAAGCTTCAAGCCCCTCTTCCATCGGGAGAGGGGTTGGGTGAGGGGCAGCAAGCCCAGCACCCGAAAACCCGCGACACCCAAGCTCCAAAGCCCCTCTCCCCCGGAGGGAGAGGGGTTGGGGAGAGGGGGGAAACCCCGCCTCACCCACCCAATACGCGACACCCAAGCTCCAAAGCCCCTCTCCCCCGGAGGGAGAGGGGTTGGGGAGAGGGGGGAAACCCCACCTCACCCATCAACTCCGCGACACCCAAGCTCCAAAGCCCCTCTCCCCTGGTGGGAGAGGGGTTGGGGAGAGGGGGCAAACCCCCACCTCACCCCACCCACCCCAAACACCCACACCCAGCAGGCGCCAACACCCGCGCCGCCCCACACCCCGCGAAGGAGCCCCCCATGGCCGTCAAAATCACCAAAAAAATCAAGGGCTACGCCGTCCTCAAGCCCGAAGACAAGGCCGCCGCTCCTGCCCCTGCCGCAGCAACGCCCGCCCCCGCCGAACCCCCCGTGCGCCAAAGCGCCGAAGTCATCCAGATGCACGAGCAGATCGAGCGCCCCGAAGTGCTGGTCGGCTCCACCTACAAGATCAAATCGCCCCTGTTCGAGCACGCCCTGTACGTCACCATCAACGACATCGTGCTGAACCAGGGCACCGCCCACGAATCGCGCCGCCCCTTCGAGATCTTCATCAACTCGAAGAACATGGACCACTTCCAGTGGGTCGTGGCCATCACCCGCATCATGAGCGCCGTGTTCCGCAAGGGCGGCGACGTCACCTTCCTGGTCGAAGAGCTGAAGGCCGTGTTCGACCCAAGAGGCGGCTACTTCAAGGCCGGCGGCGTCTACATGCCCAGCATCGTGGCCGAGATCGGCGCCGTGGTCGAAGACCACATGAAGACCATCGGCCTGATCGTCGACCCCGAACTGGACGAACACCAGCGCGCCCTGATCGCCGAAAAGCGCGCTGCGTTTGAGGCCCAGTCAAAAAAAAACGCTGAGCTGAGCCCGGCGGCTGACGGCGCGGCGAGTGGGGAAGCGAAGAGCGACGCCGCCACCTTCCCGACCGGCGCGACCCTGTGCCACAAGTGCAACACCCAGGCGATGGTGGTGATGGATGGGTGTCAGACTTGTTTGAATTGTGGGTATTCGAAGTGTGGGTGAGGGCCGCCCTTATCTCGGTCTTGAGAAACATCACTAGCGTCAAGGCTGGCCTCTTGCCTCAAGTCTGTTTCAAGCTCTTGGCAAGATCCGGCCCACTTCTCGCCGCAGGATGACTCAGAGTGCCGGGTAGATCACTCAACGACACCGAGCGTCGATTGGCGAAATGGTGGGGGAATGACCTCACGCATTTTGACTATCCGCAATTGCGTGCCATCGATGTAAGTGGTCAATCTCCAGGGCTTAGGGGGATTACTGGCCTTAAAGTTGAGTTTGCCTATCCAGTGTCTGTTCTGAGCGGCCCGAATGGCTCAGGCAAGACCACAGTGCTCGGTCTGGCGGCTCTTGGTTTTCACGGGGTTGATGGGCACTTCCCTCAACTGGCCCGACGCCAAGCACGAAGTGGTGAGGATTTTTCATACTACACCTTCCAAGACTTCTTCTTCAGAGGCCCCGGCGACCCTGACGTTACTGGTGTTCAAATAGGGTGGCGATATCGGCAAGCGCCCGAGCTTTCCATCAGCAAGCAGTCGGATAAGTGGATGCGCTACGAGCGCCGTCCGCCAAGGCCTGTCCAGTATTTCGGTATAGGCCGGGCGGTTCCAGCGATAGAGCAAGCTGTACTGCGATCTCATTTTGGTCAACGAGGTCGTCCAAACGAAGTCGCTCTATCTAATGAAGCTGTTCGCTACGTCAGTCGAATTCTGGGGCGACCCTACTCGAAGGCTCATGCGCTCAGTTCAGCCCGCTGGGGCGTTCGTCGATGCGCCAACGGTCGCGCAAACTACTCCAGTTTCAACATGGGGGCCGGAGAAGACATACTATTCGATCTGATTGGCAGCATCGTGGCGATGCCAAAAGGCTCGCTGGTTGTTATTGAAGAGATTGAGGTTGGCATACACGCAGGTGCATTGACTGCGCTAGCTGAAGTATTGCTTGAGATCGCCTGGGTCAAAAAGCTTCAGATCATTATTTCTTCGCACTCTGAGCGGTTTGTGGATGCGATGCCGAGGCCGGCGCGAATTCTGCTGCGCCGCCACGGCGCAAGTCATGATGTTCTTTATGGGCCATCGACGGAATTTGTGTTCTCTTCACTTTCTGGAGTTGCAACTCCGGAGTTGCTGATCTACTGCGAGGACAAGTTTGCGCAAAGGCTAATCGAAGCTGCGCTGCCTATATATTCAAGAGCGCGCGTGCGAGTCTTGCCCGTTGGTGACAAGGCAGCCTTGGCCACTCAGGCAGAGTGCCATATTCGAGATGGTGACAATCCGCGATGCATAGTGGTATTTGATGGTGATGTCTCAGAGTCTGAGGCCCTTCGATTGGTTGCCCCTAGTAATGAGCGAGTAAGCCCGTCTCAAATTTCATGGATGCGGTTGCCTGGAGATATGGCGCCGGAAGCGTTTGTGGCAAGCCAGGTTGCAGACGACACAGAGGTGGCTGAGGCAATCGCGGGAGATCTAGGTCTTCACGTTGATGAGCTTCGAGCCCTATTGGAGCGCGCTGCTGCAGGCGCAGACCATCACGATATCGTGCGCGAAGTGGCGAGGAGCGTCGGAGTCTCCGAGGACGAGGTTGCGGTTGCGTTATGTCGTGGGGTCGCCCGTAGTGGTGAAGGAATTCGCCTCCTCCGCAGCAACATCGATAGTGCGCTCGACGGTCTTTAGGGGCGGGGTAAGGGGTTTGATAAGGGGGTCTTGGATAAGGGGTCAGGCTCACTTTCTGTATCGATTGAGTGGGTACTGAAAGAAGGCGTTGGGATAATTTGTCAGATCATGGAAGCTAACTCTGATCCCTTTTGCCCTATCTGTTAGGAGTGAATGCTCGATGAGTTATCTGCGTCATTCATAGATAACGGAGTCAGGTTCACTTCCTCAGTCGGACCAGTGGGGAGTACACCTGGTGCCGGGTCCGTTCGCTAGATCTTCGAAACTGACTCTGCCCTTTTTTTAGCGCCTCTTGTTGGTCGGAGTTGGGCCAAGGAGATTCTCTGATTGCTGCTCAACCGCCAGTGCTTGGTCCGCTCAAGGGATCAGTGACAGCCGCAGGCCGACGATGATTCGCTTTTTTAGAAGTCTGGTGTGGAGCGGGAGACTTGGGGCCGCCCTGAGCCGAGCAGAGAAAATGCGTGCTGCCGGAAAACGACAGGCGGCACTCTCGGTTGTGCAGAAAGCCATCTTTGGCTTGGATAAGGCCGGCTTGGCCGAGGAAGCCCCACTGGATGCCTCTCGCGCCTTATTGGTCGCAATTGGCGAAGCTTTGGCCTATGAGCTGGAAGAGCCGGGATTTTCTGAGGCTGAGCTGGCCAAGGCTTTGGCGATGATTGAAAGCGTGAATCTGGAGGCCGAGCCGGAGGGCTATGCGCGGTACATTCCCTTCTTGCGTTCACGCATTCAGCGGCTCCAAACAAATTCGAGGTGCGAGGTGGAGGCTTAGTCTCAACTTCCAAGTGCAACACCCCACTTCAAGTAGGGTGCAGGCATGGG
>NZ_CALART010000023.1 GCF_937888285.1 uncultured Aquimonas sp.
TGCGCTTGCGCTCCTGGGTCGGCTTCTCGTAGAACTCGCGCTTGCGGGTCTCGGCGAGGACGCCGGCCTTCTCGCAGGTGCGCTTGAAGCGACGCAGGGCAAACTCGAACGGCTCGTTTTCGCGGACTTTGACGCTGGGCATGGGATCTCCGGTGCTGATTCGGTGGGCCCCCGCGACAGTTGCCCGCGCGGTCGATGCGCGCAATGCGGGGGCGGGGAGCCGCGTATGATACGCGGCCTTCCAACGCCCTTGCAATCCGGGGCCTGATCTGCATCTTTCGCCCCATGAATGTGCTCGGCATCGAAACCTCCTGCGACGAGACCGGCGTGGCCCTCTACAGCCACGAACGCGGCCTGCTGGGCCATGCCCTGTACAGCCAGGTGCGCCTGCATGCCGACTACGGCGGGGTGGTGCCGGAGCTGGCCAGTCGCGACCACGTGCGCAAGCTGCTGCCGCTGATCCGCAGCTGCCTGGACCAGGCCGGCCTGGGGATGTCCGATCTCGATGGCGTCGCCTACACCGCCGGCCCCGGCCTGGTCGGTGCCCTGCTGGTAGGAGCGGCGACGGGACGGGCGATCGCCTGGTCGCTGGGTCTGCCGGCGATCGGCGTGCACCACATGGAGGGCCACCTGCTGGCGCCCCTGCTGGAGGCCGACGCGCCGCAGCCGCCTTTCGTGGCCCTGCTGGTCTCGGGCGGGCACAGCCAGCTGGTCGAGGTCGAGCGCATCGGCGTGTACCGCCTGCTGGGCGAGACCCTGGACGACGCCGCCGGCGAGGCCTTCGACAAGACCGCCAAGCTGCTGGGCCTGCCGTACCCGGGCGGCCCCGAGCTGGCGAAGCTGGCCGAATCCGGCGATCCCGCGCGCTACAGCTTCTCGCGGCCGATGACCGACCGGCCTGGTCTTGAGTTCAGCTTCTCGGGCCTCAAGACCCAGGTGCTGCTGGCCTGGCAGCAGTCGGACCAGAGCGCGCAGACCCGTGCCGACATCGCCCGCGGCTTCGAGGAGGCTGTGGTCGAGACGTTGGCGATCAAGTGCGAGCGTGCCCTGAAGGCGACGGGCGCGAAGACTCTGGTGGTGGCTGGCGGCGTCGGCGCCAACCGCCGCCTGCGTGCGCGGCTCGACGAGCTGAGTCGGCGGCGCAAGGTCAAAGTGAGTTTCCCGCGCCCGGAGTTCTGCACCGACAACGGCGCGATGATCGCCTTCGCCGGCGCCCTGCGGCTGGCGGCGGGCCAGCACGATGCCGATGCGCTCACCGTGCGGCCACGCTGGGATATGGCAGGCTTGCCGGCCGCTTGAGTCGGCGCGCCCGCCGCTTGCTCCCACATCAGGACTCCGCATGGACAAGGTTTTCATCGAGGCGCTCGAGATCGAGTGCCTGATCGGCATCTACGACTGGGAGCGGCGCATCCGCCAGCCGATCGTGCTGGATATCGAAATGGCCTTCGACAACCGCGTGCCGGCGGCGTCCGACGACATCCGCGACACCCTTGATTACAAAGCCGTCAGCAAGCGCCTGATGCAGTTCGTCGGCGAGTCGAGCTTCGGCCTCGTGGAAACGCTTGCCGAGCGCTGTGCGGCGATCATCCTCGACGAGTTCAAAGTCAGCCACGTACGCCTGAAGCTCTCGAAGCCGGGGGCGGTGCGCGGTGCGCGCGCGGTGGGCGTGCTGATCGAGCGCAGCCGCACCGACGCTGCGGCATGAGCCTCGCCCTGCTCAGCCTGGGCAGCAACCAGCAGCCCGAGCACTATCTGCGCGCCGCGGCTGATGCCCTGCGCCAGCGCTTTCCCGGCGCCCACTTCTCGCCGGTGTATCGCACGCCTGCCGTCGGATTCGAGGGGCCGGATTTCCTCAATGCAGCGGCGGCGATCGACAGCGACCTCGACCCGTTTGCGCTCAACGACTGGCTGCATGCGCTGGAAGACGTCAATGGCCGCCGCCGCGACGTGCCGCGTTTCTCCTCGCGCACGCTCGACGTCGACATCGTCTACTTCGAGGATCGCGTGCTGGAAGGCCCAGGCAACCTCAAGCTGCCGCGGCCGGAGCTGAAGTTCGCCTTCGTCCTGAAACCGCTGGTCGATCTTGCGCCGGACTTCATCGATCCGGTACAGGGCCAGGCGCTTGACGCGCTGTGGCGGGCCTCGGGGCTGGTGTCGCCGGTCCGCGACCTGCTCGATCTCTGAGCGGTTCCGCCAGGGATGCGCAGACTCTGCACGCAGGATCGCCACTCCCGCGCGTCTCGCCTTGGACAGCCAGCGGCGGCAGCGATGGACGGATGCCACTGATCCGCTTTCAGTCTTCGTCGTCGCTCTTGAGCTCCAGCCGCAGCGGCAGGCCGGTCATCTGCTCCAGTGGCAGCGGCCAGTGGCCCAGCGGCGCCAGCGAGCGCAGGGCATCCTCTGGGCTCACGCCCTGATGCTTGACCGCATAGGCGGCGTACAGCCAGCCCGCGCGCACGCCGGTCGCGCAGTGCACCAGCAGCTTGCCCTCGGACCTGGCCAGGGCCTCGGCGAAGGCGTCGACCGCCGCGGGGCTGAAAGGGTGCGCCTTGCCGTCAATCGGATGGGCGCGATAGTCGAGCCCCAGTTCGGCGGCGAGCGCGGCCTCGTCGAAAGGCACGCGGCTGCGGTCGGCCATCTCCTCGGGCGTGCGCAGGTTCAGCACGGTGCTGACGCCGCGCTCGCTCCACTGCCGCAGGTCGTCGGCCGTGGGCTGGGCGCTGACCACGATGCGCTCGAAGCTGAGTGCACCAGGCTGGGCCGAGGGCATCGGCTTCGGCGTGGGCGCAGATGCGGTCCTGGGTGTGCTGGCGCAGGCGGCCAGCAGTGCGCACAGGAGCAGGAGCAGCAGCGATGAGGCGTGGCGCATGGCGGTCATCTCCGTGGCGGCGAAGGGCGTGGGCTGAATCCTGCCGAGGTCGGCGCGCGTCGTCGACGCATCCGCCGCGGGCGCGCCTTCAGTCGAGCGCTGGCCAGCTGCTCGCGTCCAGCGTCTCCCGATAGCCGTGCCAGGCGGCGTAGGCCAGCCAGGGCATGACAAGCCCAAGGCCGAGGAAGGCGGTGGCGAAGCCGACCGCGGTGAGCACCACGATCAGCCCGACCCAGACCAGCATGGTGATCTTGTTGCGCATCACCGCATGGATACTCGACACGCAGGCGGTGACCATGTCGACCTCACGGTCGGCGATCATCGGCAGCGAAAAGGCAGCCGTGGCGAAGGTGATCGCGGCGAACAGCGAGCCCACCGCCGAGCCGATCAGCAGGAACTCCAGAAGGCCGTGGAGGTTGCTGGCGTCCACCGGAAAGAATGCATTGACCATCATTCCGGCGCGCGACCAGACCAGCAGGATCACCAGCTGCGCCAGCGCGAACACGCCGGCCTGACCCACCACGCGGCGGGCCAGGGTGAAGGAATCCGCCAGCGTTGGCCTGCGCCCTGCAGCGAGGCCACGGCTGACGCAGTACAGGCCGACCGCGAGCAGCGGCGCGATGAAGACGAAGCCCGAGAGCAGGGTCGCCAGCAGGGCGAAGCGGCCCAGCGACCAGGCCAGCGCCGAGACGGCAATGCTGACCGCGACGATGACGAGGCCGAACACTGCGCTCAAGCCCGGCGCGGCGCACAGGTCGCGCCAGCCCAGCCGCAGCCAGCGCAGGGGCGCGAAGGGATGCAGGTCCGTGCAGGGCACGACGAAGGGGCGGTCGTCGGTGGCGGCGGGCTCCGGGGCTGCAGGCGGCGCGGGCTCGTGCATGGCGTGATCCGACAGGCGACAGGCCGGGAGGCTAGCAAGTCCGCCGTCGCGCATCGCGCTGCGTCGCAACAGCAGCCCCACACGGCCAGCGGCGCGTGCGGGGCTGTCGACTTTTCAGTCGGCGCTCTTCAGCGGCGCCTTGGCGAAGGCCGCCAGCTCCTTGAGCAGGCCCTGGCTGTAGTCCAGCGAGCGCTGCCAGTCGGCCGCCAGCTCGCCCATGCCCTCGAACAGGGCGCGACGCGCCTCGTCCAGCACGCCATCGGGATCGAGATCGCCCACTTCGATCTTGCCGCTGCGCGCCAGCTGCTGATGCACGTGATCGGCGCGACGGAGTGCCGCGCGTGCGATGTGGCCGAGCAGGTAGTCCTCCAGCAAGGGCCACGGCGGACAGCTGAGGCAGGGGTCGGGGCGCGGCCAGCGGAAGCGCCAGAAATCGGCCAGGCGCGGAACCTCGAACACCAGGTCGAACAGCCACTCGCTGACCTGGCAGGGCCCGAGCAGCGGGTACAGGTACTCGGCGAAGCTGCGCCCCAGCTCGACCGTGGGCATGCGCGCATCGAGCTCCTGCAGGTAGGCATAGCTGAAGGGCAGGGCGGCGATGGCCGGCTCCAGCATGCGCGAGCGCCAGCCCGGCTTGGCCAGCCAGATCGCGACGTTGACGAAGTAGCGGCGGACCTTCGCCCACTCGACCCCGTTCTCGGCCTCCAGGCCCGCGAGGTTCATGTCGAACCAGTGGTGCCAGGTGGAATCGACCACCACGCGCCCCAGATTGACGCGCTGGCCGTCGTAGATGGTGATGGCGGCGAACTTGCGCCCGGGCTGGTCGCCCTTGTCCAGGTTCCAGGGCGGGTCGGGCAGGCTGCGCACATGGGCGATCGCGCGCGGCATCGGCGGGTTCGCGCCGGTCTGCGGGAAATCGCCCTGCGGATCGGTGATCTCGTCGGTGTCGTAGCACCAGCCTTCGTGCGGATGATCGGGAAACACGTCGATCGGCCCGTGCTGGGGATGGCAGAGGATCGGATGCGGGCGCTTGAACACACGCAGCCCGCGCACGAAGCTCGATTCCGGCACCCACTCCAGCGGCTGCGGATTGGCGTCCCGTTCGACGCCATTCGGGATTATCGCCGGACTGGGATTGCTGACCGGATGCCAGGTCTGCGCGGCGCTGGCCGGGCGATTGGTGTCGTGGCGGCTGCTGCCGGTCCGGTGCGGCACCGATTCCGCGGCCTTCCAACGGCGCATGCGGCGAACCCGCGGGATGTTGCTGCACATGCTGGCGCCGAGGATGGCGTGATCGCCCATCGCCAGCAGGCCGCCCATGCGCTGGTCCATCCAGGTGCGCAGCACGGCGGCCTCCGTGTCCGAGGTCGGATTGTTGCCGGCGGCGGTGATCTGGGCGTCGTCCTGCAGCGTCGGATTGTGGATGAGTGGACGGATGCCGAAGCACCAGATCTGGTCGAACAGATCGATGCTGCGGCCGCCGCCCGCCTCGGTCTGGTCGAAGCGGAAGCCGGTGTAGGTGGCCTGCTGCAGGCGCTGGGCCTCGCTGAGCGCGGCCTTGGCCTGCGGGCCGTCGCGGGTGGCCAGCACCACGCGCGTGCGGGCGAAGCCGAAGTCGGCGCCATCGACGATCGCAGCGATCTTGCCGATGCCGAAATCGCCGGCGGTGGAGCTCAGCGCGATGCCGCCGTCGACCAGGATCAGGATGTTCTGCGTGCGCAGCAGGCTGAGTTTGGGCCGGAGCTGGTCGAGGATCGGGACGACCCGGTCGGCGTGGATGCTGAAGCGTGGAAACATGGGGACACTCCTTGAAAGAGATTCAAGGAGTCGCGTGGCGCTCCCGGTGGCGTCGAGCGACTCGCTGCGGGCGCGACTGCATGGCGCGCCCGGGGTTCAGTGGCGGGAGATGCCGGCGCCGCGGGGCGATCCTTCGTCCGGCGGCGCTCGGTGAGTGCTCAGGGGTGCACGTCGCGGGCGTTGTCCCAGCCGTTCGTCGCCTCGGCCCGGTGGGCTGGGGCTTTCGGTCGGCCTACACTGCGCGCCCCGACATGCAGCGGATCCCCATGGCGCTCAAAGCCACCGTCCATCGCGCCGAGCTCGAAATCAGCGATCTCGACCGGCACTACTACGCCAGCCACAGCCTGACCCTCGCGCAGCATCCGTCCGAGACCGATGCGCGCCTGATGGTGCGGCTGTTCGCCTTCGCCCTGTTCGCGCAGGAGCGGCTGGAGTTCGGCCGCGGCCTGAGCGCCGACGGCGAGCCGGACCTGTGGCTCAAGTCGCTGACCGGCGAAATCGAGCATTGGATCGAGCTGGGCCAGCCCGAGGAAGCGGCGATCCGTCGCGCCTGCGGCCGCGCGCGCAAGGTCAGCCTGATCGGCTACAGCGGTCGCGCCTTCCAGATCTGGTGGGAAAAGAACGCCAGCGCGCTCTCGCGCTGCGCCAACCTCGAAGTGATCGAGCTGCCGGCCGGCAGCGCCGAAGCCCTGGCGGGCCTGCTGGCGCGCGGCATGCGCCTGCAGTGCATCGTGCAGGAGGGCGAGGTGCAGCTGATGAGCGAAAGCGCCAGCGTCACGGTGACGCCGGTGCTGCTGCAGGCAGCCACGCGTGGCTGAGGTCGATGCCCTTGATGTGCTGGTCATCGGCGGCGGCGCCGCTGGACTGTTCTGTGCGCTCACCGCCGGCCAGCGCGGCAAGCGCGTGCGGGTGATCGAGCACGCCAACCGCTGCGGCAAGAAGATCCTGATGTCCGGTGGCGGACGCTGCAATTTCACCAACACCGGCGCGCGCCCGGAGAACTTCCTCTCGGCCAACCCGCATTTCTGCAAGTCGGCGCTGGCGCGCTACCGGCCCGAGCATTTCATCGCCATGGTCGAGCGCCACGGCATCGCCTATCACGAGAAAGAGCTGGGCCAGCTGTTCTGTGATGAATCGTCCAAGCAGATCGTGCGCATGCTGCTCGACGAGTGCGCAGCGGCCGGCGTCGACATCCGCACGCAGTGCTCGATCGAAGCCGTCGAGAAGACCGACGCGGGCTTCCGCCTGCGCACCACCCAAGGCGTGTTCGAAGCGCCGACGCTGGTGGTGGCCAGCGGCGGTCTGTCGATTCCCAGCATGGGCGCGAGCGGCTTTGGCTATGCATTGGCGAAGCAGTTTGGCCACAGCGTGCTGCCGACCCGCGCCGGCCTGGTGCCGCTCACGCTCAGCGGCACTCATGCCGAGCGCATGCAGGATCTCGCCGGCGTCGCCCTGCCGATCACGGTGACGGCGGGCAAGCAGAGCTTCAGCAACGCCATGCTGATCACCCATCGCGGCATCAGCGGGCCGGCGATCCTGCAGATCTCCTCCTACTGGCAGCCGGGCGAGCCGCTGACGCTCGATCTGCTGCCCGGCGAGGATGCCTTCGCTCGGCTCAAGGCACTGCGCGAGGCGCGTCCGGCCGCCGAGCTGCGCACCGTGCTGGCCGAGTTGCTGCCCAAGCGACTCGCCCAGCGCCTGTGCGAGGAGAACTTCGAGAGCCGGCCGATGCGCCAGTTCAACCCGAAAGCGCTGCAGCAGATCGCCGACGCCCTGCAGCGCTACCCGCTCATCGCCAGCGGCACCGAGGGCTATCGCACCGCCGAGGTCACGCTGGGCGGGGTCGACACCCGCGAGTTGTCGTCCAGCACGATGGAATCGAAGCTCTGCCCCGGGCTGTATTTCGTCGGCGAAGTGATGGACGTCACCGGCTGGCTGGGCGGCTACAACTTGCAGTGGGCCTGGGCGTCAGGGCATGCCGCGGGGCAGGCTGCCTAGCGGAATCCTGGTGCTTCGCGTGCCATCCTGAGTGGTGATCGGCATCGTGCGTCGCCGCTCAATCAGCGGGTCGCGCCGCGCCGGGATGTCGCCGGTACCACACCACCTGGCCCAGGTTGATCAGGTTCACGCTGAGGGTGAACACGTTCGACAGGATGATGGGCAGGTCGTTCAGGACGATGCCGTAGCCGAGCCAGAGCAGTACGCCCAGGCTGAAGACGCTGAAGCTGACCAGCGACAGATCGCCTGCGCTGCGCCGGCGGAAGTTACGCACCACCTGCGGCAGGAAGGCCACGCTGGTGCAGAAGGCGGCGCAGAGGCCGAGAACGGTGACCGGTTCCATGAGGCCCCTCAGAGAGCAAAGCGGCGGCGTACGTCCGCCCAGTCGCGGACGCGGACCGGGGCGTCTTCCAGGAGATTGTGCGGCGCGCTGAACAGCAGGCCCTGGCCGCGGAAGCCGGTGAAGTTGCGGCTGTGGTCGTCGATCAGGAAATCGGCGCAGACCGCCGACTTGTCGCCACAGTAGATGAAGTTGCGCCAGGGCACGAAGGGGAAGTGCTGGTGCAGCCAGTGGTATTTCGGCAGGAAGGAGTTCGGATACTCCATCGCCGCGGTGGCGAAGAAGATCTCGTAGCGTTCGTTGAGCTCGCGCACGACCTCGACGCTGCCCTCGATCACGTCGAGATCGTGGAAGAACTCCTCGCGGTGCGGATAGGCGCGCACCGCGTCGCGGCGCTCGATCGGCACCGCCTCGAACAGATGGCGGCCGGCCAGGCTGGCGCGCTCGATGCGCTCGCCGTACTCGCGCTCGTAGATCGCGAGGAAGCGGCCGAGCGAGTCGGCCACCACCTCGTCCATGTCGATGGCGATGCGCTGCTTTTCGCGCATGGTTACCAGTCCGTGCGGCCGGGGATCAGCCCGCGCAGCTCGGCGTCGGTGAGGTTGCGCCACTGGCCGGGCTTCAGCACGCCGAGCTTGATGTTGTCGATGCGCACCCGGCGCAGCTCCTTGACGCGATAGCCGAAGGCCGCGGCCATCAGGCGGATCTGCCGGTTCAGGCCTTGCGTCAGCACGATGCGGAAGCCGTACTTGGCCAGCCGCGAGGTGCGGCAGGGCAGGGTCATCTGCCCGTGCACGCGCACGCCGCGGGCCATGCCGGTCAGGAACTCCGGCGTCACCGGGTTGTTGACCCCGACCAGGTATTCCTTCTCGTGGCGGTTCTCGGCGCGCAGGATCTCGTTGACGATGTCGCCGTTGCTGGTCAGCAGGATCAGGCCCTCGCTGTCCTTGTCGAGGCGGCCGATCGGAAAGATCCGCTGCTCGTGGCCGACGAAGTCGACGATGTTGCCTTTGACCTCGGTGTCGGTGGTGCAGGTGATACCGACCGGTTTGTACAGCGCGATGTAGACATGCCTGCGACCGCGCTTCTCTTCGCGCTTGGGCAGCGGGCGGCCGTCCAGCAGCACTTCGTCGCCTTCGCCGACCTCGGTGCCGATGCCGCCGCGCTGGCCGTTGACCGTGATGCGCCCGGCGGCGATCAGCCGGTCGGCCTCGCGGCGCGAGCAGTAGCCGGTGTCGGCGATGTGTTTGTTGAGGCGCATGGGGCGGGGGGATCCGGTGACGCGAAGGGCGCACATGATCGCAGCTGCGGCGGGGACGTGCATGGGCGCGCGCCGGCGCGCATGCTGTCGCGGCCGCGTTCACCCCGTGCACACCCGCCTCAATCGCAGGAGTCCCGCCATGCAGCTCGGTGCATTTTCCGTGAGCCTCAACGTCCGCGACATCGGCGCCTCGCGCGCCTTCTACGAGAAACTCGGCTTCAGCGTGTTCGGCGGCGACCAGGCGCAGAACTGGCTGATCATGAAGAACGGCAGCACCCTGGTCGGCCTGTTCCAGGGCATGTTCGAGCGGAACATGCTGACCTTCAACCCGGGCTGGGACAGCGAGGCGCAGCCGCTGCCGACGTTCGACGACGTGCGCGAGATCGAGCGGCAGCTGAAGGCGCAGGACCTCGAACTCGCCACCGAGGTCAAGCCCGACACGACCGGGCCGGGACACCTCGTGGTGATCGACCCGGACGGCAATCCGGTGCTGATCGACCAGCATCGGTGAGACGTTTGCCGCACAGGCACGCGCGAGGCGGTTGGGGAGGCTACGGTGGGCCAGGGCCCACCCTATTCAGATCATCGGCGTGGCGAACAAGACGACTCGCGTAGGGTGGGCCCTGGCCCACCATGAGCTCGAACGTTGATGCGCGCGTCTCTCATCGCGTGCACCCGGAAACTTCGCCCCTTGATTCCCCCTGAGCCCATAGGGTGGGCCCTGGCCCACCATGAGCTCGAATGCTGACGCCCACCCGCCTCACATCGCCCGCACCCGGAAGCTGCGCCCCTTGATCTTGCCGGCCTGCAGCCCGGCGATCGCCGCCTTCAGCACATCCGCGCGCACCGCCACGTAGCTGCGCGTCGGAAACACATCGATCTTGCCGATCGCGTCAGCCTTCAAGCCAGCGGCGCCCGTGAGCGCACCGAGGATGTCGCCCGGCCGCAGCTTGTCGGTGCGGCCGGCGTCGATGCGCAGGGTGCGCATGGCGGGCTTGGGCGCGTCGGTCGGGCGCGCATTCAGCGGCGCGCGGTTCCAGCGGATCGGCTCGCCGCGGCCGGCTTCGATGGCCTGCGCGCGCGGCATCTCGCGCGAAGTGACGAGGTTCAGCACCAGCCCGCTGCCTCCGGCGCGGGCGGTGCGGCCGCTGCGGTGGACATAGACATCCGCCTCGTGCGGCAGCTCGTAGTTGACCACGCAGGCGAGGTCCTTGACGTCGAGCCCGCGCGCGGCGACGTCGCTGGCGACCAGCACGCCCAGCGAGCGATTGGCGAACATCACCAGCACCTCGTCGCGGTCGCGCTGCTCCATGTCGCCATGCAGGGCGGCGGCGGAGAAGCCGGCGTTGGCCAGCGCGGTGGCGACGTCATCGACATCGCGCCGGGTATTGCAGAACACCACGGCCGACTCGGGCTTGAGCTGCAGCAGCAGGCCCATCAGGGCGGCGGGCTTGGCATCGAGCGCGACCTCGTAGAAGCGCGCGTCGATGTCCGGTGCGTGTGCCTCGCCCTCGATCGAAACCTCCACCGGCTCACGCAGGCTGTCCTTCGCAAGCGCGCGGATCTCCTCGGGCCAGGTGGCCGAGAACAGCAGGCTCTGCCGTGCCTTCGGCAGGCGCCTGACGATGTCCTTGATCGACTTTTCGAAGCCCATGTCGAGCATGCGGTCGGCCTCGTCCAGCACCAGCACCTCGATCGTCGACAGATCCAGCGCGCGCTTTTGCAGCAGCTCCTGCACGCGGCCGGGTGTGCCGACCACGATGTGTGGCGCGTGGGTCAGCGAAGCCAGCTGCGGGCCCAGCGCCACGCCGCCGGTGAACAGGCTGATCTTGACGTTGGGAATCGCCATCGCCAGCCGCCGCAGCTCCTTGCCGACCTGGTCGGCCAGCTCGCGGGTCGGGCACAGCACCAGGGCCTGGGTGCGGATGGCGGTGGCATCCAGCCGCTGCAGCAGGCCGAGCCCGAAGGCCGCGGTCTTGCCGCTGCCGGTGGGCGCCTGCGCCAGCACGTCGGCGCGCGCAAGGATCGGCGGCAGGGCCAGGGCCTGGATCGGCGTGGGCGTGTGGAAGCCCGCGGCTTCGATGGCCTGCCGCAGGGCAGGGATGAGCTCAAGTTCTTGGAAGGTCGACATGCGCCATGATCGCAGGCGGCGGCGAATCGCGCGATGCCGACTGCGCGAATCGCCTCAGACGCCGCCTTCCATGGCCAGCCGCGGCGAGAGGCGCGCAGCCCGTCGCGCCGGCAGGGGCTAACATCGGCTCCCTTTCGCAGGAGTCTCCCCATGCAGCAGCCCATGTACGTCGCCTCGATCCCGGTCTTCAAGCAGCTGCTCGGCGGTTTGAGCGGTGTCCTCACCAAGGCCGCGGAACACGCCGCCGCCCGCAAGATCGACCCGCCGGCCCTGCTGCAGGCGCGGCTGTTCCCGGACATGTTCCCGCTGCTGCGCCAGGTGCAGATCGCCACCGACTTCGCGCGCAGCGTGGCCGCGCGTCTGGCCGGGGTCGAGGTGCCGAGCGCGCCGGATACCGAGCAGAGCTTCGACGAGCTGCAGCAGCGCATCGCCAGCACGCTGGCTTTTCTCGACAGCCTCGACGCCGCCGCCTTCGAGGGCAGCGAGGGCCGCGAGATCGTGCTCCGCCCCGGCACGCCCAAGGAGCGCACGCTGAGCGGCCAGGCCTATCTGCTGTCCTACGGCCTGCCGCAGTTCTTCTTCCATGTCACCACGGCCTATGCCCTGCTGCGCCATGGCGGCGTGGAGATCGGCAAGCGTGACTACATGGGCAGCTACTGAGGGACGGCTTCCCCGGATCGCGCGGCTAGGCGTGCTTCTCGGATGCTCATGCAGGTGCGCGACACGCGCACCCTACGTATGCGATTCACCAGCGCGTCGCCGACGGGGTGTTCCTGCGCGATGCGCCAGATATTGCGAGTAGGGTGCGCCTGTGGCGCACAAGTCGAAGTAGGCTGCGCTTCTGTCGCACCAACCCAAGCAAGCCGCGCTTGCGGAGCACCAGGCGACGTTGGCCGCGCCTGCTGCTCACCGGACCCACCCACCGCGTCCGCGAAGCACGGTAAGCGTCACCGCCGATCCGGGACGTGGCGCGTTCGTCCAAGGCGGCCTCAATGCACGCGATCGATCTCGATCCGCGCCCGCAGGCCGCCGAGATCCGAGCGCAGCAGCTGCAGTCGGCCGCCGGCGGCCTCGAGCAGGTCCTCGACGATGGCGAGGCCGAGCCCCGAGCCGGGCACCCGCTCGTCGAGGCGCACGCCGCGCTGGCGCACGGCGCCGGCCGCGTCCTCACTCAGGCCGGGGCCGTCGTCGTCGAGCTGCAGCCAGAGCGTCGCGGGTGCGCTGCCCGCGCTGAGCTGCACCGCCGTGCGCGCCCACTTGCAGGCGTTGTCGAGCAAGTTGCCGAGCAGTTCCTGCAGGTCATCCTCGGCGTAGGGCAGCTGCAGGTTCGGCTCGATGTGGGCGTCGATCCGAATGTTGCGATCGGCGTGGATGCGCCGCATCAGTTCGATCAGCGTCGCCGCGACGGGCGCGAGCTCGCTGCGCGCGCGGAAGTCGCGAGCCACGCCGGCCTGCAGTTGGCGTGACACCGCCGCCTGCATGCGCGCGCTCTGTTCGCGCACGGTCACCGCGAGCTCGGGGCCGGGCCGCTGGGCGGCGGCGTCGAGCGCGGCAAGGGGCGTCTTCAGCGCATGCGCGAGGTCGGCGGCGGCGTGGCGCGCACGCTGCACCGAGCGTTCGTGATGCTCCAGCAGTTCGTCGAGATGAGCCACCAGCGGACCGAGCTCGGCGGGCAGGCCCTCGCGGCCGATGCGCGCGCGCGCGCCGCGGCGCACCTGCTCGACCTCAGCGGCGAGGCGCTTCAAGGGGCGCAGGCCCAGCCGCACCTGCACGGCCAGCAGTGCGGCCAGCAGCAGGAACAGCAGTGCCGTGGCGACCAGGGTCAGGCCGCGGAAGCGCTGCACGTCCTCGCGCAGCGGGCCCTCATCGAGGCCGACCCAGACCTCGACCGGCAGGCGCACGCGTGGCACCTGCACGCGCTGGCGCAGGGTGAGCAGCGCCTGGCCCGTGGGCCCGTCGATGCGCTCGACTGCCGCCTGTGGGCCCGCAAGCGTGGCGAAGACTGCGCGGAAATCCCACAGCGAGCGCGAGGTGAAGCCGCTGCCGTCCTCGCCGGCCTGCCAGTAGCGGCCGGAGAACACGCGCTCGTAGTCGGGGTCGCCCGGGCGGTCGCGCATGCCGAGGCTGCCGTCGGGCCGCGCTTCGAGGCGACCGACGATGCCGGCCAGCTCCTGTTCGAGGATGCGCAGCTGGCCGCGCTCGGCGATCACCCGGAAGGCTTCGCCGAGCAGCCAGGCGGCCAGCAGGCTCAGAAGCACGCCGCCGAGCAGGCCCACCCGCAGCAGGCGGGCGCGCAGCGAGCGCCCGGCCAGGTTCATTCGCCAGCGTCCGCGCCAGCTTCAGCCTCAGCTTCGAGCCGGAAGCCCTGGCCGCGGTGGGTGTGCAGCAGGCCGGGGCCGATCTTCCTGCGGATGCGCCCGACCAGCACGTCGAGCACGTTCGAGTCGGGGTCGTGGCCGCCTTCGTAGACGTGTTCGCCCAGTTCGCCGCGGCTGACGATGCGGCCGACGTTGTGCAGCAGGTAGCCGAGGATGCGCGACTCCTGGGCGGTCAGGCTGAGGCTGGCGCCGTCGAGGGCAAAGCGGCCGGCGTTGACGTCGTGGCTCAGTGGGCCGCACTCCAGCACCGGGCTGGCGTGGCCGCTGGCGCGGCGGATCAGGGCGCGCACCCGCAGCACCACTTCGTCGAGCAGGAAGGGTTTGGTCAGGTAGTCATCGGCACCGGCGTTGAAGCCGGCCAGCTTGTCGTGCCAGCGACCGCGCGCGGTCAGGACCAGCACCGGCAGCTTGACGCCCTGCTCGCGCCAGCGGTGCAGCACCGACAGGCCGTCCAGCGAGGGCAGGCCGAGATCCAGCACGGCGGCGGCATAGGCCTCGGTGGCGCCGCGGAACTCGGCCTCGCGGCCATCGGCGCAGTGTTCGGCGGTGAAGCCGGCGTCCTTCAGCGCGGCACAGACGCGCAGCGCCAGCTCGGCATCGTCCTCGGCGACCAGCACGCGCATCAGTCCTGCTCCATGTCCTTGAACTCGCCGGTGCTGGCGCGGTACTCAAGCTCCCACACGCGGCCATTGGCGTCGAGGATCTCGATCTCGTACTCGTCGTCGTCGAGATCGAACTCGATGTCGACCACGCGACCCGGCACGCGGCGCTGGGCGTCCTCGAGGATCGAATCGAGCGAAGCGAGTTCACCGCGCTGCACGGCTTCGCGCAGGCGGCGGGTCTCGGCGGGATCGGCGGGCTGCGCCGTGGCACTGCCGCCCGCGACGAGCACGAGGCAGACGAGTGCCGCAGGAAGTGCGAACAGGGGCTTGCGCATGCGCACAGGCTGCCAGCCGGGCTTAAATCGATCGTGAACCCGGCCCTCAGACTGGCCATAGGCGGGGTGTGGAGACTGCGCCCCACGCCGCGGCGATCCGCCCGGCCTGCATCCCAACCCGAGGAGAATCACCATGTCCAAGTCGTCCAACACCCTGCGTCGCTCCATGCTGATGTCCGCCATCGTCGCTGGCGCCATCGGTCTTGCCTTTGCCGCCCACGCCGTCACCCCGCGCTCGTCCGCCGATGTCGCTGCCGATCTGAATCGGGCCGGCTATGCGGAAGTGCGCGAGATCGAGTACGACGACGGCCTCTGGGAGGCCGAGGTGCGCCGCGCCGACGGCCGCTGGGGCGAAGTCCACGTCGATCCCGTCAGCGGCGAGGTCTTCGACGCACAGGCCGGCCGCGCGCTGCTGGATGCCGCGGCACTGGCCGCCGCGCTGCAGTCGCAGGGCTACACCGCGATCGAGGACCTGGATCGTGAAGGCGCCACCTGGAGCGCCGAGGCCGTGGGCCCGGATGGCCAGCGCGTCGAGCTGCGCCTGAGCGGCTACGACGGTCGCGTGCTGCACAGCGAGGCCGAGTGGGACGACTGAGCCGCAATCGATCATCGCCCAATGCAGGAGGCCGGTCCGAAAGGGTCGGCCTCGTTCCTTGAGGGGTGGGCTCGGAACAGAGACTGCGGTGGCATCGAGTCGCCGGTTGCCGCAGCCCTCGCGTACGCTGCGCGCCTGTCTGCAATGGATTGCCGCACATGGCGCCGAGCCCCGCCGTTGATTTCTTCCGTCTGCGCTGGCAGGGCGCCGTGCCGATGCGCCGACTGTTCTGGCGCGATCTGCTGCTGGTCGGCAGCGTGATCAATGGGGTGGCCAGTGTGGTCGGGCTCGCTCTGTTGGCCGGCGGCGCGCCCGCCTGGCTGGCCGTCGCCCTTCACTTCGCGCCCGTACCCTACAACCTGTTCCTGCTGCTCTCGGTCGGTCGTTCGCCGGAGCGCAGCACCGGGGTCGAACTGGTGGCCGGGCTGTGGTTCGTGGCGATGCTGCTGGTCTGATCGGACATCAGGGGCGTATGTGTTGTCTCACCTGTGCCTGTCTTCCTCGGCGCTTGGCCGCTCGCGCGGCGCGTACTCGACGCCGCCCAGCCCGCGCATCGGCTGCGGGTACAGGGCCATCAGGTCCAGCACCGATTCGGGCATGTCGATGTTGACCTTGAGGCCAAGTTCGGTGACCTGCTCGGGCGTGATCGGGTAGTCGTGGGTCCAGCGGCCCTCGGTCAGCGCCATCGCGACTTCCTCCGCGCGCTCCTTGCCAAGCCGGGCCAGCAGCAGGTCGGTCAGGCTCTCGCGCAGCTGGCGGATCGCCATCTGCGCCTGGTCGGCGAGGATCAGCGTGTCGTCTTCGACATCCTTCGGATCTTTCTGCGCGACCGCGCGCAGGATCGAGGCCGCCGGCACGTCGTCGATGGCCGGGTCGAGCGGGCCCAGCACCGCATGCGGGCTCATGACGATTTCATCGCCGGCGATCGCCAGCAGGGTGCCGCCGGACATCGCGTAGTGCGGCACCAGCGCGCGCACCGGGCCGGGGTGTCGCGCCAGCGCGCGGGCGATCTGCAGCGAGGCCAGCACCAGCCCGCCGGGCGTGTGCAGCACGAGGTCGATGGGTTGCTCCGGAGGCGTCTGGTGCACCGCGCGCACCACCGATTCGGCGTCGTCCATGTCGATGTAGCGCAGCAGCGGAACGCCCATCAGGCTCATGCGCTCCTCGCGATGCACCAGCAGGATCACCCGGCTGCCGCGCTCGGCCTCGATGGCCTCGCGAAGGCGGTCGCGCTGCCGCGCCAGCCACAGCCGGTGCAGGAAGGGCTGCAGGAACAGGGCGAAGGCGAGCAGGGCGAGCAGGCTGAGCAGGGTCATGCCGGGCGGCGTTCCATGGATGCGAGAGCCGGATCAGGCCGCAGGGCGGTGCCGCAGGTCAAGCGCGGTCACGCGCCGACGGCTTCGCGTGGCTGCGGTGGTCCGCAAGCGCCTGCAGCAGGGACGCGGGGATGCGTCTGCGCCCGAACAGGCCCTGCTGTGTGCCCGAGAGCACCGCCAGGCTCTGGCCGCGGCTGCCGGGCATCCTCGACAGCGGCAGGAACAGGGCATCGCGCAGGCGCGCGAGCAGGCGATGGTCGGACTGGAACAGCGGCGTCAGCCAGCGCGACCAGAGGTGGTAGATGCCGACGTGGGCGCGGCGTTCGGCGGCATAGCGGCGCAGCGCCGCGTCGACCCGCGACTCCGCGCGCAGGGCATCGCGCAGCGCCAGCGCGTCGAGTAGGGCCATGTTGACGCCCTGGCCGAGCTGCGGGCTCATCGCGTGCGCGGCGTCGCCGATGGCGCACAGGCGGCCCGTGTGCCAGCGCCGCAGCACGGTGTCGCGGTAGCTGGCGCGGGCCAGTCCTGAAGCCTCGGCCGGCAGACGCATGAGCACCTCGGTGGCTTCGGGCCAGAGCGCGTACAGCTCGCTGCGCCAGGCGTCCATATCGCCTGAGCGCCAGCGTTCGAACTCGGCGCAGGGCAGGCTCCAGAAGAAGCTGAGATGCGGGCGTGGGTTGGCTCCGCAGCCGCCGACCGGCAGCAGGCCAATCATCCGCCGGGCGCCCTGGTAGCGCTGGCGCAGTTCGGCCCCATGCGGCCAGCCTTCGGCCGGCAGCAGGCACCAGAGGGCGCCCCAGGGATAGGGCCGGTCCAGCCGATGCGGACCCAGCGCGGCGCGCAGCTGCGAGCCCGAACCGTCCGCGGCGATGACCAGATCGTAGGGGCCGTGCTGGCGACCGTCGGCAGTGTGCAGCCGGCCGTGTTCGGCATCCACCGACTGCACTTCGGCGGCGAATTGCAGCTGGGTTGCTTCGGAGCGCGCGGCATGCAGCAGCTGGAACAGGGCCGTGCGCTGCATGCCCAGACCGAACAGCTGCGGCTGCAGCTCGCTGTAGCGCATGTCCATGATGCGGCGGCCATTCGGCAGGTCGCCGAACAGTCGCCGCACCGGCGCGCCCAGCTGCAGGGCGGCATCGAGCAGGCCCAGCTCCAGCAGCACGCCCATGCCGGTCGGCTGCAGCAGGAAGCCCGCACCGACCGGGCCCGGGTGCGCCACCCGCTCGAACACTTCGACGCGATGGCCGTCGCGGGCCAGCAGCAGGCTGGCGGCCTGACCCGCGCTGCCGTAGCCGGCGATGGCGATGTGCAGGGGTTTCACTCGACGTTTCCCGGTGCGCGCTGGATGCGCCGAGTCTGCCTGCGCGAGCGCTTCAGTAGTAGCGCAGCTGGGTCGCCTTGCCCCAGAACACCCGGTAGCTATAGGCCGAGTAGGCCAGGATCGCCGGCAGGGTAATCGCCACGCCGAACAGAATGATTATCAGCGAGCCCGGCGCCGCCGCCGCCTCATGGATGGTGATGCGGTCGACCACGAGGTAGGGGAACAGGCTGTAGGCGAGCCCGATGAAGGCGAACACGAACAGGCCGACGGCGCAGGCGAAGGGCTGCCAGGGGCTGCGCAGATCGCCTGTGCGCATGCGCTTCAGCGAGCGCAGGGCGATGAAGAACAGCGCCGCGGTGATCAGCGGGATCTGCAGCAGCAGGATGAAGTTGGGCAGGCTGAACCACTTTTCGAAGATGCGCGCGCTCACCATCGGCGTGGCGACCGAGACCGCCCCGATGCCGATGCCGGTCAGCCACAGCGCGCGCTGCGCCCAGCGCACGGCCTTCCGCTGCAGCTCGCCTTCGGCCTTCATCAGCAGCCAGGTTGCGCCGAGCAGGGCATAGCCCGCCAGCAGACAGACGCCGATGAAGCTGGCGAAGGCGAAGTTCGCCACGCTCCACTCGAAGCCGAGGATGTAGGCGCCGAGCATGAAGCCCTGCGACAGCGCGGCCAGCGCCGAGCCGGCGAAGAAGCTGCGATCCCACAGGTGCTTGTGCTTTGCCCGCGCCTTGACCCGGAAGTCGAAGGCCACGCCGCGCAGGATCAGCGCGATCAGCATCAGCGTCACCGGCAGGTAGAGCGAGCTCAGGATCACCCCGTGCGCCATCGGAAACGCGATCAGCAGGATGCCGACACCCAGCACCAGCCAGGTTTCGTTGGCGTCCCAGAACGGCCCGATCGAGGCGATCATGGTGTCCTTCTGCGCCTCGTCACCGCCGGGCAGCAGGATGCCGACGCCAAGGTCGAAGCCGTCCAGCACGACGTAGGCCAGCATGGCCAGCCCCATCAGGGCGAGGAAGATCTCCGGCAGCCAGGCGCTCATGCGCGTGCTCCTTCAGCGGTGTCATGGGTGGGCAGGGTGCCGATGGCGCCGTCCAGCTCGCCCTTCGAGGCCTTGTGCATCAGGTGGAAGAGCACGCTGATATAGGCCGTCAGTAGAACGATGTAGATCGACAGATACAGGCCGAGGCTGATGCCGATCAAAGGCGCCGGCACGCTCGATGC
Source organism: uncultured Aquimonas sp. (assembly GCF_937888285.1). GTDB lineage: Bacteria > Pseudomonadota > Gammaproteobacteria > Xanthomonadales > Xanthomonadaceae > Aquimonas. The sequence goes on from NZ_CALART010000023.1 coordinate 19,051, forward strand.
CGCGTCAGCCGTGCTCACGACGCCGTACACCACCCAAGGCTGACGGCCGATCTCGGTGACGTACCAGCCGGCCAGCGTCGCCACCCAGCCGGCGAAGGTCATGCCAACGAGCACGCGCAGCAGCCAGCGGGCGGGCTCGCCGCGGCGCTTCAACTGCCAGACGCCCAGCCAGCTCACTGCCAGCATGAGCAGGCCGATGCCCACCATCACCCGGAACGACCAGAACACCGGCGCCACTGGTGGGTGATGCTCGAAGTCGTTCAGGCCCTTTAATTCACCGTCGAGCTCATGGGTGAGGATCAGACTGGCCAGCTTGGGGATCTGGATCTCGTAGTCATTGCTGCGGGTGTCCTCGTTCGGCAGCGCGAACAGGCGAAGACCCGCGCCGCGCTCGGTCTCCCAGATGCCTTCCATCGCCGCGACCTTGGCCGGCTGGTGCTCCAGCGTGTTCAGGCCGTGCAGGTCGCCGGCGAGGATCTGCAGCGGGATCAGCACCGCACCCAGCACCAGACCCGTGCGCAGGGTCGCCTGCACTTCGGCGCTGGCATCTCCCCTCAGCCGGCGCCAAGCCGACAGGCCGGCGACCAGGAAGGCCACGGTCAGGCCCGAGGCCAGCAGCATGTGGCTGAGGCGATACGGAAACGAGGGGTTGAAGACGATCGCCGCCCAATCGGTCGGGTGCGCCTGGCCGTCGATCATTTCGAAGCCCACCGGCGTCTGCATCCACGAGTTCAGCACCAGGATCCAGAAGGCCGACAGGGTGGTGCCGAAGGCGACCAGGAAGGTCGCCAGCGTATGCACGCGATCCGACACGCGGCCCTGGCCGAACAGCATGATCCCGAGGAATGCGGCCTCAAGGAAAAATGCGGTCAGCACCTCATAGCCGAGCAGCGGGCCGGCGATGTTGCCCACGCGCTCCATGAAGCCCGGCCAGTTGGTGCCGAACTGGAAGCTCATGGTGATGCCGCTGACCACGCCCAGCGCGAACGAGAGCGCGAACACCTTCACCCAGGTTCGATAGGCGGCATTCCATTTGGCATCGCCGGTCGCACGCCAGCGCAGCTTGAAGAACAGCAGCAGCCAGCCCAGCGCGATGGTGATCGTGGGGAACAGGATGTGGAAGCTGATGTTGGCCGCGAACTGGATGCGGGCCAGCAGGATGGGGTCGAGGGTGTCCATTTTTGGAGCCGGGATTCGGGATTGGTAATTCGGGATTCGTTAGAGCGCGCTTGCCGCAAGCCCTAAACTTCTCGATCTGAGCCCCTCTCCCATCGGGAGAGGGGTTGGGGAGAGGGCCGGGTGTTCGCAGGCGGTTGTGGTGGCAGGCCTGGCACTCAACCAAGCGTTCGCGCTTTCCATCCGTATTGGGAAAGCGCGCTTGGCCTAGCTGCGACATTCAGAAGTCGGCCAACAGCCGCGTGCGACCGAGCGAAGGTGGGGGTGGGGGGCTGGCGTTCGCAGGCTGCAGTGACGCAGCGCTCTGTTCAGTCCACCGCTTTCAACGCACGCTCACCCGGTTCAGGCGGCGCTTTCGCTTCGGGCTCGCCGCGCCACCCACCACCCATCACGCGCTCCTTCAGCTCCAGCAGCTTGACCACCTTGCTGCCCAAGCCCATCAGGCTCTGCAGGGTGTCGGGCGAGAGCTTGCGCACCTCGGCGAACCAGTCGGTGATCTGCTCGATCAGCTCGTGCATCTTGCGCATGCGTTCCTGCGCGTAGACGTCCTCGGGCGAGCCGGCGTTCTCCAGCAGCGCATCGCGCAGCATCGACAGGGTCGGGTCGACCTCGCGGCGCTGCCGCTCTTCCGCCAGCGTCTTGAAGATCTGCCAGACATCCTCGGGTGCCGAGTAGAAGTCGCGGCGGTCGCCGGGATGATGTTCGAGCTTGACCAGGCGCCAGCTCTGCAGCTCCTTCAGGCCCATGCTGACGTTGCTGCGCGACACGCCGAGCTTGTCGACGATGTCGTCAGCGGTCTGCGCCTCGCGGCTGACGTAGAGCAGGGCGTAGATCTGCCCGACCGTGCGGTTGATGCCCCAGCGGCTGCCCATCTCACCGAAGTGCAGCACGAAGGCCTGGCTGAGCGGGGGGAGGTTCATCGCCATCTCCGAAGTTTCAGTAATTTCTGAAATTACGGTGCGGATGATCTGGATCAGGGTGTGAACCGGATGTGTATGTTGAGCGCTGGCATTGGGGAGTGAGGATGCGCGCCAGTGGACCACGGGGCCGCGCACTGATGAGCGCCTGAGCGGCGCGTCCGAAGGTCGGGATTCCCAGGGCGCAGGCAGCGCGCCCTTCGATCGCCGGTCCGTACGCCGGCAGGGCTTCCCACTGCTTGGACAGACAGGGTCCAAAGGGCGCTGCAGCGCGGTTCCGAAAGGCTGTGCCACCAGACGACCGAGGGCGAGCCTCTCGGCTCGCCCTCGTGCGTCACCCAGCGGCGCTGCGGGCTTCAGCCCGGGATCAACGCATCCCAGCCCGGCCGTGGGTTGAAGCGCGGGCCGTGGCGACCGGCGAGTTGCTCCAGGCGGGCCTTGAGCTTGGCCGCGCCCTCGCTGCGCACGTACTGGATCGGGCCGCCGCGGAAGGGTGCGAAGCCGGTGCCGAAAATCACGCCGGCATCCAGCAGGTCGGCGTCGGCGACGACGCCCTCGTGCAGGCAGGCGACGGCCTCATTGACGAAGGCCAGCACCAGGCGGTCGGTGAGGTCTTCGGGCGCCTTGTAGTCCTTGGGCACCTCGGGCTTCTTGGCGCGGCCGTTTTCCCAGGTGTAGAAGCCCTGGCCGTCCTTGCGGCCGCGCTTGCCCGAGGCCAGCAGGCCGTCGAGTCCGCTGGGGATCGGCAGGTTGAGGAACTCGGCCATGATCTTGCCGACGCTCGCGGCCACGTCGAGACCCACGGTATCGGCCAGTTCGATCGGGCCCATCGGCATGCCGAAGGCCAGCGCCGCCTTGTCGATGACCGGGCCGGGAACGCCCTCGCTGTAGAGCGTCATTGCTTCCAGCAGATAGGGCATCAGGATGCGGTTGACCAGGAAGCCCGGGGTGCCGGCGACCGGCACCGGCAGCTTGTCGATGGCGCGGCAGAAGGCCGCGAGGCGACGTTCGGTCTCGGCGTCCATGCCCTCATGCCGGACGATCTCCACCAGCGGCATCATCGACACCGGGTTGAAGAAATGCAGGCCGGCGAACTGTGCCGGGCGCTTCAGTTCGGCGCGAAGATCCGTGAGCGGAATCGACGACGTGTTCGAGGTCAGCAGGCTGTTCGCCGGCAGGTTCTCCTCGACCTTGGCGTAGAGCGCGCGCTTGGCGTCGAGGTTCTCGAAGATCGCCTCGATCACCAGATCCGCCTTGGCCACGCCGGCGCCGTCGACATCGGCGTTCAGGCGCGCGATGGCGGCGGCGCGCTTGTCCTCGCGCTTCAGCTTCTTCTCGTAGAAGGTGTGGGCGCGGGCGATGGCCGGCTGGATCTGTTCCAGCGAGCGGTCCTGCAGGGTGGTCTCGAAACCGCGCAGCGCGCTCCAGGCGGCGATGTCGCCGCCCATCACCCCGGCGCCCACCACGTGGACGTGCTTGATGTCATGCGACTTGCCGCCGAGACCCTTCAGGCGCTCCTGCAGGAAGTAGACGCGCACGAGGTTCTGGGCGGTCGGCGTGCCCGCCAGCTTGGCCACCGACTTGGCTTCGGACACGAGGCGCGACTCCACCGGGCCGCCGCTGCGCCGCCAGGTTTCGATCAGTGCGAACGGCGCCGGGTAGTGCGCCTTGCGCGCCTTGCGGCTGACCTGCTTGACCAGCATCGGCGCCAGCGCCTGACGCACCGGCCACCAGTTGGTGGCCCAGCCGGTGAGGCGCTGCTTCAAGGGACGCTTCACGCCGCGCTTCAGCAGTGCCAGTGCGGTATCGAGCAGCACTGCAGGTTCGCAGGTCTTGTCGATCAGGCCGATGGCGCGCGCGTTCGAGGCGGACAGCGCGCGGCCGGTCAGCATCATGTCGAAGGCCGCCGGAGCGCCGACCAGCGGCGGCAGGCGCACGCTGCCGCCCCAGCCCGGATAGATGCCGAGCTTCACTTCGGGCAGGCCGATGCGGGTGCTGTCGTCGGTGCTGGCGACGCGGTAGCGGCAGGCCAGCGAGAGTTCGGTACCGCCGCCCATGCAGAAACCGTGGATCGCGGCGACCGTGGGGCAGGGCAGCTCGGCCAGCTTCTGGAACACGTTCTGGCCGTAGCGGATCGATTCGAAGACCGTGCCGCGCTCGTGGTAGGTCTTGAACTCGGCGATGTCGGCGCCGGCGACGAAGCCCGAGGTCTTGCCTGAGATCACCACCACGCCCTTCGGCTTCTCGATGGCGATGCGCTCGACCAGCTGCTCGAGCTCCTCCAGCACCTCGCGGGCCAGCGTGTTGACGCTGGAGTCGGCGCGGTCGAAGGTCAGTACCACCACGCGGTCGTCGCGCAGCTCGGGACGCCAGTGCTTGAAGCGCAAGCCGTCGAACATGGGAATCTCCTGCAGGGGGCGAGCGCCGGCATGCTAAGCCGCGCCGGCCGCGAAGGGGTCACGTATGATCCGGACTGTGTGCGGGCGCGGTCAATCCGGGCGCGTATGGTGGCGGCGGTGGAGTGAACTTTCACACTAAACCGGCGGTCGCAGGCTGCCATGAACGCCGTCCTCAGCTTCGACAGCCTGAATTCCTCCGTCTTCCGCCTGCAGGAGACGCCCGCGCCCGCCGCCCCGCGCGCCCATAGCCTCGCGCGAACAGAACAACAACAGGGAGAGCGGCCCCGGATGGCCGAGAACGAAATCGACTACGACCTTGTGCGTCGGGTGCAGGCCGGCGACAAGCGTGCCTTCGACCTGCTGGTGCGCAAGTACCAGCACAAGCTGGTCAGCGTGATCTCGCGCTACATCAACGACTGGAGCGAGTGCCAGGACGTCGCCCAGGAGAGCTTCATCCGCGCCTACCGCGCGCTCGGCAACTTCCGCGGTGACGCCCAGTTCTACACCTGGCTGTACAAGATCGCGGTCAACACCGCCAAGAACCACCTCGTGTCCAAGGGCAGGCGCCCGCCGACCGACGACATCGACGCCTCCGATGCCGTGCAGTACGACGGTGGCACCTGGCTGCGCGATGTCGACACGCCTGAGCAGGAGCTTGCGCGGCAGGAGATCGAGCGCACCGTCGCCGAAACCGTCGAAGCCCTGCCCGAGGAGCTGCGCATCGCCATCACCCTGCGCGAGGTCGATGGCCTGAGCTACGAAGAGATCGCCCAGACCATGGGCTGCCCCATCGGCACCGTGCGTTCGCGGATCTTCCGCGCCCGCGACGCCATCGACCAGAAACTGCGCCCGCTGATGGGCGCCGAGCGAGTCCGCCCATGAGCATCGACAAGCCCCTCGATCCGAACGCCGAGCTGCGCGAACAGGTCTCGGCCCTGTGCGACGGTGAACTCGCCGCCGACAGCCGGCGCTTCCTGCTGAAGCGCCTCGCCGACGATGCCGAGCTGAAGTCGGCGTGGTCGAACTACCACCTGATCGGCGACAGCCTGCGCCGCCAGGCCGGGCCGCCGCTGGCCCTGGACTTCGCGGATCGCGTGCAGGCCGCCCTCGATGCCGAGGCCGCGCAGGCGTCGCGGCATGGCTGGATGCGCTGGGGTGGCGGTGCTGCCGTGGCCGCGGCGGTCGCGCTCGCGGCGATCATCACCGTGCCGGTGCAGCAGTCGCAGGTGCCGGAGTCGGCAGCCCCGCTGGCCGGCAATGGCGAGGTGGCGCCCAGCGCTGTCAGCGAGCGCGACCTTCGCCCCGACATTTCTCGCGCGGCCCAGACCGTCGCGGTCGGTGCCACGCCTGCGGGCTACGGACAGATGAGCAACGGCCTGCCGGTGCGCTACGTGCCGGTGCTGCAGGCGGACGGCAGCCTGCTGCTGGTGCCCTACACCCCCTTGCTGCAGGCGCCCGCCCAGCCGGGCCCGACCGCGCCTCCGCTGCTGCCGGCGCGCGCCCAGTAGCGTATGCGCGCCGAGCGTCGGCCTGCGGTGGTCGTTGGCAGGTCGCGGCAGCACCTGCGTCTTCGCTACACCGCAGAGTGCAGCAGCTGCGGCGGCTGCGGCGGACGCTGCAGCGTGTTCGTCGAGGATGGCGGGCATGCCGTTGAGTTGCCGGACACCGATCCCGGCCTCAACCCTGGCGACGCCGTCGAGCTTGAGCTGCCCGGCCCGCAGCTGCTGCGCCAGGCTGCCTTGGGTTATGGCCTGCCGCTGCTGGGCCTGTTGGCGGGCGCCGCGCTGGGCAGCGCGCTGGGTGATGCCGCCACCGCAGTCGGCGCCGTGCTGGGAACTTCACTGGCGGTGGCGTATTCCAAGCGCGCCGCACGTCGGCTGCCGATGCCGCAGATTCGACGCACCGCGACTTGAAAGCCGCAGCGCGCGTCCGCATGCCCGAAGGGCGGGCGGCGACAGCGCCCTGAATCCCACTCGACCTGTCATGAGGAACCGGATGCCCATGAGCATGACCCACCCCTTGCACGCCTTCTGGCTCGCCGCCGTGCTGGCCCTCACCGGCCGCGCTGCCGAGGCGCAGAACCTGCCGGACTTCACCGAGCTGGTCGAGCAGGCCGGACCCTCGGTCGTCAACATCGAGGCGACCCGCACCGCCGAAGCCGCCGCGCGCCTCGGGCCGAACAACATCCCGCAGGACGAGATGCCCGAGATCTTCCGCCGCTTTTTCGAGCAGCCCGGCATGCCGCAGGTGCCGCGCGACCGCACCTCGATGGGCACTGGCTTCATCATCTCCGCGGACGGCTATGTGCTGACCAATCACCACGTGATCGACGGCGCCGACCAGGTGATCGTGCGCCTGCGCGATCGCCGTGAGCTGGAAGCGACGGTGATCGGGTCGGACGCGCAGAGCGATGTCGCCCTGCTCAAGCTCGACGAAAGCGGCCTGCCCACGGCGAAGATCGGCGAATCGCGCACGCTCAAGCCGGGGCAGTGGATGGTCGCGATCGGCTCGCCCTTCGGCTTCGAGCATTCGGTGACTGCCGGCATCGTCAGCGCACTGGGCCGCGCCTCGCAGATGGCCGGCCAGCAGTACGTGCCCTTCATCCAGACCGACGTGCCGATCAACCGCGGCAACTCCGGCGGCCCTCTGCTGAACACCAATGGCGAAGTCGTCGGCATCAACTCGCAGATCTTCTCCAACACCGGCGGCTACATGGGCGTGTCCTTCGCGATTCCGATCGAGGTCGCGATGGACGTGGTCGAGCAGCTGAAGGACAAGGGCTTCGTCTCGCGCGGCCTGCTCGGCGTGCAGATCCAGGAAGTCAGCCGCGAGGCCGCGCAGGCCCTGGGCCTGCCGCGTCCCGGCGGCGCCCTGGTGGGCGGCTTCAGCGCGGACAGCGTGGCCGAGAAGGCCGGCATCCAGCGCGGTGACGTGATCCTGAAGTTTGGTGACACCCCGATCAATCGCAGCAGCGACCTGCCGCCGGCCGTCGGCGCGACCCGCCCGGGCACCCGCGTCGACGTGACGGTGTTCCGCGAAGGTCGCGAACGGCGGATCCCGGTGACGGTAGGCGAGCTGCCGCGCGATCAGAGCGCGCAGGCCAACCGCGGCGGCGAGCGCAGCAGCGCGCCCGCCAACCCGCTGGGGCTCGATGTCGAGGATCTCACCGCCGAGCAGCGCGAGCCGCTGGGCCTGAAGGCCGGCGAGGGCGTGCTGATCACCGGCATCCGCGGCATCGCCGGGCGTCGCGCCGGACTGGCCGAAGGCGACATCGTGCTGATGGTCGGCCGCACCGCCGTCGGCAGCGCCAAGGCATTCAACGACGCGGTCAAGGACGCCAAGCCCGGTGAGCCGGTGATGCTGCTGATCCGCCGCGGCGAGGCGACCCAGTTCGTCACTGTGACGCCGCCGCGCGAGGACTGACACCCGACAGTATCGACGCTGCGTTCGCCAGGGACGGCGATGCGCTGTGTCTTCCGGGCCCGCGCCGAGCGATCCGGCGCGGGCTTTCTTTTGCGCCGCCCTCAGCTGGGGGCGCACGGAAAATGGCTCAGTGGGCGTCGGCGTCGCCGCTCAGTTCGCGCTCCAGCTCGTCCGCGACCTCGGCCACGAAACGGACGGCCTCGCGGACCTGCAGCGGGCTGGCCCGTGCCGGTATGCGGGCGATTGCGTACAGGTGGCGGTCCTGCAGCGCCCAGAAGCCGAGGGTGAAGGTGTTGTTCTCGCCGAGCAGGCGCTGCAGCAGGGCAGGATCCAGCGTTTCGTCCTCGCCGAAGCGGTGCGCCAGCGAGTAGACATCGCGCTGCTCTCCAACGTCGTAGCGCAGCGTCCTCGACTGCAGGGTGACGCTCTGGCTGCGGCCGTCGTCGTACTCGATCACCAGCTGCAGGTCGGCCTTGGCGTTGATCTCGTAGCTCAGGCCGGCAGCGTCCACCGCTGCGCGCAGGCGGGTGTCCACCTGCGTCGCCTTCGCTCCCTTGAGCTCCGCCTCGTCGACCCCTGCCTCATCCTGTGCGGGCGTGGGGGAGGCGAACAGCAGCAGCGGCAGGATCGCGCCAAGCACAAGGCGGCCAGCCAGGCGCGGGGTGGCCAAGGGTGGAGCAATCAGTCGTGTGCGCATCGATGCGCCCGGAGTGGAACGGGGCCGCGAGTATGCCGCGTCGATCCGGCGGAGTACGAGGCTGCGCCGGGGCGCGGGCCGGGCGCAGCGCAGACGCTTATTCGGGGCGACCGCCGGCGCGACCGGCGACCTGCACCACCTGCGGGAGTTCCTGGTCGAGCCGCAGCGCGGTGAGCTTGCCGCCCCAGACGCAGCCGGTGTCGATCGCGTGCACGCCGAGCCCCTGGAACAGGCCCAGGGTCGACCAGTGGCCGCAGACGATGCGCAGGTCGCGCTGGGCCTGGCCCGGCACGGCGAACCACGGGTACAGGCCGGGCTTCTGGGTGCCGGGGCGGCCCTTGTGGTCGAAGTTCATCGTGCCCTTGGGCGAGCAGAAGCGCATCCGCGTGCAGATGTTGATGATCGCGCGCAGGCGGTCCATGCCGTCGAGCTTGGGGCTCCAGGTCGCCGGGTTGTTGCCGAACATGCCGCGCAGCAGTTTGACGTGGTTGGGGCCGGCAAGCCTGCTCTCGACCTCGTGGGCGCGGGCCAGCGCGATCCGCGGCGTCCATTTCGGAGCAAGCCCGGCATGCACCATCATCCAGCCGAGGCTGGCATCCAGATGCACCAGCGGGCGACAGCGCAGCCAGTCGAGCAGCATCGGACCGTCGTCGGCGAAGATCACCCGCTGCAGCTCGGCATTGGTGCGCCTGCGCTCGTTCTCGGGGCGCGCTGCGATCGCCAGCAGCGAAAGATCGTGGTTGCCGAGTACCACCGTGCTGTGGATGTCGAGCGCATGGATCAGCCGCAGCACTTCCAGCGACTCGCCGCCGCGATTGACCAGGTCGCCGCAGAACCACAGACGGTCGCTGGCGGGATCGAAGCGGATCGCGTCCAGCAGTCGCTGCAGCGGTTCGAGACAGCCCTGGATGTCGCCGATCGCCCAGACCGCCATCAGTGCAGGACGCGCGGCATGCTGAGCACGAAGCCCGGGATCGGCGAGCGGAAGCGGCGTTCGTCGTCCGTCTGCCAGCCGTAGCTGCCCTGCATGTGGCCGACCGGCGTGCGCAGCACCGCGCCCGAGGTGTATTCGAAGCTCTGGCCCGGCTCCAGCCGCGGCGTCTGGCCGACCACGCCGGGGCCGCGCACTTCCTCCACGCAGTCGTCGGCGTCGGTGATCACCCAGTGGCGATCCACCAGCTGCGCCGGCGCGCCGCCGAGATGCGTCATGCGCACGGTGTAGGCGAAGGCGAAGCGCTCGTCCTCGGGCTCGGACTGCTCGGGCAGGTAGCGGGTCTGCACTTCGATCCGGATGTGCGCGCAGGGCGGCGTGGTCTTGAGGGCGCTCATGCCGCGCATTCTAGTCCGAGCAGTCGATGGCCATGTGCGTGAGCCTTGGGTTGCGCGGGTGAAATCCCACGGCTCGCCCCCGTCAGTCCTGCTCAGGCGCGAGCGCTGCCGGCACCGATTCGTCGCCGAGGGCGTTGGCCAGCGCCACATAGTCGGCAACCGCCACGGTTTCCGCGCGAGCACCGGGGTCGATGCCGACCGCTTCGATCTGGTCCGGCGTGCACACCGTCGACAGCGCATTGCGCAGAGTCTTGCGACGCTGTGCGAAGGCCGCGCGCACCACCTGTTCGAAGCGCCGGGGCTGCAGCAGCCCGACTTCAGCCGGGTCACGAGGCTCCAGCCTCACCACCGCCGAATCGACCTTGGGCGGCGGCCGGAAGCAGCCCGGTGGCACCTTGAACAGCGGCGTGACCCGGCAGCGTGCCTGCAGCATCACGCTGAGCCGTCCATAGACCTTGCTGCCCGGCGCCGCCGCCATGCGGTCCACGACCTCCTTCTGCAGCATGAAGTGCATGTCGGTGATCGCCGGCAGATGGGCGATGGCGTGGAACAGGATCGGTGAGGAGATGTTGTAGGGCAGGTTGCCGACCAGACGGATGCTGCCGCCGGCGGCCAGCGCAGTCAGGTCGACCGTCAGGACATCGGCGTGCACGATCGACAGCTCCGCGCCGAGCTCTGCGCCCAGCGCGGTCAGCGGTTCGATCAGATCGCGATCGAACTCGATGACCGTGAGCGCGCCGTGGCGCTTCAGCAGCGGCCGGGTGATGGCGCCGGCGCCGGGGCCGATCTCGACGATGCGTTGGCCGGGCTTGGGATCGATCGCGCGCACGATCTTCTCGATCATCGCGGTGTCGCTGAGGAAATGCTGGCCCAGCGATTTCTTGGTCTGGTGGCTCATGGCGCGTTCCGGCGGTGCAGGGCGAGGGCGCAGGCCGTGCGATGCGCCGCGATCAGGCTGGCCGCATCCGCGCGACCGGTGCCGGCGAGCGAGAGTGCCGTGCCGTGGTCGACGGCGACGCGCACAAAGGGCAGACCGAGGCTGATGTTCACCGCCTGCTCGAAACCGCTGTACTTCAGTACCGGCAGGCCCTGGTCGTGGTACATCGCCAGCACCGCATCCACGCCTTCCAGCATCTGCGGCAGGAAGGCGGTGTCGGCGGGCAGGGGGCCGAGGAGGTCCAGGCCTTCGTCGCGCAGGCGGGCGAGGCAAGGCTGGATGACCTCGATCTCCTCGCGGCCGAGGTGGCCATCCTCGCCGGCATGCGGGTTCAGGCTCAGCACGGCGATGCACGGCCGGGCGATGCCGAAGTCGCGCTGCAGCGCGCGGTGCAGGCAGCGCGCCGTGCGGGCGATGCGCGCGTCGGTGATGGCATCGGGCACCGCGCGCAGCGGCATGTGGGTGGTGACCAGCGCCACCCGCAGGGTCGGCGAAGCCAGCATCATCACCACATCGTCGACGCCTGCGCGCTCGGCCAGGCGTTCGGTCATGCCGGAAAACGCCACGCCAGCCGCATTGATGACCGCCTTGTGCACTGGGCCGGTGACCAGACCCTCGAAGTCGCCGGCCAGGCACAGCTCCACGCCGCGATCGATGCAGCGCAGGACCTGGGCCGCGTTGGCAGCGTCGACCAGGCCGACCTGGGCCGGGGTGGCAAGGGGCTCAGGCAGCACGGAGAGGTGCCCGGCGCGGCGCTCGATCGGCGTGCCTGCGTTGGCATGGATCGCCACCGGCAGGCCCAGCCGGGCGGCGAGCGCCTGCAGCTGGGTCGGATCGGCGATCGCCAGCAGCTCTGAATCACGCTCGTGGAGGGCCAGCTTGAGCGCCAGCTCGGGGCCGACACCGGCAGGCTCGCCGGGAATCAGCAGCAGCCGCGGCGGCGCATCCGCGCCCATGACGGCACTCAGCTCGCCAGGCGGGTTTCGACGTAGGCCTCGTCGCGCATCTGGCGCAGGAAGCGCTCGTACTCGTCCTCGGCCTTGCGGCGGCCGATCGCTTCGCGGGCCTCGTTGCGGCGCAGCTGTTCGGTGACGTCCTGCTCGCGCGAGCCCAGGCGCTGCAGGATGTGCCAGCCGGCGTCGCTCGAGAATGGCTCTGACACTTCGCCATCGGCGAGCTTGAGCAAGGCTTCACCCGTGGCCTGACCCCAGGCGTAGAGCGGGAACCAGCCCATGTCGCCGCCCTGGTTTCGGGTTGCAGGGTCCTGCGATTCGGCCCGCGCCAGCTCGGCGAAGTCCTCGCCGGCCTGCAGGCGGGCCTGCAGGGCGTCGATGCGGCTGCGCGCTTCCTCGCGGCTCACGACTTCGTTGACGCGCACCAGAATGTGCCGGGCCTGGTACTCGGTCACGCTCTGCGGACCTTCGTTGCTGCGCTCGATCAGCTGCAGCAGGTGGTAGCCGCCGGGGCCGCGCACCGCCGGCGAGACGTCACCGGGCTGCATGCCTTCGATCAGGCTCGCGAACAGGGGCGGCAGCTCGTCGAGGCGACGCGTACCCAGGTCGCCGCCTTCCAGCGCGTTGGGGGCATCCGAATAGCGGATCGCCGCAGCCTGGAAATTCATTTCGCCGCGGTCGATCAGGCCCTTGACGCCATCGATCTTGGTCTTGGCCAGGTCGATCTGCTCGGCGGTCGCGCCGTCCGGCAGTGCCACCAGGATGTTGGCGACGCGCACGCGACCCGACTGAAGGGTTTCGGACGCCAGCAGGATGTCGATCTCGCTCTCGCTGACCTGCACGCGGGACTGCACGATCTGCTGGCGCAGGCGCTGCACCACGATCTCGTCGCGCAGCGACTGTGCGAATTCCGGGAAGTCGATGCCGTCGGCGGCCAGCTGGGCGCGCATCTGGTCAAGAGAAATGTTGTTCTGCTGGGCGATCCGGCGGATCGATTCCTCGACCTCGGCGTCTGGCACGCGCACGCCCATCTCGCGGGCGCGCTGCACCTGCAGGCGCAGCAGCACGAGGCGCTCCAGCACCTGGCGCTCCAGCGCCGACTGCGGCGGCAGCTGTTCGCGACGGTCGGCGTACTGGGCGAGGATGTTGGCGACCGCGCGATCCAGTTCGCTGCGCAGGATCACATCCTCTTCTACAACGGCGACCACGCTCTCGAGCGGGGTCATGGGCACGGCGAGCTGCGCATTCACGGGGGCGCCGATGGCGCCGGCAAGCAGGACGAGCAGGGCGGTGCAACGCGTGGCGATCCGGTTCATGCGCGAACGGTCTCGTGGGTCAGCGGATGGGGGTGGGGTGGCGTCGGCTTACGGCGGCCCGCAGGCTCGCACGGACACGATGGACACCGCATAAACGACTGCGCTGGACGGGCTGCGACGGCCGTCAACGCGAGTAGCCGAGGATAGCACGCTGCAATAGTTCCTCTGAGTCGCGCCCGAAGCGCCCGAGGCCCTTCAACTCGATCTCGACGTAGAGGGCGTTGTTCTTCTCGCCCTCGCGGTTGCGGACGTAGTGGCGGCCGAGCAGGCGCACCGCCACGCAGCAGCTTTCCCACTGCAGGCCGGCGAAGGCCTCGATGGTGCGACGGTCGGCGATCGAGTAGTTCCAGCGCCCGAGCACGCGCCAGGCCGGGCTCAGCGGCACCAGCCAACTGCTGTCGACCTGCTCGACCGGGGCGCCGGCGGTGCGGCGGAAGCGATAGCTCAGGTTGGCGACGGCACCGTCGTCGCGCCGGTACTGGGCGCGCAGCGCCGAGAGGTCGGTGCGGTTGAGGTCGGGGTCCCACTGGCTGCCGATGCCGGCGGAGAAGCGGCGGGTGAAGTTGGCCGAGATCTCGCCGACGAAGGGCGAGGCGTTCGGCCGGGTGGGCAGGCCGCCGGGCTGCAGGCCGACCCGCGGCGGATCGAAGTAGCGGATCTGGCCGACGCTGGCGGCGAAGCGCTCGCGGCCATCCGCAGCATCGAAGAAACGGCTGCCTACCGCCAGCGTCAGCTGGTTGGCGTCCATCTGCCGGTCGGCGCCGGTGAAGCGGTTGGAGCGGAACAGCTGGGCGAAGCTGAAGGACAGCTCCTGGGTATCGAACAGGGGCAGGTCGTCCTGATCGCGGAAAGGCGCACGCAGGTAGAACAGGCGCGGCTCCAGCGTCTGCTGCAAATTGCTGCCGAACAGTCGGGTCGGGCGCTCGAACAGCAGGCCGGTGTCTAAGCTGAAGATCGGCAGGCTGCGCTCCGGGCTGCGGTCGGGAAAGCTCGCTGCGAAGCCGCGGTCGAGGCGGTAGCCGGTCTGGCGGAAGGCCAGCTCCGGACGGATGAATCCCCAGGCGCGTTCGATAGGAGCGCGCAGCCAGGGCCGCAGGTCGTAGCGGCTGCCGGCGTCGCGATCCTGGTGGCCGAAGGCGACCACCTCGGCATCGAGGCCGACGCGCAGCGGGCCAGCCGGCAGCCAGGCGCTGTAGCGAAGCTGCGGCAGCTGCTGGAAGGGTGCCGCGCTGTCGGGGATCAGCGGATCGACCAGCTGGAAGTCGCGCAACACCGCGCTGGCCTGCCACTGGGCGCCGCTGCCGCGCAGCCCGGCCTGGCTCTCCAGCAGGGTGGTCGAGATGCTGGTCAGCGAGTCGCCGAAGTCCTCGAAGTAGCGGTCGTCGGACACGTGGTTGAGGTCGACGAGTACGTTCCAGGCCGGCGACAGCCGACCCACGTGCTGATAGCGCAGGGCGCCGCGGTCGCGTCGACGGACATCGTCGTTCGGCAGCCAGTCGCCTTCGAGGAGCCCGCTGAAGCTGCGACCGAGGTAGCGGAACTCGCCGCCAAGCATCAGTCCACGTCGCCCGAGGCTGCGCAGGGTGACCGTGGCGTCGTAGTTCGGCGCCAGGTTCAGGTAGTAGGGCAGGCGGATGTCGAGGCCGTTGCTGTTGCCCGAGCCGACTCCCGGGTAGAGGAAGCCGCTGCGGCGGCGTTCGTCGATCGGGAAGCTCACGTAGGGCATGTAGAACACCGGCACGCCGGCGAACTCAAGGCGCGCATTGCGGGCCTTGCCAACGCCCGTTTCGGTGTCGAGGTCGATGTGCTGGGCGCGGAACTGCCAGGTTTCCTGTTCCGGCTCGCAGGTGCTGTAGGTGACGCGGTCCAGCGCGCTGCGCGTGCCTTCGACCCGGGCGGCATCGGCAACACCGTTGCCGCGCTGCATCAGCAGCTGGTAGCGCAGGTCGCCGAGCTCGGTCCGATCGTCCTGCAGGTTGCCGCGTGCGGACGCTGCCTCCACCAGCAGGGCCTGGTCCTGGTACTGCAGGCCTTCAGGCGCTTCGAAGGCGCCGCTGGTGGCGTTGAGGTCGAGCCTTGGCGCCACCAGGCGCTGGTCGGCGCGCACCAGCTCGGCCTCGCCCTCCAGGGTGTAGACGCCCGGACCCTCGATGCGGAAGGCGCGTGCGACGACGTCGATCGGCGCGGTCTCGCGGGCGACGTCGCGCGGCAGATCCGGACGGTAGAAGTCCGGGTAGTCGCGTGCGCGGCAGAGGCTCCAGTCGGGGGTGCTGGACTGGCCCAGCGCCGGGCCCGAAAGCAGGGCTCCCAGCGCAAGACCGAGGGGATGAAGGCGGAAGCGATTCGGGCTCAAGGCTACAGCTCGGGACTCGATGGGGACGGCCGCGCCGGACGGGCGCTGGCCGCGCGGAAACGCAGGGGATGGGTTGCGCCAGAGCGGCAGCGCTGGCCCTTGGCCCCAAGCTTGCAGGATAGCCCGATCAGCCGGCAATCGCGGCGGCAGCGATACGTCGCCGGCTGCCCGTATAGTGCGGCGGGGATGCATCCGGGGGAGGGCAGTCGGTGGGCTCGTAGATCGCTTCAGGCACTCGGATACGGTGGTCGCCCTGCTGTGCGCCGATCGGGGCACAGTACTGGAAGCCAATCCCGCGCTGGAGCGCGTGCTCGGCTATCGCCTTACCGATGCGCTCGGCCGACGCCCGCTGGAGCTGGGGCTCTGGCCGGACATGTCGGTGCGCACGGCGATCTGGTCGCAGCTGCGCGAAAGCGGGCGCGTCAGCGGCCTCCTGATCAGCGTCCGCCACGCCGCTGGCCACCTGCTCGCGTGTCGATTGAACGCCGAGTGCGTCGATGGCGAGGACGGCACGCAGATCTTCGCCCTGCTCGACGCCGCCCCGGAGCGTCTGGCGGAGCACAGCAACGACCCGCAGCGCGAGAGCTACCGCTCGCTCTATCTGCACGCCGCCGAAGGCCTGTTCCGCTGCCTGCCCGGCGGCGGCCTCATCGATGCCAACCCGGCGATGGCGCGCATGTTCGGCTTCGAGTCGGCGGAGCACATGCTGCTGGCGCTGTCCGAAGACATGGACAGCCTCTACGCCGATGCCGAGGACGCCGCCCGCGTACGCGAGGAGCTCGCCGCCAGTGGCCGGGTGCGCGGGCGTCGGCAGCGCATGCGCAGGCGCGATGGCAGCCTGCTCTGGGTCAGCGAGAACTCGCGGGCGGTGGTCGATGCAGCGGGGCGCGTGCTGTTCCACGAGGGTTCGCTGATCGACATCAGCGCCGAGCAGGAAGCCCAGCAGGCCTTGCGCGAGTCCGAAAGCCTGTACCGCGCACTGGTGCAGAACTGTCGCGACGGGGTCTTCCTGATCCAGCGCGGGCGACTGCTGTTCATCAATCCGGCGCTGGCCGAGATGCTGGGCTATGCGCCGGCGGAACTGATCGGCCAGAGCTACATGGGCCTGGTCCACCCGGACGACGTGCAGGCACAGGCCCAGCGGAGGCAGGCGCGCGAGGACGGCTCGCTGGACGTGCAGCGCTACGTGATCCGGCTGCTGCATCGCGAAGGCCATGTCGTCAGCGTCGAGGTGCACGCCGACGCGATCATCTACCACGGCGACATCGCCTCGACCGGCGTGATGCGCGACATCACCGTGGAGCAAAGGCAACGGCAGGCGCTGGCTGACGCCGAAGCGCGCTATCGCGAACTGTTCGATCGCTCACCCGTGGGGCTGTTCCGGAGCACCGAGCAGGGCCGCTTCCTCGATGTCAATCCGGCCCTGGCGCGCATGCTGGGCTACCCCGACGCCGCCAGCCTGGTCAACGCGCTGGAGCATGTCGATCGCCTGTACGCCGATCCGGACGACCGCGACCGCCTGCTGCTCAAGCTGCGCGAACACGGCGCGGTGGCCGATTTCCCGACCCGGCTGGTGGCGCACGACGGCAGCCTGCTGTGGGTCAATCTGTCGGTGCAGCGCGTCGACGAGCGTGCCGGCGGCATGGAGCTGGCCGGCTCCGTCGTGGACGTCAGCCGCCAGCGTGAAGCCGAGCATCTGCTGCGCTTCCACGCCAACTTTGATCCCCTGACCGGCCTGCCCAATCGCTGGCAGTTCGAGCAGCAGCTGCTCATCACCCTCGGCGAGGCCCAGGGCCGCGATCGCCACGACTACGCCGTGCTGTTCCTCGACCTCGACGGCTTCAAGTGGGTCAACGACAGCCTGGGCCACGGCGCAGGCGATCGCTTGCTGGTCGCGATCGCTGAGCGCCTGTCGCTGACCCTGGGCCGTGAAGCACTGCTGGCGCGCTATGGCGGCGACGAGTTCAGCATGCTGCCCACGGGCCCGTGTTCGCGGGCACGGGCCGAGGCGCTCGCGCGGCTGATCGCCGAACTGTTCCAGCGTCCGTTCCGCGTCGACGGCCAGGAGGTCTACTCCGGCGCGAGCGTCGGCATCGTGCTTGGACATCCTGACTACCGCTGGCCCGAGCAGATCCTGCGCGACGCCGACACCGCCATGTATCGCGCCAAGGTGCTGGGCAAGGGTGGCTTCGCGGTGTTCGACGAGGCCATGCACGCGGAGGCGCGCCGCCGCTTCGAGCTGCAGACCGACCTGCGGCTGGCGCTGGGGCGCGGGGAGTTCGTTGTCCATTACCAGCCGATCGTCGAGCTGGACTCCGGTCGTGCGCTGGGCTGCGAGGCGCTGGTGCGCTGGCGGCATCCGCGTCGCGGCCTCCTGCTGCCCGGCGAGTTCCTGCCGCTGGCCGAGGAAGCCGGCCTGATTGGCGAGATCGATCTGTGGGTGCTGCGCGAAGCCTGCCGGCAGGTGGCGGCGTGGCGCGGCAGGCTCGGCTACGAGGGCTTCAGCCTCAGCGTCAACATGGACGAGCGACTGGTCGCCCTGCCGTCGGCGCCCAGCGAGATCGCCGCGGCGCTGGCCGCGGCCGGGCTGCCCGCCAGCGCGCTGCACATCGAGGTCACCGAGCGGGTCTTCAGCGCCGACATGAACCAGGCCGGCGAGCGCTTGGACCGCTTGAAGGCGACCGGGGCGGCCCTCGTGGTGGACGACTTCGGCACGGGTTACTCGTCGCTGGAGCGCTTCGCCGAATCCCCGTTCGATGCGCTGAAGATCGACCGCGGCTTCATTCGCGACATGGGCGCAAACATCCGTCATCGCGCGATCGTGCGAACGATCATCGGCTTCGCCGGCGACCTCGGGCTTTCGCTTACCGCCGAGGGCATCGAGACCGAGGAGCAGCGTGCCGCCCTGCTGGCCATGGGCTGCGGGCGCGGCCAGGGCTACCTGTTCGCGCCAGCGCTGGAAGCCGGCGAGTTCGAAGCCTGGGCGGGCCTCGGCAGCGCCTGAAGCTGCCACGGCGCGCGCGTACACTGGCGGCCCCACGCGCCGCATCCACCCTTCACATGTCCGTTCGTGCCACTGGCGACGCTGATCCCGCCCGCACCCGCGATGAGCGGCGCCTGCTGACCCGCGCCCAGCTGCTGTCGGCGGCGCTACAGCTGATGGGCACCGGGCGCAGCTTCGCCTCGCTCAGCCTGCGCGAGATCACCCGCCAGGCCGGCGTCGTTCCGGCAGCCTTCTATCGGCATTTTCCCAATCTGGATGAGCTCGGCCTCGCCCTCGTCGAGGAGTCCGGCGCCACCCTGCGGCGACTGCTGCGCGAGGCGCGCCGCACCGGCCTGCCGCCTACCCAGATCCTGCGCAGTTCGGTGCTGATCTTCCGCGCCTACGTGCAGCAGCACCGCGCGCATTTTCTGTTCATCGCCTCCGAGCGCGGCGGCGGCGCACCAGTGATCCGCCAGGCCATCCGCACGGAGGAGGGTCATTTCGCCCAGGAGATGGCGCAGGACATGCGGCGACTGGACCTGATGCCCGGCCTCGATGCCGACACGCTCGCATTGCTTTGCCGGCTGGTGGTGGCCACCGTCATCAACGCGATCAACGACATTCTCGACCTGCCGCCCGGGCACGCCCAGGCCGAGCGCGAGCAGCTGCAGGAGCTGACCCGGCAGCTGCGGATGATCTTCCTGGGCGCCCAGCGCTGGCGCGAGGCGCGCGAGCCGCGCTGAAGCCGGGAGGCCGCCGGCGCTGCGCCTAGCTTTCGTCCGCCACCCGCTCGACCTCGAACAGCAGCGAAGCGCCCGGTGGAATCGTGCCGCCGGCGCCGCGTTCGCCGTAGCCGTATTCGGGGCCCAGCCGCAGCAGTCGCTGGCCACCGGGCTTCAAGCCCAGCAGGCCCTCGTCCCAGCCGCGGATTACCCGACCGGCGCCCAGCACGAATTCGAAGGCTCGGCCACGCGCATGCGAGTCGTCGAACTTGGGCCCACGGCCGCCCTCGGCACGCTGGTCGTAGAGGTAGCCGCGGTAGTGCATGCGCAGGCGGTCGCCGGCCTGCGCGGGCGCACCTTCACCCTCGCGCAGGTCGATCACCTCGATGCCGCGGAGGCTCCCGTACTCCGGAGGCAGCGCTGGCGGCACACACGCCGCCAGCAGCAGGGCCAGGGCTGACGCCGGGAACACCCGGAGCACCTGCCTGCGCGCGTAGTCTGTTGGACTCATCTCTGATCGAACTCCTGCGACGGACCCATGCGCAAAGTCTACGAGGCCCACAGCTACATCGACGCGCAGATCGCCCGCGGCTGGCTGGAGGCAGCGGGCATTCCGACGCTGGTGGCCGGCGAGCACCTCGGTGGCGCCATGGGCGAGCTGCCGGTGTTCGGGCTGCACAGCCTGTGGGTCGGTGACGACAACGCGCAGGAGGCGCTGGACGTGCTGGCGGAGCTTGCGGCCCAGCGCGAGGACGTCCGGACGGACGAGGACCTCGACGCGCTCGGCGACGAGATCCTGCCCGCCTGAGGCGTGATCAAGGCTTGGGTGCGAAAGCCCGGCCCAGCAGGGCGCCGTCGAAGCCCTCGCTTTCGCCCTCGCCGCTCGCGTAGCGGTACAGCGCCGCCGAATAGATGCCGGACAGCGCGGCCTGGATCAGCGCGCCCAGCACCAGGGCGATGACCAGCGCCGCGACCGCCAGACCGATCAGCACCACGCTCTTGCTCATCGCGGCTGCGACGATCAGCGCCACGCCCAGCAGCAGCACCGCGAAGTTGATCAGGCCGAAAACCAGGCCGATACCGCCCTGGCCGATCACGTTCTCGCCCCAGGTGCGCTTGAGCAGCACCGCGCTTTCCTTCACCGCCTCGAGCGGGCCGACATCGCGGCTGACCAGCACCGGCACGACAAGAAAACTGGCCACGGTCCAGGCTGCGCCAAGCAGGCCGGCGATCCAGCGGCCGATCCAGCCTGCGCGCTCCTGGATGGCGCGCAGGATCATGCCGACGGTGGCGGCGATCAGCGCATAGCCGAAGATCACGCCGAGCTTGCCGCCGGCGATGCGCAGGCCGTCGCTGACGGTCGGGTCACCGCCCTGCAGGCGGATCATCGCCGCGCCCACCAGCGCGGTGTTGAAGAAGAAGATCACGAAGTACTGGGCCAGGTAGAACAGAAAGGCCAGCACGTAGGCCAGCGGCGGCAGGCCCTCCTCGCCCATGCGATCGAGGCCGTCGAGCGCGCCCAGGCCCAGCGCCGGCAGGATGAAAGCCGCCGCCACCAGCAGGGTGGCGATCGAGGACAGCAGCGGGAACAGCAGCAGCTCCTTGTCCTGCTTCAGGACCGAAGCGCTGGCCTTGATCAGCGACCAGCTGCGCGCGAAACGTTCGAACATGGCGACACCCCCGAAAGCGCGAGCGCCCACCGTGGGCGCCGCGTGAAGACGAAGTATGCGTCGATTCGTGACGGCCGCGAACGCCGCTTCTGCCGCAGCTCTACTTGTCGACGAAGGCGCGCTCGAAGACGTAGTGGCCCGGCGTGCCGATGCGTGGGCTGACCTCGAAGCCGCGCGCATCCAGCAGGCGGCGGAAGTCGGCCAGCATGGCCGGGCTGCCGCAGATCATCGCGCGGTCCTGCGCGGGGTCGAGGGCATCGAGGCCGAGATCGCGCATCATCTGGCCCGAATCCATCAGGTCGGTGATGCGGCCGTGGTGGACGAAGGGCTCGCGGCTCACCGCCGGGTAGTACAGCAGCGTGTTCCGAACCATCTCGCCGAGATACTCGTGCTGCTGCAGTTCGCGGCTCAGGAAATCGCGGTAGGCGAGGTCATGCTCCTCGCGCACGCCGTGGGCCACGATCACCCGCTCGTAGCGCTCGTAGGTCTCGGGGTCGCGGATGATCGCGAGGAAGGGCGCAAGGCCGGTGCCGGTGGCCAACAGGTAGAGATTGCGGCCGGGCTTGACGTCCGAGATCAGCAGAGTGCCCGTAGGCTTCTTGCTGATCAGCAGCTCGTCGCCCGGCTGGATGTGCTGCAGGCGCGAGGTCAGCGCGCCGTCGGCGACCTTGATGCTCAGGAACTCCAGCTGCTCTTCCCAATTCGGGCTGCAGATCGAGTACGCGCGCAGCAGCGGCTTGCCCTCGACCATCAGGCCCAGCATCACGAACTGGCCGTTCTCGAAGCGCAGGCCCTCATCGCGGGTGCAGCGGATCGTGAAGTACTGGTCGGTCCAGTGGTGGACCTCGCGGACGGTTTCGATGCGGTAGGGCTTGTCGGCTTGCGTGCTGAGCGGCTGGACGGCGGCAGTCATTCGATTCGTGATCCGCGCGGCCAGCCGCGCGAGTCCTGGGGGTCGCGGGCAGCAGCGCATGGGGGGAGGGGAGGGCCTCGACGCGGAGGCGATTCTGCGCGGCATTATCGCCTGTCATCTTGAGGGGACTCAAAGTCGGTGCCTGCGCCTGCCGCTCGACGAGTGGCGCTGGACGCACTGAGCCTGAACGCCGACTGTCCGATGCGTCCGTCTCCGACCTGTATGGGGGCTTGCCGGTCCGGCCTGCGGCCGGCAGAGTCGGGTTCGGCTTTTCTGGCCGACCTATACCTCTCTGGAGTCCACCATGACCGCGCCTGTTCTGAGGCTTTCGCTGCTGCTGTGCTGCGCGCTCACCGCCGGGATGACGCGTGCCGAGACCGCGCGCACGGCGCCGCCTTCGCCCGACTGTCTCGATGCACGCCGGATCGACCGCGTGTATCCGGTCTCCGCCTGGCAGCTGGCGGTCGCCCAGGACGACGGCCGGCGTTTCCGCGTCGAGCTGGATCAGGCTTGCCCGGTGGTGCGCTCGGCCGAAGCCGAGCTCAGCCTGCTCTCGCAGGACGGCTGGGCCTGCGGCGGCGAGCGCGAGTATGTCGTCGATGCGCGCAGCGGCGAGGCCTGCCGCATTGCTGCGCTGGCGCCGGCCGACGAGCGCGAGTTCGCGGCCCTGCTGCGCGATGCCGGTCGTGATCGCGCCGGCCAGCTGGCGGCAGTCGAGGTGAAGGCCAGCCTGCCGCGCGCGTTCCGCGGCACCCACGACCATTGCTTCGCGGCGCGCCATGTACGCGCCTGGAGCGAGTCCGGTGAAGCGCTCGAAGTCGAGGTGTCGGCGCGCCGCTCCGGCGGCAATACGCGCTATCGCGTCGAGCTTGGCGAAGTCTGCCCCGACCTGGGTCGCGCGATCAGCGTGGGCTTCCGTTCGGGCACCGACAACGGCGTGATCTGCGGCAATGTGGGCGATCGCGTCGAGCTCATGGATGTCGGCCTGATTCCAGTGTCGCCGCTGGGCTCGCGCTGCTCGATCCGTGAGGTCTTTCCGATCGCGCAGGCGGCCCGCTGATGCGCCGCGCGTTTCTCGCGCTGGCCTGCGCGCTGGCCTGCAGCGCTGTTGAGGCGCGCTCGCCGGCACCCGCACCGGACTGCCTGGACGCGCGTCGGGTCGAGACCTTCCACGCGCCCTCGGCCTGGCAGCTGGCGGTGGCACTGTCGAACGGCCAGCGTTTCCGGGTCGAGCTGGCCGAGGCCTGCGAGGCGGTGCTCCAGGCCGAGGCGCAGCCCAGCCTGCTGGCCCGCGAAGGCTGGGCCTGCGGCGAGGGCGCCTTCGTGCAGGTGCAGCCCTCCGGCCAGACCTGCGCGATCGCGGCGCTTGCCCCGGTCGATGGCCGTGAGTTCGCGCGGCTGGCGCGCGAGGCCTCCTCTCGCACCCTGGCCACGGTGGAAGTGAAGGGCGGCGCGCGCCCCGGATTCGGCGGCAGCGCCGACTTCTGCTTCGCCTCGCGCCACCTGCGCGGTTGGAACGAAGCGGACGGCGGTCTGGTGGTCGAGACCTCGGCGCGGCGCGGTGGCGGCCGCACCCGCTACCGCGTCGAGCTCGACGGCAGCTGCCCCGATCTGGGGCGCTTCCAGAACATCGATTTCGCCTCCGGGGCCAACAACGGTCTGATCTGCGGCAATACCGGCGACACCGTGGTCATCCTCCCGGCGGACCGTGCAGATCTCGGCGGCATGGCCGCCAGCCGCCTCGGCAGCCGTTGTCCGATCCGCGAGGTGTATCCGCTGTCGAACAGCCCGGGCTGAGAGGCAAGCAACCGGTTCACGCGATCGCGATGCCCGCGCCACCAGCCTTGGCGGCCATTCATTCCGGGAGTCAGCCATGAGCATGCCGCGCCGCCTCGACCAGCACGATTTCCACCCCGAAGTGCTGCGTCTGTTCGACCAGTTCGTGCACGGCGCCATCGACCGCCGCGCTTTTCTCGCAGGCGCAGGTCGCTATGCCGCGGGTGCTGCGGGTGCGGCGGGCCTGCTGGCGGCGCTCAGCCCGCAGTTCGCCGCGGCCCAGCAGGTGGCCGCGGACGACGCGCGGCTGCGCGCGGAGTACCGCGAGTTCGACTCGCCGCAGGGCCATGGCAAGGGGCGCGGCTACCTCGCCCAGCCAGCCGAGCCCACGGGCCCACTGCCCAGCGTGCTGGTGGTGCACGAGAACCGCGGCCTGAATCCGCATATCGAAGACGTCGCGCGTCGTCTGGCGCTCGCCGGCTATCGCGCCTTCGCGCCCGACGCGCTCTTCACCCTCGGCGGCTATCCCGGCGACGAGGACTCTGCGCGCGCGCTGTTTCCCCAGCTCGACCAGGCCAAGTGCCGTGAGGACTTCGTCGCAGCCTCGCGCTGGCTGCTGGCGCTCGAAGGCGGCAACGGCCGGCTCGGCGCTACCGGCTTCTGCTACGGCGGTGCGATCGTCAACCTGCTGGCCACGCGTCTGCCCGAGCTTGCTGCCGCTGCCCCCTACTACGGCGGCGCCGCGCCGCTGGAGGGCGTGCCGGACATCAAGGCCGAGCTGCTGGTGGTGCTCGCTGCCGACGATGAGCGGGTCAACGCGACCTGGCCGCCCTATGAGGCCGCGCTGACCGCTGCCGGCACGCGCTTTGCGCTGTTCCAGCCCGAGGGCACCCTGCACGGGTTCCACAACGACACCACGCCGCGCTACAGCGAAGCCGCCGCGCGCGAGGCCTGGGCGAAGACTCTCGCCTTGTTCGAGCGCGCCCTGCGCGGCTGAGGGCACTCGGGCAGAGGTGGATGGGGTCGTATACTTTCACGCCCCCTCCACGGTCGCCCCCATGCCCGATTCGATCCCGTCCTGTCCGCAGTGCGGCTCCGAGAACACCTATCCGGATGGCGAGCAGTGGATCTGTCCTGACTGCGCCCACGAGTGGTCGCAGGCCGCGGGCGTCGAGGAAGACGAAACCGACGAACGCGTGGTGGTCGATGCCAACGGCACGCCGCTGGCCGATGGCGACTCGGTGGTACTGATCAAGGACCTCAAGGTCAAGGGCAGCTCGACCGTGCTCAAAGTCGGCAGCAAGGTGAAGAGCATCCGCCTGGTCGGTGGCGACCACGAGGTCGACTGCCGCATGGACGCCGGCAACTTCATGCTCAAGGCCTGCTACCTGCGCAAGGCCTGACCGACCCTGGGCGCTGCAGCGCTCAGACCGATCGCCAGCAGGGCGATCGACACGACATCGAACAGCAGCACCCGCTGCAGGGCGGGCGTGAGCGGCCAGTGCTGAAGACACAGCAGGGCGAAGGCGATGTCGCTGGCCAGCAGCAGGGCGCAGCCCGCGCGCAGCGAGCCGCGTCCGTTCAGCGCGAAGGCCAGCGGCAGGCTGAGCAGGGCGAACAGCAGGGCGCGGTGCTGCAGCAGCAGTTCCACGGCGGGTTCGATGCTCGCCTCCAGCGCATACAGTGCCTTCAGTGAGCCGGCGCCCAGCAGGCCCGGCAGCGGCAGCCAGTGGATCGCGATCGCGACCCACAGGCCCGCGCGGATCCACGGGCTGCCGAAACCGGACTGCGCGCGCCGCATTCAGGCGATCGCCGCGGCGGCGGCGCCGATCCGCTCGCTGCGCTGCAGGCCCAACCACTGCAGCCCGGCGAACACCAGCACGCCCAGCGCCTGCGCGACCAGCAGGGTCCAGCCCAGCGCATTCGGCGCGATCCAGCCGAAGGCCGGCAGCACCAGGCTGGCCGCCGCCCATTCGACGTTGACGGCGATGGCGAGCCAGACGCTCCAGGCCGGCAGCCGCGCCTGGCCGCCCATCCAGCCGGTCAAGGCGGCCCAGCCGAACATGAAGGCGGCGATCAGGATCATCTGTTCGCGGCTGAAGCCGAGGGCGACGCTCAGCGGCACCAGCAGCAGGGGCACCGCCGCCGCGGCAGCCAGGCTGAGGATGGCGTCGAGTCGCAGGCCCAGGCGCAGCAGGGGTGAGGGAAGCACGGTGTTCATGGCGGATCTCCTTGGGTTGGGGGCTGACTGCGCCTGCAGCTTCGGCCCGCGCCTGTCGGCGGTCGATTACCTTCGAGGTAATGCCCTGGCCGCGCTGGCGCGGGTAGCATCCGCCGCCATGGACAGCCCCAGATCAACCCTCACGCCCGCGTCGTCCACCGCCATCGGCGGCCTGCTGCGCGACTGGCGTCAGCGACGTCGGCTCTCGCAGCTGGAGCTCGCGCTGGAGGCGGAGATCTCGACGCGCCACCTGAGCTTCATCGAAACCGGCCGCGCCCGCCCCAGCCGCGAGCTGGTGCTGCACCTGGCCGCGCTGCTGGAGCTGCCGCTGCGCGAGCGCAACCGCTGGCTGCTGTCGGCGGGTTTTGCGCCGGCTTACGCCGAGGCCACGCTCGACAGCCCGGCGCTCGCTGCCGCGCGCGAGGCGGTGCAGCGGGTGATCGATCTGCACGCGCCGTTTCCTGCCGTCGCCGTGGATCGGCACTGGAACCTGCAGCTGGCCAACGCCAGTGCGCAGGCGCTGCTGGGCGCGGTCGCGCCCGAGCTGCTGCAGCCGCAGGCCAATGTGCTGCGCATCAGCCTGCATCCGCACGGGCTGGCGCCGCAGATCGTCAACCTGAAGCAGTGGCGTGGGCATCTGCTGGCGCGCCTGCGCCGCCAGGTCCACGAGAGCAGCGATGCCGTGCTGGCCAGCCTGCTGGCCGAGCTGTCGACCTACCCGAGCCTGCCGCACGAGGCCGAGCATCACGACATCCCGGAGTCGCCGACGCCCGATGTGCTGATGCTGTTCCGCCTGCGCAGTCCGTTGGGCGAGCTCGCCCTGTTCAGCACCATCACGGTGTTCGGGACACCGGCCGACGTCACCCTGTCCGAGCTCGCGCTGGAGTGCTTCTATCCGGCGGATGCCGCGACCGCGGAGCGGCTGCGCGCGCTCGCGAAGCCTTGAGGTCCACACGGGTCCAGTCCCGCCTGGCCTTGGTCGGTCGTCGCGTGTCTGGCACAGGTCCGGACGCGTTCGGCCGCAACGCGGCGACGCCTGCGCTTCGCTCGGTCACGCCGGATCAGGCGTCGCGTGCTCGATCCGTGGGCGCGCCATCCATGGCGCGCGGCGGCGCTGAATTTTGCAGCGTTGCCTGGCGCTGACGCGCCTCAGCCGCTGCTGGCGAGCTTCAACCCGGCGATGCCGGCGACCACCAGCACCAGGCTGATCGCCTTCAGCGTCGACATCGGCTCGTCGAACAGCAGCACGCCGGCCAGCGCCGTGCCGATCGCACCGATCCCGACCCACACGGCATAGGCCGTGCCCAGCGGCAGCGTGCGCAGGGCCAGGCTCAGGAGATAGAAGCTGGCGGCCATGGCGGCGAGGGTGAGCGCAGTCGGCGCCGGGCGGGTGAAGCCCTCGGTGTACTTCAGGCCGATGGCCCAGAGGATTTCCAGCACACCTGCGAGGAACAGCAAGATCCAGCTCATGGGTGACTCCCAGTGGCAGGGTCGTCCCCGCGAAACGGTGGCAGTGCCGCCGAGGTCGTCCCCGGCGCAGGCAGCGTGTCGCTGCGGCGGCGAGTCTAGCGCTGCAGACACATCGCCGGCTGGCTGCTGTTTGAACGTCGGTTCGCGTGTGCGCCGAGCCTGTTTCCCAGTCCGGGCCGCCGCAGCGGCTATTTGCCCGGCCGCAGCGGGAGGGCCGAGACCGCCAGCAGAAGCAGACCGATGGGCAGGCAGGCGAAACCGTAGAGGCGCACCGTGCTTGCACTCACCTCCTGGCGGCCGAACGCCTGAGCGGACTTCGGCACCTTCCAGTTGCCGGCGTGATGCACCACGATCGCGCGCGGGAAGGCGATCAGCGACACCCCGCCGATCAGCAGGACCAGCGCCAGGACCACGCCCACCAGGCTGACATGAGGTCGGTTCATACGGGCTTCGTTCCGGGATCTGGTCCTGCGGATGCCTCAGGCGGCCTTGTGTGACCGAATGCGCTTGCTACTCACGCAGCCAGCGCCGCATCCGCGGGTAGGGCTCGGCGCCGAGCTGCTTGGCCTCGGCCACTCCATGGGCCATGCCGGCTTGCATCAGGCCGTGCAGGCCGGGATACACGCCCAGCGAGAAGGTCATCGCCAGCGCCGCGCCGCGGCCGTGGTAGCCGCCCTCGTGGAAAAGCAGATCGGCCGGCAGGCTCAGCGCGCAGCAGGCCGCATAGGCCCAGGCGGTGGCTTCCGCCTCGCCGGCATGGGCCGCCTGCTCGCTGCCATGCAGATCGCCGGACTGCAGCGCGCGCAGTGCAGCGGGCAGCACCGCCAGATGTCCGGCTTCGTGCAGCAGGTCGCCGGGCCAGCGCAGGCGGGCGCGGTCGACCCGCAGGGCGCCGTCACGGATTTCGATGCCCGGAAGAAAGCAGGCGTCACCGAGCTCGGCGTACTGCACCTTGAGGCCGATCGCGCGCAGGAAATCGACGATGGCGGCGGTGGGCTCGTCGGCCGTTGAGTGGTCCAAGCTGGCACTCATTCGCCCGCGCGCCGATAGACGGCCGCACACCAGCGCTCGGCCACCGCCGGCGAGGTCACGCAAACCGCGCGCTCCGAGGCGACGCGCACCGCCCGTTCGAGCAGCTGGATATCGGCCTCGTGCTGGCGGGCGACGTGCGGGTCCTCGAAGAACACCACGCGCTGGCAGCGGTCGGCCAACACCAGCTCGGCGATTTGTGCGTCCCCGCCCAGCGGGCCGCTCTGGTAGCGGTCGACGAAGTCGCGCTCGCGCGGCCAGCCCTTCGACCAGGCGAGTTCGTTCAGGCGCCCTCCGGTGGTGCCGGTGGCGATGCGGCGGGCGAAGCGCGCCAGCAGGTCGAAGTGCCGACCGGCAAACTCCACCATGGCCTGCTTGCGCGAGTCATGCGCGATCAGGGCCACGGTCTGCTGTTCGAAGGCGAACAGCGGGTCGGCGTCTGCGGTGGCGCCAAGGCCCGCCAGCACGCGCTCGACCTCAATCCACTCGACGGCCCCCGCGAGTGTTGAAACAAAAGGCTTGTCGTGGGTCACGCACTGGCGCTTCAGCGCCTGCGCCTCGGGATAGATGGAGGACGGATCGACCGGATCCATCAGATAGATCGCTCCATCGAGCGCCGGCGCGATCTCGGTGCCGCCGGCGATGCCCGAGACCAGCTTCATCAGCCCACCCTCGCGGCCCATTGGATAGCGCACCAGGCCCGGGTGATCCGGCAGGGCGCGCCGCGACTCGATCACGTCGAAGGTGCGGCCGACTGCATGCAGACCGAGCTCCAGCGCGCGGATACCCGGGCCCGAGCGGCGCAGCCAGCGGAACAGCAAGGCATCCGGGCCTTCGTGGTGGCGACGGTTGGCGGCGAGGCCGAAGCGCAGGGGCATGGCGATCACGGTGCGGCGATGGGCGATGGCGCCACGTTAGCGGATGCAGGCTGCGCCGGTGCGGGCCTGCATCCGTATTCAGCGGCGCGCCCGCCTAGCGCCGACCGACCAGGCCGAAGCCGGTGGGGCCGTTGTCGCCGACCAGCACCAGGCGCTCGATACCGTCACCGCGCTGCACCCAGGCGCGGCCGGTGAAGGGCGCTTGCGAGGGGTGTTCGCTGTCGCGCAGTTCGAAGCCGAGGAAGTGGTTCGACTCTGCAAGCTGAATCAGTTCGCCCGTGAGGCGGCAGGGACCAGGCTCGGCCCCGCCAAGAAACCGCAGGCAAACACTCCCTTCAGCAGTAAGTTCCAGCCGGGCGTGATGGTCGATGATCTGCCCGCCCATCCGCACTTCCCAGGCGCCGCCAACGCGCTGCGTCGACACAGGGGATACGAACTCCTGCGGGCTCGGCGTCAGCGACAGCTGGAAGCTGCGCCCGTTTTGCGTGCGCAGCCGGAAGGCGCCCCCGCCGGCGCTGAACGTGCCCTCCAGCTCGGTAGGGACCAGCCCGTTCGGATGGCCGTAGGTCCAGTTGCTCCCGTATCGCGAGAACTGAAGCGCCGAGTCGTTGGAGTATGTCGCGCGGGTCACCCAACCGACGTGCCCGACGAAACTTGGGCCCGGCACTGAGTCCTCGGTGCCGCCGAGCGCTGTCAGCACCCGCAGCTCACCGCGCTCGTCGACGCTGGCGAAGGCAGCTGCAGGAGTGCTGGCGGGGAACTGGAGCTCAACGCCCGACAGTAGAGCAGGCGTGGACGCTTGGTCGGGCAGTTCGCAGTCGAGACCGCTGATCCGGGTGAGCCTTCGGATAGGCGTGCTGCCGCTGCCCATGCCCGCCCAATTGCTGCGCCATCGCAGAAGCGCGTGCTCGCAGCTGATCAGCTCGATGCTCACCGTGCCCCAGGTGCCTCGCCTGAGGTCGCGCGGCTGGAAGCTGCCGAAGCGCATGCCGCGATTCACGTAGGCCGTGGCCTCGATGCGGCGACCCTCGATGCGACCGTCGAGATATAGGTGAAGGGGATTGCCTTCCATGTCGTAGACGAACCAGAAGGCCAGCGCGCGCTGCTCATCGAGGATCTGGATCGACAGGCCGTGGCCGCTCTGCTCGGGGTTGTACCAGGCTCCGCTGATGCCGGGTGGCAGCTGGGCAAATGCCGGCGTGAACAACAGCAGCGTGAGCAGCGGAAGCCGGGAGAAGAATGTCTTCATGGGACTCGTTCCTTTGCAGGGAGGTCGCGCGCTTGGCGTCCGGGCAAACGCCGACGAACGCGCGCGGCGGCAAGACACCCGGGCGCACCGGGTCAGTGCGCTGCTGCCTCAGCGATGGCCGACCAGGCCAATGCCCGTCGGACCGTTGTCACCGACGAGGACGATACGCAGCGAATCGCCTTCGCCCTGCAGCCAGCCACGACCCACGAAGGGCAGGTCAGAGCGCGTGGTGTCGCTCAGGCTGAACTCGAAGAAGCCGGCGCTGCCGGTGCGCAGCGAGACCGTGCCGCGGTAGCGGCAGTCCGAGCCGAGATCGAAGCAGAGGCTGCCGTCGGCACCGATGCGCAGCCCCACCGGCAGGTTGAAGAACTGCGTGCGCGTGACCACCCGCCAGTTCTGGGCCAGAGACGCGAGCGTCAGCGGCTGCGACAGCGGCGACGCAGACGGCGCGAGCTGCCAGCGCTCACTGGAGCCGTTGTCGAGCTGCAGAGCCAGCACGCCGCCGTCGGCTCCGATCTGCCAGTCGGCCGATGACACCGCGGACGGCGCATTGAGCCAGGGCGCCATCGAGTAGCGGCTCAGCTCGACGGTCGAGTCCTCGCGTGGCCGGGCCTTGATCAGCGCCCCCGGGAATCCGACGTAACCGGTCACGGGAATGGCGTCCGGGTGAAAGGTGCTGACGGTCTCCAGCGCCCACAGCCGACCCTGCTCATCGCGTGCGGCATAGCCCCGGCCGTCGGGATAGACGTCGCGATCGATGGTCAGGGCATAGGCAGTCGGAGGATTCGCGTCGAACTCGCAGTCCAGCCCCGCGATGCGCGTCAGCCGGCGGATCTCGCTGCTGCCGCTGTCGTAGCCCGGCACGTCGCTGTCCCACTGCAGCAGGCCGCGATCGCAGCTGCTGAAGTCGAGCGCGACTTCACCCCAGACGGGCATGTCCAGATCCTCGCGGCGGAAGCTGCCGAAGCGCATGCCGCGGGGCGCGTAGGCGGTGGCCTCGATGCGCCGGCCCTCGATGCGCCCGTCGAGGTAGAGGTGCACCGGATTGCCAAGCGGGTCGTAGACGTACCAGAAGGCGAGCGCGCGCGCGTCATCAAGGATCTCCACCGACAGGCCGTGGCCGCTCTGTTCGGGGTTGTACCAGGCGCCGCTGATGCCGGGCGGCAGCTGGGCCGAGGCGAGCGCAGGAAGCAGCAAGGCAAGGCAGGCGATGCGGCAAGGCAGAGATTTCATGAAGTGCACTCCGGCAGTGCGATGGAAGGAAGCAGCAGGTAAGGCAGCAGCGGCACCGTCTGCCTGTCTGTGCAGGCTCGACGACGTGCCTTCAAAGGGCGCAGCACAGGCTGCCCGTTCAGGATGCCAAAGCGTCGGCGTCAGCACTGTTGCCTGACTGTAGGTGCGTTGTAGCAGCCTTGGCGCGAGCCGGCCCAGTGGCCCGGTGGACGCACCCAAGGCCTGCGGAGCGCAGTCGGCGGCGCCGCGACGTCCAGCTGAGGGCCACAGTCGGCCAAGGCCTGCATCAGCGCCCGTCAGCGCGTCCTCGACGGGCCTCAGGTGCTGAGCGTGAGCGGGATGCTCCGCCACGCCGGCTTCGGCGCTTCCACCGGCCGCATCTCGATGCAGTCGACCGGGCAGGGCGGCAGGCAGAGGTCGCAGCCGGTGCACAGCTCGGCGATCACCGTGTGCATGCGCTTGGGCGCGCCGACGATGGCGTCGACCGGGCAGGCCTGGATGCATTTGACGCAGCCGATGCACAGCTCTTCGAGGATGAAGGCCACCCGCGGCGGCTGCTCCACGCCGTGCTCGGCGGACAGCGGCTTGGGTTCGCGGCCCAGCAGCTCAGCCAGCGCGCGCACGCCGGCTTCGCCGCCGGGCGGACACTGGTTGATGTCGGCCTCGCCGCGGGCGATGGCTTCGGCATAGGGCCGGCAGCCGGGATAGTTGCACTGGCCGCACTGGGTCTGCGGCAGCAGGGCGTTGATGCGCTCGACCACCGGGTCTTCATCGATCCGGAAGCGCTGTGCGGCCCAGCCCAGCAGGGCGCCCAGCGCCAGCGACAGCAGCACGAAGGCGACCAGTCCGCTCATGGCCCGGCTATCGCGCCGACGCCGCGCCGAGGTGGGCGCGCAGGGCCGCGCCCATGGCGATCTGCGGTTCCGAGGCTTCGAGATCCTCTTCGGCCTCGCGCTCGGCCACCTTGGCCTGTGCCAGCGCGAACGCCTGCTCCCAGTCCAGGGTTTCGTTCAGCGCTTCGATCAGCAGGGCGCGGCCGAAGTAGGTGAAGTCGGAATCGACGCCGCAGCCGAACGAGGTGCGGTCGGCGCGCGCAGCCGTGATCACCAGGGTGTGCTCGTCGGCCAGCGCCGGCAGGAAGCCGCCCGAGTAGCAGGCCGAGACGATCAGGATGCGCCAGCGGATGCCGGCCTCGTCGAGCATGCTGCGCAGGTCCTCGGGCGCGATCGGAGTGAGCGGCAGCGGCGCCATGGCCACGTGCAGGCGGTGGTCCTCGTAGCCGTGGCTGGTCATGAACAGCAGCAGCACGTCCTCGTCGAGGTCCATGCGCCGGCCCAGCTCCTTCAGCGCCAGCGCGAGGTTGGTGCGGCTGGCCAGCGGTGCCAAGTCCACCGTCTGCGGATTGTTCAGCAGGCTCAGCACCCGCGGCCCAGCGCCCAGGCGCTCTGCAAACAGCGTCGCCGCATAGTCGACTTCGTTACGGAACACGTTCTCCGCGCCGTCCGCGCCGAAGGCCAGGGCGAACAGCTCGCGCTGACCCGGTTCGCCCTTGGGAATCGTCGACAGCGCCTGCCGCAGCCGGCGCGGCTGGTCGAACATCAGGGCCTCGGGGTCGAAGTCGAACTGCGGCTGTGCGGCCTCCCATTCGGCCGCGAGCGCGGCTTCATCGGGATACCAGAACGCGGTATAGAGCGCGCCTTGGAGGGGCAGAAGGCCACCGATCGCCATCACGGCACAGGCTGCCACGTGTCGCAGCGGCTGGCGCTCAGGCACCAGCCAGCGCAGCAGGCGCCAGATCAGGGCGAAGGCGAACAGCCAGGCCAGCAGGAGCAGCAGGGCGGTGTTGCGCTGGCTGGCGGCGGCCGAGTCCTCACCCAGCAGCCAGCCGAGCCACGCATCCACGCCCTGCGGCGTCTCGACAGGCAACACGGCCAGCAGCACGCGCAGCGGCAGCAGGCCGATCAGCAGATAGCCCGCCAGTACCTGCCAGCCGCCGGGGCGGCGCAGCAGCTTGGCCGCGGCGCCCGCGAGCAGGCCGAGCAGGGCGACGCTGCCGCAGACCGCGACCAGATGCGCCCAGAACAGCGCGCGCGGCTCGGGCACGGCGTACCAGCCGGCAACCAGTTCGACCAGCAGGTGCAGGCCCAGGCCCCAGACGATCAGCCGGCCCGAAGGCGGCAGCGGACGCGAGCGCGGGCGCAGCAGCAGGCCCAGCTTCAGCCCCTGGCCCAGCCCGGCCAGACGCGCGCGGAGATTCATGCGAAGGCGGCGGGCTCGATGCCGCGGAAATCGACATGCCGCGCGTGGCCGTTCGCCGCCTCGCCCTCGCGCGGCTGCGGGTAGTCCTCGACGCGGTCGATCAGCACGGTGCGCAGGCCGGCATCGCGGGCGGCATCGAGCTCTTGGACCACGTCCGACAGGAACAGGATTTCAGCGGGTGCGAGCTGCAGGGCTTCGGCGATGCGCGTGTAGCTGGCGGCTTCGCGCTTGCCGCCGATCTCGGTGTCGAAGTGGCCAGCGAACAGGGGCAGCAGATCGCCGGCCTCGCTGTGGCCGAAGAACAGCTTCTGCGCGCCGACCGAGCCCGAGGAATAGACGTACAGCGGCAGGCCCGCGGCATGCCAGGCGCGCAGCTGATCGGCGGCATCGGCGTAGACGTGGGCGGCGAAGTCGCCGTTCTCGTAGCCGGCCTTCCAGATCATGCCCTGCAGGGCTTTCAGCGCGGTGTGCTTGCGGTCCTCGTCGATCCAGCCCTGCAGCACTTCGGTAATGCAGGCATCCGGCCCGGCCGCTCCGATCTCGGCGGCCACCGCATCGACCCAGCGCGCGACCTCCGCGTCCTTGCCGCGCGCTTTCAGGAACGCGGGCAGGGCGCGGCGCGCGTAGGGGAACAGCACGTCCTTGACGAAGGAGATCGAGCTGGTCGTGCCCTCGATGTCGGTGAGGATGGCGCGGATCGTCATGGGCTTCAGGCGGCTTCGCGCTCGAAGCGCGGGAAGCGCTCGGCGATGTCGGTGCCGGTGAAGTTCGCTACCCAGCCGGCCGGGTTGTTGAACAGTCGGATGGCGATGAAGTAGGGCTGCTCGCTCATGTCGAACCAGTGGCGGGTGTTGGCCGGCACGCTGATCAGGTCGCCGGCCTCGCACAGCACCTCGTAGACCTTGTCGGTCGGGTGCAGGGTGAACAGGCCCGAGCCGCCGACGAAGAAGCGCACCTCATCCTCGCTGTGGGTGTGCTCGTTCAGGAACTTCTGCCGCAGCGCCGCGCGGTCGGGGTGGTCCGGGTTCAGGCTGACCACGTCGACGGTCTGATAGCCGCCCTCGGCCATCAGCCGGTCGATGTCGGCGCGGTAGGCGGCGATGACCTCCTCTTGCGAGGCGCCCGGCTTGACCGGAGCAGCGGCCTCCCAGCGCTCGAAGCACACGCCGATGGCGCGCAGCTGCTCGGCAATCGCGGCGTGCTCGCTGCTCTCGAACAGCGGCGATTCGGGCTGGGCTTCGTTGAAGATGCGGATGCGGCTCATGCGTTCAGTCTCCTCAAGTCCAGCTCGCAGGCGAGCAGGAATTCCAGTGCGTCCAGATGGCGGCGGGCTTCCGCCAGGTCGCGGCCCCAGGCGTACACGCCGTGGCCGTCAATCAGGTAGCCGTACAGATTGGGCTGGTCGAGCAGCGGTTCAATCTGCGCGGCGAGCGCGTCCATGTCCTGGCTGTTCGGCAGCACCGGGATGTCGACATCCAGCTCGTGCGTGGCATTTCCGCGGAAAGCCTTGAGCAGCTCGTAGCCGGACAGGCGGATATGGCCGTCCTTGGCGAACAGGCGAGAGGCGACGGTCTGGTTGTGCGAATGCGTGTGCAGCACGCAGCCGATGTCCGGGAAGCGGCGGTAGATCTGGGTGTGCAGGCCGGTCTCGGCGGACGGGCGCAGTTCGGTCTCCACGCCGCGGCCATCGAGGTCGACCACCATGATGTCGGCAGGCGTGAGCCGACCCTTGTCGCGGCCGGACACGGTCACCGCGATCAGCTCGCCGTCGAGGCGCATCGAGAAGTTGCTGCTGGTGGCCGGCGTCCAGCCCAGCCGGGCCAGATCGGCGGCAGCGGTCATGATGTCGTTGGCGCGCTGCGGCAGGGCCGCGCGGGCGGTGTCGGTCAGGGTTTTCATGGGCGCGAAGTGTAGCCCGGCGGGGCGGGGCGGTCGCATGAAGAGCTGTGCTCAGGCGATCCGACGGGTCACAAGCCCCGACGCTAGCAAGGCGTGCAGGCAAGTGCGAATCGTTCGCGCCGCGCTTCATGTGCCCTGCATCTCGATGGCGGCATGGTGCGCCCACGCCGCGAGGACGGAATCCCGGGCAATGCGAAGCGCTAGCGACTTGACCCCAGTCAACGCGGTGCTTGGCAGCGCCGAGTAGGGTGCCGGCCCAGCTGCGCTGATCCCCAGCCAACGCCAGGAGTCACCGATGTCCAACACCCCGAGCATCCCGAGCCGTCGCCAGTTCTTCCGCACCGCCGCCGTGGCCGCGGTCGGCGCGCCGATCGCCTTCAAGCTCCTCACCCAGCCCGCCGCAGCCGCCTCCACCAAGCCGCCGCTGCCGGTCGACAATCCGCAGGCCGTGGCGCTGGGCTATATCGAGGACGCCGCCAAGGTCGACAAGACCAAGCACGCCAACTTCAAGGAAGGCAGCAACTGCAACAACTGCCAGTTCCACCAGGGCGCCGAGGGCGACTGGGTCGACTGCATGCTGTTCCCGAACAACAGCGTCGCCGGCCCGGGCTGGTGTATCTCCTGGGCGCCCAAGCCGGCCTGATCCGGTTTCGCCCTGTCGCAAACGCAGAAGGCCTGGCAGTCGCCAGGCCTTCTGCGTTTCGGGGGCTGCGAAGGCGAACTCAAGCCGCTCAGTCGACCGCCTCGAAGCCGTCGGTGAACAGCGGCCCTTCGGTCAGCACGGCCAGGCCCGCCAGCACGGCGGCGTCCATCTTCAAAATGCCGCCAGCCAGCGCCCGCGGCCGCAGCAGGTTCTGCGGCAGGTCGGTGCTCTGGTGATAGTGCGGGTAGATGCCTGCGCCATTTTCCCAGGTGAACACCGCCGGGATGCCGCGGGCGATGAAAGGCCAGTGGTCGGAGTAGGCCTGGGTGCCGGCTTCGATGATGCGCAGCTCGGGCGCGTAGGTCGCCGCCGCCGCGCGGTAGCGCGCGAACTCGCCCTGAAAGGCGGTGGTGGTCTCGATCCGCGTGTCCAGCAGGTCGCTGGTGGCGTGCGCGATCATGTCGAGATTGATCATGTGCTCGACGTTGGCGAGCTGGCCGGAGTCGGCCAGGCTCTGCACCCAGGCGTAGGCGCCGACCAGGCCCTGCTCCTCGCCCGCGAAGCAGGCGAAGACGATGGACTTTTCGGTCGGCACGTCCTCGAAGGCCCGCGCCAGCTCGATCACGCCGGCGCAGCCCGAGGCATTGTCGTTGGCGCCCGGCTGCGGGCTGGCGCTGCCGTCGCAGCGCACGCTGTTGCGCGAGTCGTAGTGGGCGCCGACCACGATCCAGCGTTCCGGCTGCACGTGGCCACGCTTGATGCCGATCGGGTTCTGGATCTGCACCGGCGGCGGCGCCGGCGAGCAGCTGGAGTTGCCGAGCATGAAGTCGTGGCTGGAGACCAACAGATCCGCCGCCATGAAGCGCGCCAGGATGTAGTCGCGCGCCTCGGCCAGACCCAGGCTGAAGCTGTTGCGGTTGATGCTCGACAGCTCGCCGACGGTGGCGAACCAGCGGTCGGTGTCGATGCGGGCGACCAGTGCATCGACGCGTGGGTCCGACACGCCGCGCGCCTTCGCCATGTCCGCAGGCGGCACTGCGCGGGCAACGATGCCGTTCTCGGGCACCGGCATGCCGCCCATGCCGCTCAGGCCGGCGACGCGCGCCAGCGCCGCCGGGCGCCGCACCAGGCTGTAGCCGCCGACCATGGCGACGACCGGCTCTGGATAGTGCTGGGTGCAGACCAGATCGCGCACCACGATCTCGTCGCGGGCGATCGACGCCGGGCCGGCGCGGCTGCCTTCGATGCGCAGCCAGTCCTGCAGGCTGTCGGCGTCGACACCGACCAGACGCTCGCTGCCGAAGTCCACCCACCAGCGATAGCCGGCCTTGGCTTGCAGCGCCTGCGCATCCGCGCCGGGGCCCGCATGGGTCGGCAGTACCACCGTCGGCACCGGCTGCAGGGCGTTCGAGATGGGCGCCGCGGTGGCCAGCGCGGGCAGGCACAGCCAAATAACCAGCAGTCGACGGAATCGCATGGGCTGCCTCCCCGCAGCACGCCGCGGATGCCGCGGCGCGCGCAGGATAGCGCCGGCAGTCGCCGCGCGCGCGGCGGCGGGGCACAGATCACGGGCATGCCCTGCGCGCCTGGAGGCTGCTTCCTGCAGCTCAGTCGGGTTCGGGCCGCAGGCCTGTCGGACCGGTTGAGAAGTCCGCCGCGCTCGCGCACCCTGTGCGGCCGCCCGCCTGCGGCGGCCCTTCCCCGCACGACTTCGAAACCGACCATGGATCTGATCGACGACCTCATCTGGCGCGGCCTTCTGGCCGACTGCACCGACACCGACGCGCTGCGCAAGCGCCTGGCCGAGGGGCCGATCACCCTGTATTGCGGCTTCGACCCGACCGGCGATTCGCTGCACGTCGGCCACCTGATGGGCCAGCTGACCCTGCGCCGCTTCCAGCGCGCCGGCCACACGCCCATCGCCCTGGCCGGCGGCGCCACCGGCATGATCGGCGACCCTTCCGGCAAGTCGGCCGAGCGCAACCTGCTGACCCGCGATCAGCTCTCCCACAACATCGCCTGCATCAAGGCCCAGCTGGCGCGCCTGCTGGATTTCGGCAGCGGCGCCAACCCGGCCGTGCTGGTCGACAACGCCGACTGGACCGCACCGCTGTCCTTCCTGGATTTCCTGCGCGACGTCGGCAAGCACTTTCCGCTGAGCGCGATGCTGGCCAAGGACTCGGTGAAGTCGCGCATGGCCGGCGAGAACGGCATCAGCTACACCGAGTTCAGCTACCAGCTGCTGCAGGCCTACGACTTCTACCACCTGCGCAAGGAGCTCGGCTGCGAGCTGCAGATCGGCGGCTCCGACCAGTGGGGCAACATCACCGCCGGCACCGAGTTCGTGCGCCGCAAGCTCGGCGTGCCCGTCTACGGCTGGACCTTCCCGCTGATCACCAAGGCCGATGGCTCAAAGTTCGGCAAGACCGAATCCGGCGCGGTCTGGCTGGACCCCGCGCGCACCAGCCCGTACCGCTTCTACCAGTTCTTTGTGAACACCGAGGACGCCAAGGTCAGCGAATACCTGCGCAAGTTCACCTTCCTCGACCGCGCGACGATCGAAGCACTGGAAGCCGCGCACGCGGCCAACCCCGGCGCCCGCGAGGCGCACAAGGCGCTGGCCTGCGGGGTGACCACCCTGGTGCACGGCGCCGAGGCCACGGAAGCGGCGATCGCCGCGAGCCAGATCCTGTTCGGCGCCGAAATCGGCGACACGCCCGAGGCGGTGTTCGAGGATGTGATCGCCGAGATTCCGAACGCGCAGCTGGAACGCGCCCAGCTCGAAGGCGAGGGCGCTGCGCTGATCGACCTGTTGGTGCTGAGCGCCCTGTGTCCATCCAAGGGCCAGGCCCGCCGCGACCTCGAAGGCGGCGGCATCTATCTCAACAACCAGCGCAGCAGCGGCGTCGACCAGCGGGTGACTGCCGGAGACCTGCTGTTCGGCCGCTACCTGCTGCTGCGCCGTGGCAAGAAGAGCTACGCGGCGCTGCGGGTGCAGTAGCCGCGTGCTGAAACACTCCCTTGCGGGGAGTTTTTCACGGCGGCGGTCCGGCGCAGGTCCGTACCGCCTCACGACAAATCCATCGCTTGCCGGCTTGCTTCGTCGTCCCGGCCATCCCTGGCCGGGCTGGCAGCCTGCTTTTCAACAGCCAGCCAGGGCGCTCGCGATGCGCCCGCCAGAGCCAGACTGATCGGACCCATGCGGGGCCGTACCAGCGGGCGCGGGGCCCGCGCCTGAGCGCTCCCGCGGCGCGCTCGCCGCGGTCCAGGGCGAAATCGGCGTTTGCAGCCGAGACGAAAGGCTCCGCAGTGCGATGTGATTCACATAAACTGCGCGGATGTGATGATGTTTTCATTGGGGGCGTGCTTGATTCTCTTCCTGCAGATCGTGGTGGGCGTGCTGTTCGGGCTGCTGGTCTTTGCTGCCCTCGCATGGTTCCTTTTCAAGTTCTGGCTGCGTCGCAAGCTGCAAGGCCTGGGACGCGCGACTGCGCTGTTCGACGCAGACGAGCCGATGCCGGCCCGGTTGCATCTGCAGCTCAGCGAACTCGATGCGCCGGCAGAGTCCCTGCTGTCCGCCTGGGGCGAGGCGCACGCGTTGGGTTTCCGGCTGCTGGCCGACCTGGAGACGCGCGAGGGCTGGCCGGCACATGTGCGCGCCGCCGTCCATTCAGCAAGTGGAATCGGGCTGTGCCTGTGCCAGCAGGAGGACGAGGTTCACTACCGCTTGTTCGCGCTGGGCGAGGGGCAGCGCCTGTGGGTGCGCAGCGATGGCCCTGGCGAGTCGCTGCGGCGCGGCGCCCTGGATTGGACCGTGTCGCCCGGCGAACCGCTCGCTGCTGCGTTCGCTGCACTGGCTGAATATGGCGCCGGGCAGGACCTGCGTCCGCTGGATCTGCCGCTGCTGCGGCGGGTCTTCGAGCGCAGCCACGCGCAGCGCGAAGACGTGCTGCTTGCCCAGCCGCCGCGGCGCGAGGCCATCGAGCGTCGCGCCAGCGCGCTCGGCGGCAAGTTCACGCCGGAGGATATCGAGCTCGCCTATCGCGTTACCCGCGACCAGTGGTTGAGCCGGGTGCGCGAGGCGGTGCTCGACCACTACTTGCAGGTCTCAGGAGTCAGCGCTCTGGACTGGCAGTCGCTGGAGCCGCGTCTGCAGGTGGTTTGCGCGGGCATGGAAAGCAGTGAGCTGCGCGACATCCTGGTGGAGGACGAGCGCGATGCAGCGCTGTTCGATCAGTACGCAGCACAGGGCCTGGATCCCTTCGCGCTGTACGAGGCTGTCGCCGCGCGACGTCCGGCTGCCCGGCAGATGCGGCGACTGCGCGAGCTGAGCCTGCCGTTGCGAGCCCGGCTCTACGGGCCGGTCGAGCGCGTGGAGGAGGCCGAGGCGCCGGCGCGGGTGCATCTGCTCAGAGGGACATCCCCCGAGGGCGCCGATGTCGAGCACGCGGTGATGGCACGCAACGGCGGCGAGGCCCGGGCCTTGGCGGGCGGAGCCGGGCTCAGCGCGGTGCAGGTGCTGAGCGAGCCGGCACCGATGTCCGACCTGGGCCTGGAATTCCTGGAGCCCGAGGCTGCCCGCGCCGCCGTGCGCGGGTTGCGTGAGCCGTTCTGGCTCACCCTGCTGCGGTCGCTGAAGTCGAACGTGTATCTATGGGGTCCGCCGGTGGCGATCAGCGCCTGGAACCTCTCGCAGGGCCAGCCCTTCGGCTGGGGCGACTACCTCGGCTTTCTCTATCTTGGTCTGGCTCTGCTGGGCATGCTGTTCGTGATCGGACCGATGGTGGCCTACAACGGCTTGATGCGAGCGCGCCTGCACAAGCGGCTGCGCACGGCCCGCCTGTGTCTGTGGCTGCTGTCGCGGCTCTCGCTGTTCGGTGGCCTCTCGCGCGACCAGCTGCTGCTTGAGCGGCTGCGGCTCGATGCCGATGCTGGCATGGGCGAGCGTGCGCTCACGGCCTGGGAGGCGCAGGCCTCGCGCAGGGATCTGCCCACGCAGCTCGCCGGTCGCGTGCAGTTGCTGTCTGCGGTCGGACGCCTCGACGAGATGCTGCAGACGCAACGCCAGGCTCTGGAGGCCGCACCCGGCGAGATGGCCCGGATCGATCTCGCCATGTCGCTGGCCAAGCATCCGCAGCACGCAGACGAGGCCGCGCGGCTCATCGAAGATGTGCAGCCGCAGACGCTGTCCGAGCTGGTTGCGCTCGGCTACGGTTTCACCCGCGGTCTGCTCGCACAGCACGCCGGCCGCGATGCGGAGGCGCTGCAGCATTTCGCCTCGGCCCTGAGCCAGGCGGAGAGCTACCGCGGAATCCCGATGGTGCAGGCGCTGGTCGCCGAGATCCAGGGCTGGAGCGTGCTCAGTCTTCGTCGTTGCGGCGAGGTGGAGCGCGCTCGCGCACTCTGGCAGACGGTGGCGCCCTTTCTCAGCCTGCACCCTGCCTGTCGCCCGCTGCTGGAGCGCGAAGCGGCGTAATGGGGTCCACCGGGGCGCCCTCGCCCCGTGTGGCCTTCGACCGCCTGCGGCGCGGCACAGGCGCGGACTGCGGGCGGCGACATTCAGAGCGCGATGCGCTCGGATCTCGACGGAAACAGCTCCAGCAGAAAATCGACCACCACGCGCACCCGCTGTGGCATGTGCCGATCGGCGGGGTAGAGGACGGAAAAGGCACGCGTGCGGCCGCTGAAGGCCGATAGCACTTCGACCAGTTCGCCGCGTTCCAGCTCGGTCTCGGCCATGTGCCGGCTGACCTGCGCCAGACCGGCGCCGGCGCGGGCCAGGCTGACCTGGGCCTGGACA
The DNA here is from genome assembly GCF_937888285.1 of uncultured Aquimonas sp. Taxonomy (GTDB): domain Bacteria; phylum Pseudomonadota; class Gammaproteobacteria; order Xanthomonadales; family Xanthomonadaceae; genus Aquimonas. The sequence continues at coordinate 61,296 of NZ_CALART010000023.1, forward strand.
TCACCGCTGCAGCACAGGCCACCTTCGGTGCTGAGGTCGAGATCCCGGCCCTGCACACGGAACTGCCAGGGTACGCGCTGGCCGCTGCTGGGCAGCACGAACTGGATGCATTCGTGCTGTGCCAGCTGCTCCAGCGCCTGCGGGCAGCCATGTCGCGCCAGATAGTCGGGTGCGGCGACCACCACCAGCGGATCCTCCAGCAGGCGGCGCGCCACCAGGCCCGAATCCGGGGGCTGGCGACCCCGTATCGCGAGGTCGAAGCCTTCGGCGATGAAGTCGACATTGCGGTTGTCCAGATGCAGGTCGAGACGCAGCTGCGGCCAGCGCCGCAGCAGCTCGGCCAGCCGCGGCAGCACGCGGCGGTGTGCGAGCGCGGTCGGCAGGCTCAGGCGCACCGTGCCGCTGGCCTCCTGCTGTGCATCGCCGAGTTGGCGTTCGGCTTCGCCGAGACGCGACAGGGCCTCGCGGCACTCGCGGTGGTAGAGCGCGCCGGCTTCGGTCAGACGCAGGCGGCGGGTGCTGCGCGCGAACAGACGGGTGCCCAGGCGCGATTCCAGGCGCGCCACGCTGCGGCTGACCGCGGCCGGTGTGAGGCCCGCACGCTGCGCAGCGGCGGCAAAGCTGCCGCATTCCGCGGCCAGGCAGAACAGTTCCAGGCTGCCCAGCATCAGGTCGTCGAGGGCTCGGCGCATCGGCATTCCGTGTAAGCAATGAAATGCATTGTCGGCCATTTATCGCACGCGCTGGCGGACCTAGCCTGCGTCCACCCCACAACACGAGGACGCCACATGAAGCTCTACTACGCCCCCGGCACCTGCTCGCTGGTCTCCCACATCCTGCTGCGTGAAACCGGCACTGCCTTCGAACTGGCGCGTGTCGATCTGCGCCAGCAGCGCATCGAGGATGGCCGCGCACTGGCCGAGGTCAATCCGAAGCGCCAGGTGCCGGTGCTGGAGCGTGCGCCCGGCGACGTGCTCACCGAAGGTGCGGTGATTGCCCAGTACATCGTCGAGCGCGCCGCTGACGCCGGTCTGCTGCCGGCCGGCGGTGAGGCGCGCTACCGCGTGCTCGAATGGCAGACCTATGTCGGCACCGAACTGCACAAGGGCTACTCGCCGCTGTTCGACCCGGGTCTCGACGGTGAGGCCAAGGCCCATCTGCGGCAGCGTCTGCGCACCCGCTTCGAATGGCTGGATGCGCGACTGCAGGGCCGCGACTACCTGGCCGACAGCGGCTACAGCGTGGCTGACGTGTATCTGTTTGTGGTCGCCGGGTGGTCGCGCCTGGTCGCTCTTGAGCTGGGCGACCTCCAGCACCTGCAGGGCCTGCTGCGGCGGGTATCGCAGCGACCCGCCGTGCAGGCCGCGCTGCGCGCAGAGGGCCTGCTGCAGTGAGGGCCTGGCGACAGAGCGCGCTTGCGCAGCGCCTTGGCATCCTGCGGCCGATCGTGCAGGGCCCCTTCGGCGGCGGCCTGTCCTCGGTGGATCTGGTGGTGGCGGTTGGCGAGGGCGGAGGACTCGGTTCGTTCGGTGCCCATCATCTCGATGGCGCCGGGATTCACGCAGTCGCCAAGCAGATCCGTGCACGCAGCGGGCGGCCGTTTGCGCTCAACCTCTGGCTGCCGCATGCGGAGCCCGGCGAGTCGCTGGTCGCCGCAGAGCAGGGCCAGGACTACGCCCTACACGCACAACGGCTGGCGGCCTGGTACGCCGAGCTGGGCGCGGAGATTCCGCCGCCACCGGCGCGCTACCTGCCGGACTTCGAAGAGCAGGTCGAGGCAGTCCTTGAGGTGCGGCCCGCGGTATTCAGCTTCGTCTTTGGTGTGCCCGCCGGCAACGTGCTGGAGCGCTGCCGCTCGCTTGGCATCCTGACGCTGGGCGCCGCGACCACCGTGGACGAGGCCAGGGCGCTGGAGGTGGCGGGCGTCGATCTGATCGTCGCCACCGGCTTCGAGGCCGGCGGACATCGCGTGTCCTTCCTGCAGCGGCCCGAGGACGCGCTCACCGGCGGCCTGGCGCTGTTGCCGCAAGTGGTCGACGCGGTGCGCGTGCCGGTGATCGCCGCCGGCGGCATCGCCGATGGCCGCGGCATCCTCGCTGCACTCAACCTTGGCGCGCAGGCAGTGCAGATCGGCACGGCCTTCCTGGCCTGCGAGGAATCCAATGCCAGCGAACTTCACCGCCAGCAGCTGTTCGGTGCGACTGCGCGCCGGACCACCCTGACGCGCGCCTTCAGCGGACGGCTGGCACGCGGCATCCGCAACCGGCTGTCCGAAGAGCTCGCCGGCGCGGCACTTGCGCCGTATCCGCTGCAGGGCTGGCTGACCGCAGCGATGAAGACTCCGGCTCTGCAGCAGCGGCGCGCCGACCTGCTGCCGCTGTGGTGCGGGCAGTCGGCCGGCCTGCTGGGTCACCGCAGCGCATCAGCGCTGATGCGCTTTCTCGATGACGACGTGGAGAGGCGACTGTCGGCCTTTGCCTGAGCATGAGCTGTGCCTGGCGTTCGTTTCGGCCGCCCGATCCACTTCCCCTGTTTGTCGGTGGCGGGTCTGCGTAAGCTCGTCAGGCGCCAGTCGAGGGCACGGGGAGAGCGCATGCCGCACGCATTGGAAGTCGTCCTGGCTGAGCTTGCCGATCGCATTGCCGAGGGCAACAGCGTTGATCTCGACGCCCTGCCGGCGGAGCTGCGCGAGCACCCCGAGGTCCAAGGTCTGCTGCGCTTTGCCCGCGTGGCGCAGGCCCTGGACCGGCACCAGTCCGGGCCGGCGCTGGTGATGGGCAGGGATGAAGATGCTCCGGCGATGCCGGCTCAGATCGGCCCTTGGCGGGTACTGCGCCTGCTCGGCCGCGGCGGCATGGGCGAGGTCTGGCTGGGCGAGCGCGTCGACGGCGCGGTCGAGCAGCGCGTCGCCATCAAACGCGTGCGCGGCGCCAGCCCGGCCTTCGTGCGGCGCTTGCTCGCCGAGCGCCGCATCCTGGCGCGGCTGTCGCATCCGAACATCGCCCGCTTCATCGATGCCGGCGTCGATGCCGAAGGCCAGCCCTGGCTGGCGCTGGAGCACGTCGAGGGCGTCGAGCTCTCGGCCTGGTGCGAGCAGCAGCGGCCGGATCTTGGCACGCGCCTGCGCCTGTTCCTGGCGATCTGCGCCGCCGTCGATCACGCCCACCGGTTGCTGGTGGTGCATCGCGATCTCAAGCCCGGCAACGTGCTGGTCGACGTGCAGGGCCAGCCGCACCTGCTCGATTTCGGCGTGGCCAAGCTGCTGGACGAAGAGGCCGGCGAGACCACGCTGGCGGCGCTGACGCCGGCCTGGGCCGCGCCCGAGCAGCTGCGCGGCGAGCCGGTCTCGACCGCCACCGATGTCTATGCGCTCGGCCTGCTGCTGTGCCGGCTGCTGAGCGGCGCGTTGCCGGCTTCGCGCGCGCGTGGCGATCTCGCCAGCCTGGTCGCGCAACTCGGTGAAGAGGACACCCAGCGGCCGAGCCGGCTGGCGCGCACGGCTACCGAGCTGCCCTATGCGCCGGAGCGTCTGCTGGGCGATCTCGACGCCATCGTCGCCAAGGCCCTGCGGCCCGAGCCCGAGGCGCGCTACGGCTCGGCGGCGGCGCTGGCCGAGGACATCGAGCGCCACCTCGACTCGCGCCCGCTGCGCGCGGTGGCACCGACCCGCTGGTACCGCTTCTCGCGCTTCGCCAAGCGCAACCGCGGCATGCTCAGCGTCGCGACCGCGGCCAGCCTTGCCGTGCTGCTCAGCCTCGGCATGGCGCTGTGGCAGGCCAACCGCGCGCGCATCGAGGCAGAACGCGCACAGGCGCAGACCGTGCAGGCGGAAGCCCAGGCCGAGCGCGCGCGCAGCGCGGTGCAGTTCCTGCTGAGCGTGTTCGCGCCGGCCGACCCTTTCGCCCGCGACGCCGCCTCGGCGGTGGATCTCGACGAGGCCTTCCGCCAGGCCCTGACGCGGCTGGACACGGACTTCGCGCCCGAGTCGCTGATCGCGCTCGATCTCACCCGCGAGTTCGGCAACATCCTCGGCAAGCGCGGCGAGGTCGAGGAGGCGGCCAAGCGCCTGGACGCCGGCATCGCGATCGCGCGCCAGCGCTACCCCGAGTCGCCCGAGCTGGCCCTGCTGCTGCTCAGTCGCGGTGCCCTGCACAGCCAGCAGGGCGAGTACGCACCGGCGCGCGCGGTGGTCGAAGACGGCGTGCGGCTGCTGCGCCCGCGCACGGCGCGCTATCCCATCGAGCTGGGCGAGGGCCTGTTCCTGCTGGCCAACCTGGATCTCGTCGATGAACGCATGGAAGACGCCGAGCGGCATGCGCGCGAGGCCGATGCCCTCCATGCCAGGGCCCTGCCCGCCGGCGACTTCCGCCACGCGGTGGCGCGCTTCAATCTCGGCATGCTGCTGCGCCACCAGCGCCGTAATGCCGAAGCGCGCCCCGTGCTGGAAGACGCCGTGCGCCTGGCCGAGGCCGCGCGCGGGCCGGATGCCGCGGGTCTGGTCTACATGCTCGACGGCCTGCGCGGCGCGGCCCAGGCCCTGGGCGATCGCGAGGCCGAGCGCGCGGCGGCCGAGCGCATGCTGGCCGTCGCCGAGCTGCATTTCGAGGGCGACCATCCGCTGCGCGCCGATGCGTTGACCGAGGCCGGCAACGTCCGTCTGCGCAGCGGGGGTGATCCCGAAGGCGAGCGCATGCTGCGCGAGGCCGCACGGATCTTTGCAGTGCACGGCCATCCCTACGAGGCGCGCGCCTGGCGCCTGCTCGGCATGTCGCTGAACATGCACCGCGAATGGGCGCGCGCGCTGTCCGCGCTCGACGAGGGCGCGCGTGCCTGCCAGCGGATCGGCGCCGGCTACGCGGAATGCCTGAGCGCGGCGGCCGAGCGCGTCACCAGCCTGGCGCGACTGGGGCGTGGCGACGACGCACTGGCCGCCAGCGTCGCGCTCGATGCGCTGATCGCCGCAGAGGGCACGCACGGCCCCGACACCGGCCTTATGGCCGACGAGGCCCGCGCCGAGGCCTTTGCTGCCAACGGCCGTCGCGAGGAGGCGCTGGCGCTCTTCGACGCCCTGAATGCGGCGTACGCGGAGCGCTACGGCGCCGAGCACCGCATCGTGCTGACGCTGCGCGAGCGGCGCGACGAGGTGGCGAACACGCGCTGAGAGCGCACGGCAGCATCGTGCCCGCTGTGCTCGGCGTCTTCAGTTGGAGCGTCCCCTGTGAAAGGTTCGCGCCCGCACTCGCCCGTGTGTGCGTAGCGGTCTTTGATGCGGGCCTGAAGGACGTCAGGCGGCTCTGCGCAGTACGATGGGGCGCGCTGCTTCGATCTCAGTTGCGCCGCTCTGGGGCGCGTGGAGAGTTTCCCGTCTGTTCGGTTGGCGACATTCCGCTGCGCGTCTTGATGCCGTCCCGCTGCTGAGATCGCTCCCGCGCGCGCGAGTTTCTACAGCCTTCTTCCAGCCTCCGAATTGTGCCTTCCGCCATGCCTGATCGTTCCCTGTGTGCTCGATTCGCCTGTGTTGTGCTGATGCTGATCCTTCTGCAGCGGAGCGTGATTGCCGCCAGCGAGGAGGTGGACCCCTTCGTCAAGCGATCCCCCTTTGCCGCGCTTGCCTTAAGCCCGGATGGGGCGCACCTCGCGGCCGTCTATGACCTGGCCGACCGCGCGGCGCTGGTGATCGTCCGCCGGGAAGACATGCAGCCGGTGGCGCGTTTTGCGGGTGATGCCGGCAGCGCGGTGGCCGGCTTCCAGTGGCTGGACTCCGCGCGCGTCCTTCTGGAGCCGGCCGAGCGCTTCGGTGAACTCGACGCTCCGCGCCCGACGGGCGAACTCGTGCTGGTGGAGATCGAAGGCGCGCGCGTGCGCAGGGTGTTCCACCGCTTCGATCCTGACGACGAGCGCGTGCTGACGGTGGAGCCGCAAACCGCTGACGTGATCGATCGCCTACCGGATCAGCCGGGTCAGATTCTGGTTGGCGTGCGCCGCTGGACCACGGCGAGTCCGCTCGTCGAGGTGCAGCGCTTGAGCCTGGACACCCGCCGCAGTCGGACCGTCACCCGGGCCCCCGTCCAGCATGCGCATATCGTGGCTGATCCCTCGGGCGAGCCGCGTCTCGCCCACGGCAACCTCGATTCGATCAACTCGCTGCTGTACCACCGCCGTGCGGGCGATGACGGCTGGACGCTCATCAATGACGAGACGGAAAGCGGCCGCTACGAGTTTCCGCTCGGCTTTGATCCTGCGGGCGAGGTGGTCTACCTGCAGGCCTCGAGTGATCGGGGGCCGGATGTCGTCGTCGAGTGGAATCCGCAGGGCGGGACGCGAACAGTGCGTATCGGCGATCCCGACTACGACCCGGGTGAAGTGTTGCGTGATGGGCGTGGAGCGGTGATTGGAGTTGCCTTCCTCGGCCCGCGCCGTCGCGCTCACTTCTTCGATGAGTCGCACCCGGACGCGAAACTGCAGGCCACGCTCGCACGCAGCTTCCCGCGGGATGACGTCTACCTGGCCCCCGCCGAGGCGGATGCTAGGTGGCGGCTGTTCGAAGTCCGCAGCGAGCGTGACCCCGGCACTGTGTTCCTGTTCGATGTGGAATCCCGGCGGGCCCATTTTCTCCAGCGCAGGCTGCCTGCGATTGAACCGACGGAGATGAGCGCTGCTGAGACCCGGCGCTTTGTCACTCGCGATGGGCTAGAGCTGGAGGCCTTTCTCACTCGCCGCGCGGGTGCAGAGGCACCTCCACTTCCGCTGGTGCTGGTGCCACACGGCGGCCCGTTTGGCGTTTTCGATCGACCGGACTTCGACCCGCTGGTGCAGTGGCTGGCGCACTCCGGCTATGCCGTACTGCAGGTGAACTTCCGGGGATCGGGCAATCGGGGCAGGGCCCTGCGTTCGGCGGGTGCGCGCGGGTGGGGGCGGGCGATGCAGGATGACCTTGCCGACGCTGCGGCCTGGGCTGAAGCCGAGTCGATCGCTCGACCTGGCGAGGTCTGTCTCGTCGGCGCAAGCTACGGCGCCTACGCCGCGCTGATGGGCGTGGCCCGGGATCCCGGGATCTTTGCCTGTGCCGTCGGCGCCTTTGGTGTCTATGACCTGCCGCGTATGGCCCGTGAGGACCGGAGAGTCAGCACCAGCCTGGGCGCCTGGAGCGAGGATTGGATTGGCCCGATCTCGTCCCTTGCGGAGGTGTCTCCGGTCAACCTTGCGGAGCGCATCCGCGCTCCCGTCCTGCTCATTGCAGGTGCTGAAGATCCCATCGCACCCATTGCACACAGTCGACGCATGCGTTCCGCTTTGAGGAAGGCGGGGGTGCAGGTCGAGGACTGGTTTGTCGAAGGTGCCGGGCACGGCCTGCACCGGGAAGAGCATCGTCGCGAGTTCCTGCTGAGAATCCGCGCGTTTCTCAACATCCATCTGCCTCTGGAGCCCCAGCGCGCTGAGGGATAAGGGGTGACGAAGCGCCGGGGACCCCGCGACGGAAGACGCACCTCCCTCGCGGCCGTCTGCATCCTCATGGCAGAACGCGGCGCATCCATGTGGGTGGGGTCCGATCACGAGCGCACATGGCGTGCTGAGTCGCTCGCCTCACCCGTCTGCAGCCGCCACAGCCCCGCATACAGGCCATCGCGCGCGATCAATTGCTCATGCGTTCCGGACTCGACGATGCGGCCTGCGTCCAGCACGTGGATGCAGTGCGCATGGCGCACGGTCGAGAGGCGATGCGCCACCACCAGCACGCTTCGGCCCTGTGCGGCCTTCGCCAGCGAGCGCTGGATCGCGGCTTCGGTCTCGTTGTCGACGGCCGAGGTGGCTTCGTCCAGCACCAGCAGCGGCGGGTCGCGGTAGAGCGCGCGGGCCAGCGCGACGCGCTGGCGCTGGCCGCCTGACAGGGTGTGGCCGCGTTCGCCGACTTGCGTGTCGTAGCCCTTCGGCAGCGCGGCGATGAAGCCGTGCGCCTCGGCTGCGCGCGCGGCCGCCTCGACGCGTGCGGGGTCGGGCGCGGCGTCGCCGTAAGCGATGTTCTCGGTCACCGTGCCGTCGGTGAGGAAAGGCTCCTGCGAGACGTGGCCGATCTGCCGGCGCAGCTGGCTGCGCGGCAGCTCCTCGATGTCGATGCCGTCGAGCTCGACGCGGCCGCCGCTGGGCGTCTCGAAGCGGAGCAGCAGCTTGATCAGGGTGCTTTTGCCGCTGCCGGTGGCGCCCACGAGGCCCACGGTGTGGCCGGCCGGCACCTCCAGATCGATCCCGTGCAGCACCTCCGTCTCGCCGTAGGCGAAGCGCAGGTCGCGAAAGCGCAGGGCACCGTCGCTGCGCCCGCCCAGCTGGCGCTGGCCGCGATCGGCCGGCTGCGGCAGGGCCAGCAGATCGAATACGCGGCGCACCGAGGTCATGCTGCGCTGGTACAGGTCGGTGAGTTCGGCCAGTCGGGTCAGCGGCCACAGCAGGCGCTGGGTCAGATAGACGAGTGCCGAGTAGCTGCCGACGCCGAGCTCGCCGCGCAGGGTCAGCACGCCGCCGTAGAGCAGGGTGGCGACGAAGCCGGCGAGGATGGCGATGCGGATCACCGGTGTGATCGCCGCCGCCACGCGGATGGCCTCGGCGTTGCGCTCGCGGTAGGCGGCGCTGGCGTCTTCGAGGTGCTTCAGCTCGGCGTTCTCGGCCGTATAGGCCTGGATCGTGGCCATGCCCTGCAGGTTGTTCGACAGACGCTGCGAGATGCCGGCGGCGGCCTCGCGCGCGGCGGCATAGCGCGGCTGCAGGCGGCGCATGAACCAGAAGGCGCCGAACAGGATCAGCGGCACCGGCAGCAGGGCGAGGATCGCCAGCGGCGCCGACAAGGCGAAGAAGACCGCACCCACCAGCAGGGTCGAGCAGAACACCTGGATCAGGTCATGCGCACCCGCATTCATGAAGCGCTCGATTTGGTGCACGTCCTCGTTCAGCACCGAAGACAAGCGCCCGCTGCGCGCGTCCGCCAGCGCACCGGGGGTGAGCCCCTGCAGGTGCGCGTAGGCCTCGATGCGCAGGTCGTGCTGCAGGCTCTGCGCCAGGTTGCGCCAGCGCACCATCGCCAGATACTCGGTGAGCGATTCGAGGCCCCAGATCAGCACGGTCAACGCGGTGAGCAGCAGCAGCTGGTGGATCGGATCGGGCAGGCCCATGCGCGCGATGAAGGAATCGCGCTGGTTCACCACGACGTCGACCGCGATGCCGATCAGGATCTCCGGCAGCACGTCGAAGACCTTGTTGAGCACCGTGTAGACCGAGGCGACGGACGCGGTGCGGCGATAGCTGCGGGCGTGGCCCAGCAGGCGGCGGAGCGGGTGCATGGTTGGGGACCGGATGAACTGCGAAGCCGCGCAGTGTAGGCGCGCCCGCGGTCCCGTCGCGTGCCGAAGGGGCCGCCAACGAAAACGGCCGGGCGTCATGGCGCCCGGCCGTCATCGTTTGGAGCGAAGCCTAGCCTCAGGCCGCGCGCGCGGGCAGGCCCTCGTTGGCGCGCTCGTTCGGGCGATAGGTCTCGTAGACCACGACCGGGATGCCGAGCTCGCCCAGATGCTGCTCGATCAGCGGCTTGACCTCGGCCCAGTCGAGGCCGCCGACGCCGGTGGCGAGTCGCGGCAGGGCAAGGCTGGCCCAGCCTTCCTTCTTCACTTCCTTGGCCAGCGCGCGCAGCGCGTGGTTGACGTGCTGCACCGTCGCCTTGCCGGCTTTCGCGCCGTGGTCGTAGGCGGCTTCCTGCGTGAACAGGGCGACGATGCGGCTGGGATACACGCCGCCCCAGGTCCAGAGCTCGCCCGACTTCGGGTGCTGGGTGTGGCAGTAGTGGCGGAAATCCTTGTACATCGCCGGCACCGCCTCGTGCAGGGCGAATGCGAGCCCCTGGTCGAAGGCATCGTTCGGGGCAACACCGTGGGCAATGGCCTCGGCCTGGCTGTGGCGGATGTCACCGGATACGTAGCGGATCATGGGGCCTCCTTCGAAGGCGTTCGGGCACGGCTCCATGCTGCGCGTTGGCCCGCCGACAGGCTTTGACAAGTCTCAAGCCACCGAGGACCCAGGTTGGGCCCTCGCCCGCCAACGCCGCGTACCCGCATAGCGCAGAGTCAGCAGGGTGGGTCATTGCCCAGCAAAGACATCCGCCCACATCGGGTGAGGCTCGTGCCGGCGTTTTGATCCACCTCGGCGCACGGGTGGATAGAAGCATGCGGACTGTTTCAGTTGGCGCGACTTGTAAGCAGTCGATTGGAACCCACCGACTGCAACCCACCGACTAGAGCCCACCACGCACACCGATGCCGACGCTGATGCGCGGCCGCTCGCGGGTGTTCCAGTCGCGCGGCCAGAGGTGGATCTCGCGGGTGTCGACTTCCGGCAGCAGCACGCGCTGCTCGCCGAGCTGCATCTCGCGCTCGCCGGTGATGCGGCCGGTCAGGGTCAGGAAGCGGCCGGGCACCACTTCGTTCGGGTCCACCCGGCCGGCGCGGATCGCGATGAAGCGCCCGCCGTCGCGCGCCTGCGGGATCGGTCGCGCCTGGGGGTCGGTGGGAAAGCCCAGCACCTCGATCTCGACGTAACCCGCGTACTCGGTCAGCGCGATCACCATGCCGCCCCAGAGCACGCTGCGCTCCATCTGCGCCTGGATGTCCGCCGCCACTGCGCGCGGTGAAGGGCTGGGATCGGCCGGAGCGTCGCGGAACAGCGGCGTCGGCACGCAGCCGGCCAGCGCCAGTGCGACGAGACAGGTCAGGGCGTTGCGTCGCTTCATGTGCCTTCCTCGCGTTTCAGCCACTCCAGCCGCGAGCTGGGCTGGGTTTCACCCAAGGCTTCGCGCAGATGGGGCAGGGCCTGCGACAGCGCCTGGTCGAAGCGATAGGGTGGGTTGACGATCAGCATGCCGCAACCATTCATGCGCAGCGGCGAGTCGTCGGGCCGCACCAGCAGCTCGGCCAGCAGCACCGACTTTGCCGGCAGCTCGGCGGCACGGCGCAGGAAGCGCGCCACGCCGGCGCGGCGCTTGATCGGGAACCACACCGCGAACACCGCCTGCGGCAGGCGCTCCAGGCCCTGGCGCACGGCGCCGAGGATGGCGTCGTACTCGGCTTCCTGCGCTTCGAAGGGTGGATCGATCAGCACCAAGGCACGGCGCTCGATCGGCGGCAGCAGGGCGCGCACCGCGGCATACCCGTCTCTCGCCTCGGCCTTGGCTCGCGGGTAGGTTTCCAGCGCCTTGTCGAGTGCGGCCTGCTCGCCGGGCTGCAGCTCGCAGGCGACCAGTCGATCCTGCAGGCGCAGCAGGCGCGCGGCCAGCAGGGGCGAGCCGGGGTAGGCGCGCAGCGGGGCGATGCCATGGCCGCTGTGGGCGAAGGTCTCGGCGTCGAAGCGGTCGACCGCGTCGACATAGGCCGCGACCAGCGGCGGCGGGCTGCTGCGGCGCTTGGGCTGCTGCTCGATCGGCCGGCGATCGATCAGCTTGAGGATGCCGCCCTCGGCCTCGCCGGTCTTCTGCGCCTCGCCCGAGTCGAGCAGGTAGCCGCCACGACCACCGTGGGTGTCGAGCAGCAGGAAGCCGGTGTCCTTGCGCTGGAAGGCCTCGATCAGGCCCAGCAGGGTGGCGTGTTTGAGCGCATCGGCGAAGTTGCCGGCGTGGAAGCTGTGTTTGTAGTTCATCGCCCCATTATGCGGGGTGCTGGGCGGCGGTGACTTCCGGCCCGGAGGCATTCGGCCCGCGGCGGCCGTAGAGTGCGCCCCGGAGCGGGCATGGAGCCCGCCGGGGGAGAGACCATGAAGAAGCTGCTGAAATGGGGGTTGCGCGGGTGCCTGGTGCTGCTGCTGGCGGGCGGCGGCCTGCTGGCGCACACGATCTGGTTCAAGCCGCTGAAGATCGAGTGGTTCTACGAGCGGGTGTTTGCCGAGTTCGCCTTCAACAGCCCGGAGCTGCTGTCCTCGCTGCGCATGCTGCCGGCTTGGCTGGACTGGTACAGCGACGAGCTGGATGACGCCTCGCTGGCCGGCGAAGAGGCCCTGCGCGCCAAGGTGCGCGAGGACCTGGCCACCCTGCGCAGCTACGACCGCAGCGCACTCGATGCCGAGGGCCAGCATTCCTACGACCTGCTGGAGACCTTTCTGGCCGTGCAGGTCGAAGGCGAGCGCTTCGCGTACCACAACTACCCGCTGAACCAGCTGTTCGGGGTGCAGAACGGCCTGCCGACCTTTCTCGCCACCCAGCATCCGATCGCCTCCACGAGCGATGCCGAGAACTACCTCGCGCGCCTTGCGGCGGTGCCGCGCAAGCTCGACCAGGTGTTGGAGGGCGTGCGCCATCGCGAATCGCTGGGCATCCTGCCGCCGCGCTTCGTGGTGGAAAAGGTGCTGGCCGAGATGCGTGGCTTCCGCGACGCCGCGCCCGAGCAGAACATCCTGTACACGAGCTTCGACGAAAAGCTGGGCAAGCTTGAAGGGCTATCGAGCGATGCGCGCGCGGCCCTGCTGGCGCGCGCCAGTGCCGCCATCGTCGAGCACGTGCAGCCGGTGTACGGGCGCCTGATCGACTACTACGACGCGCTGCTGCCGAAGCTGCAGAACAACCACGGCGTGTGGGCGCTGCCGGACGGCGAAGCCTTCTATGCCTGGGCCGTGCGCTCGCAGACCACCACCGAGATGAGCCCCGAAGAGGTGCATGAACTCGGCCTGCGCGAGGTCGAGCGGATCGGTGCGGAGATGGACGCCATCCTGCAGGCAGAGGGCCAGGTCGAGGGCAGCATCGGCGCGCGGGTGCAGCAGATCGCGCAGCGGCCGGACCAGCTATATCCGAACACCGATGAAGGCCGCCAGCAGATCATCGACGACTTCCAGACGATCATCGACGAGATCGATCAAGGCATTGGCAGCGCCTTCAACCTGCGGCCGGCCGCCGGCGTCAAGGTCGAGCGCGTGCCCGAGTTCCGCGAGAAGACCGCGCCGGGCGCCTACTACAACGCGCCGGCCTTCGATGGCTCGCGGCCGGGCATCTTCTACATCAACCTGCGCAACACGGCGGAAGTCGCGCGCTTCGGCATGCGCACGCTGGCCTACCACGAGGCGATTCCGGGGCACCACTTCCAGATCGCGATCCAGCAGGAGCTGCGCGGCGTGCCGACCTTCCGCAAGCTGCTGCCCTTCACCGCCTATGCGGAAGGCTGGGCCCTGTACACCGAGCGTCTGGCCTGGGAGATGGGCTTCCAGCAGAATCCGCTGGACAACCTCGGCCGCCTGCAGGCCGAGATGTTCCGCGCCGTGCGCCTGGTGGTCGACACCGGCCTGCACCACAAGCGCTGGACCCGCGAGCAGGCCATCGACTACATGCTGCAGATGACCGGCATGCCCGAGACCGACGTGGTCGCCGAGATCGAGCGCTATCTGGTGATGCCCGGCCAGGCCCTGAGCTACAAGGTCGGAATGAACGCGATGCTGGATGCCCGCGAGCGCGCCCGCGCCGCGCTGGGCGAGCGCTTCGATCTCAAGGGTTTCCACGATGTGGTGCTGCAGTCGGGCTCGATGCCGATCACGCTGTTGAATCGTCGCGTGGATGCGTGGATCGCGGAGCGCAAGCAGGGTTGAGCGGGCGCGTCGCTTGCGCATCACTCTCGTTGCGGAGCGCAGTGCCGCTTCGGCTGCCGATGGCAGCCGAAGCCTTGCTGTCACGGTGGGTCAGGACCCACCCTATGGCGCCGCTGCGCGGCGCAAACCACGGATGTTGCCGCCACGATGGCTTAAGGCCCGCCCAACGACGCTGCTATAGGGTGGGTCCTGACCCACCGGAGCTCCACACTCGTCCCGGTCTCATGATCGCCTCAACGCGCTCGTCGAAGGCTCGCGTGGCGAAAGGTCGATGGAAGCAGGCGTGCCGACTGCTTGCTCGCGGACATCCTTCGAATCCCCAACGCAAATCCCGAATCCCGAATCCCATGCCCAACACCGACACCCTCGACCTGATCGACCGCTACTACGCCGCCTTCAACCGCGGCGACCGCGAGACCATGCTCGCGCTGCTGTCCGAGAACGTGGTCCACGACCTCAACCAGGGCGCCCGCGAGACCGGCCGCGAGGCTTTCCGCGCCTTCCTGCAGCGCATGGATCGCTGCTATGCCGAGCAGCTCACCGATATCGTGGTGATGGCCTCGGCAGATGGCCGACGCGCTGCCGCCGAGTACGTCGTGCACGGCGAGTACAAGACCGACGACGAGGGTCTGCCTCCGGCCCGCGGCCAGCGCTACGTGCTGCCGGGTGGCGCCTTCTTCGAGGCCGGGAACGGATACATCACTCGCGTCACGAACTACTACAACCTGCAGGATTGGATCGCGCAGGTGCAGGGCGAATGAGCGTCGAGCTGCGCCAGCTGCGGCCCGCCGAGTACGCGCGCCACATCGCCGACGTGGCACACCTGCGCATCGAGGTCTTCCGCGCGTTTCCCTACCTCTACGACGGCGATGTCGGCTACGAGGAGCGCTATCTCGACACCTATGCGCAGTCGGTCGACAGCCTGTGGGTGCTGGCGCTGGACGGTGAGCGCGTGGTCGGCGCCAGCACCGGCCTGCCGCTGGCTGACGAGGACGAAGCCTTCCAGCAGCCCTTCATCGAGCGCGGCATCGACCCGCAGCGCGTCTTCTACTTCGGTGAATCGGTGCTGCTGCCGGCTTATCGTGGGCTGGGCCTCGGGCACGGCTTCTTCGACGCCCGCGAGGCGCATGCGCGGGCGCTCGGGCGCTTCGACTGGACGGCATTCGCTGCCGTCGATCGCGCGATCGATGATCCGCGTCGCCCCGCGAGTCATCGCGACAACGACGCGTTCTGGGCCAAGCGCGGCTATGCGCGCCAGCCCGGCATGGGCTTTCGCCTGGGCTGGAAGGAGATCGGTGAGCCGGATGAGAGCGAGAAACCGCTGACCTACTGGCTGCGCAAACTGGAGGCCGGCTGATGCGCGTCGCCGTCGCCGCCTATCCGCTGGAGACGATCGCGAGCTTCGAGGCCTGGGCCGACAAGCAGCGCCGACTGCTGGACGAGGCCAAGGCCTTGAGCGCCGATCTCGCTGTGCTGCCGGAGTACCTGCCGCTGGAGTTGGCCGGCGCGCAGCCCGCGGCCGTGCGCGAGGACTTCGCCGCGTCGCTGGACGCGCTGCAGCCGCTGTTCGAGCCCTGGCAGACGCTGCATCTGGAACTCGCGCGCGCGCTCGACCTGCATATCCAGGCCGGCACCTTCCTGCTGCGCCAGCCCAACGGCCGCTATCGCAATCGCGCCTTCTGGTTCACCCCGGCGGGCGAAGTGCACTGGCAGGACAAACTGCAGCTCACCGGCTTCGAGAAGGCCAGCGGACTGATCGAACCCGGCGACGCGCTCAGGGTGTTCGAGCTGGACGCGCTCCGCGTCGGCATCGCGGTCTGCTACGACAGCGAGTTCCCGCTGCCGGTGCGCGCCCAGCGCGAGGCTGGGGCGCGCCTGCTTCTGGTGCCGAGCTGTACCGACACGCCGGCCGGCGCGACCCGCGTACGCACCGGCTGCATGGCGCGCGCGCTGGAGAACCGCATGTTCGTCGCGCGTGCGGTCACCGCCGGCGAGCTGCCCTGGAGCCCCGCGCTCGACACCAACACCGGCGAGGCGGCGATCTACGCGCCGATGGATGTTGGTCTGCCCGCTGATGGCGTGCTGGCGGTCAACGCGCCCGGCACGACCTGGGCTGTGGCCGAGCTGCCGCTGTCGCGGCTGGAACGCGCGGCGTCGAAATCACAGGTGGCGGTGGATTCGGACTGGCCGCAGCAGCTGCGAGCACCGCTACAGGGTGCCAGCGTTTCGCGGCTTCGTTGATCGCGCCGGACGTTCGCGCACATCGGGCTGTTCCACGATCGAGGCGATCGACGCCGCAGGTCGGTGATGCCGGGACGCATTGGCGCGCCTTGAGCGCCACGGACCGCGCAGCCGTCGATCGCGAGGGCAGAAGTGCTGTTCGCAGAAGCGGCACGGCGAATATGCAGCCGTGCAAGGGATTCCAATCCATGGGGTGCTCTACTCGGTGCCCCTGATCGATTCCAGCGCGTCAGGGTTGCAGACATGCTTCGCGCAAGCAGAGTTTCGGGGCCGTGCGCACGCCCGTAGTGCACCTACAAAGCTCCAACACTTCAGATACATGGATCGCGGGGTCATGCTCTTAAGCTGAACATGACAGTTGCCGGTCATGCGGCCACGGCGCAGCGAGTCAACAGGTTCGCCAACGCTGTGGAGCGAATGATCGTCGTGCCCTGGCGAGGGGATGGGGTGGTCGACCGATGTGCCGTGTGGCCTATTCGAGGGGGCGCACACCTCATTGCCCATAAAGGCGCGGAGGGGCGGCGCACGAGTCTCTTTGCCAGCGCGGCTCGCCCGATGAAGCGACTGTCGGCTGCGTGGATTACAGGTATGGGGCGCTTTGCGCCAGGCCGTCGATACCAAGGCAACTTCCTCATGAGCAGACATGGACTTGTTTTTCCGCGTTGCCTGGCAGGTGTCCTGCTGTGCGCGGGTATTTCCAGTGCAGACGCCACTTCGATCGGCGGGCTGCCTTCGATCCATTCGTCATACGCCCTGCTGCCGCGAGCCACGGGTTTTGAACTGCGCTCCACGCGACAGGTGCTGCCCTTCGATGCCGAAGGCCAACCTGGTACGCCGGTCGAGGAGGCGCAAGGCGTTGCGCGTATCGAGTTCAGTGCGCCGTCCGCCCTTGAGGATCGCTGGACTCTGCTGCTGCCGGAGTCGGCCCAACACGATGCGGTGGCGGTGACTGCTCTGGGTCATCCTTACTGTGAGCGCGTGCGCATGGAGGACGGGCGGCGCCTGACCCGGCTGCGCGCGCTGCCACCGTATCTGGGTGCACCGGGTGGCGTTGGATTCACGTTTCCGCCGAACATTCCGGCGCCGCCGTCGGGCGGTCTGGGGCGCGCCGTGCCGTCGGCCGACGAGGTCTATCGGGCGGCACTGGCCGCGCGCGATGCCGAGGGCAACCTGTACTCCCTGGCCTGGTCCCCTGCGGGTGACAACCGCTACTCGCTGCTGGCCTCGGCGGTTGACTGCGAGCCCTTGTGGCATCTCAACGACGTGCGGATCTTCTCTGCCCACGCTGCGCATCCGGGTGTCTACTTGGTGCGTCCAGGCAGCACCAGCGGCGACGGCCTGAAGATCGAGCGGCATCTGCGCTCGGAGCGTCTGTGGACATTCGACCTTGCAGTGGCGCTCGGCGTGTCCGTGGCCCCGCAGGCATCGCTGTGGATGCAGGCGCTGGCGGATGGCGACGTGCTGGTGATCGCCTCGATCGCAGAACCGGCAAGCGCGCTGGCGCTGGCGCGGATCAGCGCCCAGGGGGATCTTCTTGCGCGGCAGACCCTGCAGGCCGCTGGCGTCGCCGCAGTGCGTGAAACCCCCGGCGGCTTGCTGCTGGCGCTGCGTGAGGTGTCGCCGCATCCCGGCGCCGGCAGCCTGGTGTCGCTGGACGCGCGGCTCGGCATCCGCGCGCAGCGCAGGCTGCCCGAAGGCTATGTCCATGGCCCGCTGTCCAGTGCCGCCGAGGGCATGGGCTCCAGCGTGTGGCTGTGGTCGGAAACGGCAGAGCGCTTGCCCGCGGACGATTTCGGGCTGACCCAGCGCTTCGGCGCGCTTCGGGTCGACGATGCGCTGGCGATCGAATGGCTGCAGCCGCCCTCCGATCTGAAGCCGCGCCTGGTGCTTGCGGATGGCGCGCTGCTTCGCACGCGTCGCACGACCGAGCAGCTGCAGTTGAGCCTGCTGCGCCGCGATGGCACCGAAACCGCGACACATGCTGCCGTGATCCTGCCGCCGCCGATCAGCCCTCCGCAGGCCTTCGCCCACCGCGAGGGATGGGCGCAGCTGTGGCAGAGGTACTACACCTCTGGCCATGTGCCGCGACTGCGCTTTCTTGAGGCCGATGGGCGCGAGCGCTGGAACCGCGCGCTGCCTGTCGGCTCGGGCGAGCACACCCTGCTGGAGGGCCCCGGAGCTGACCGCGTCTGTGTTCTGCTTCGCGGTGCGGCGCTGGGGAATCCGACCGAACTGAGCGAAGCCTGCTACGCACTCGCCGATGGAAGCGATCTGGCGACGGCGCGACTCCCCGAGTTGCAATCGGGTGTGTCCCTGTCGGGCTTCATCGCGCCCTCGGGGCGCAGCCAGCTGCGGGTCTGGCTGCCGCCATCGCAAGGCAGGCCCACCACCCTGCGCCTGCAGCGGGTGCTGGCCGATGGCTCGATCGCCTCGCGCGATGTGCCGGCCACCTGGCAGCCGCCGCAGTCGCTCCTCGCCGACAACGGTGCGCTGACCTTTCTATACTTCGACGACCCGCCCGATATGCGTGGCGCGCGGCTCCAGCGGGTCGATGCGGAGGGCCGGCTCCTCGCCGAGGCCGCCTTGGGCGATGGCTTCTCCAACCCCAGGCTGCTCGCGAGCGCGGCCAGCGGGGAAACGGTGGTCGGCCAGGTCGAGCCGGTCGCTGGCGTCAATCGCGTCGTGCGTCTGCGCGGTTTCGGCGCGGACCTCAGCCAGCGCTGGCAGATCGACGTCACCGCGTTGGGCGTGGACTCGCTCAGCTTGCCGTCGCCCGAGTCGGGCATCGAGTGGCTGCTGGAGCCGCAGCGACGCAGCTGGGTGATCCCGACCGTCTTCGACCAGCGCATCACCCTGATCAGCATCGATGCGGAGACCGGCGAGGCGCTGCATGCGCCGCTGGCGCCGTCCATGCCCGTAGCCGGCAGCTACGCGGCACTTCGCCTCGCCCTGGCGCCGCTGGACCGCCCGGGCGCGGTCGCGGTGCTGCGCATGCATGGCACGCGCACCTTCGTGAATCACTTCGAGCCCGTGGGTGCGCGTATGGGCGCCACGCAGGAGCTGGGCACGCCGTGGTTCGAGGATCGCAGCGCTCTGTTTCCCGCGGCCGACGGCTTCACCCTGCTGCGCCAGCGCAGCGAGACCGGCGACGCGCAAGTGCTGCGCCTTGCCGCGCCCCTGCCGGCCGCGGCAAGCGCGCCGGGCCCGGAGCACAGCGGGCTCTGGTACGACCCGCAGGTGAGCGGGCAAGGCCTGATGCTGGATGTCGACGCGCGCAGCCAGCGCTGGTTCGCCGCCTGGTTCACGTTCGCGCTGCGTCCCGAGGGCGGCGCCTCGATCGACGCGCGCCTGCGCCGCACCCTGCGCTGGTACTCGATGCTGGGGCAGGGCGGTGCCGACACCGGCATGCCCATCGCCGGAACGCTGTATGCCACCGCGGGCGGGCGCTTCGAGGGCGGCACGCCGCAGACGCGGCCGCAGGGGCGCGTCGCGCTGCGCGCGATCGACTGCAATACGCTTGAGTTCGCCTATTCGATCGATCCCGACAGTCCGCAGACGCAGCCGGTCATGGTGGGCGCACGCCGACTGCAGCGGCTGGGGCCAGCGCCGGCTGCCTGCGGCGGTGCGTCGATGACGGAACAATCGGGTCTGCGTAGTGCCTCGACCGGCAGCTGGGTGCTGGAGGGGCGCCCGAACCAGGGCCTGCTGATGCAGGTCGATCCGGGTGCTGCAGGGGAGGCGGGTGCCGTGTGGGGCGCGTGGTTCGGTTTCGATGCCGGCGAGCCGGATGATCCCGAGGGCCAGCACTGGCTCACCGTGATCGGCCGCAGCCTCAGCGGCCGGCCCGGCGTGGTCGAGCTTGAATGGATGCGCAGCCTGGGCGGTGGCCTGGACGAGAAGCCCACCTCCAATACCCTGGTGATCGGTAAGGGTCGCCTGCGATTCACCGCCTGCGATCGCGCGGTGCTGGAGTACAGCTTCGATGCGCCGGGCTTGGCGGGTGATGCGTTCGCGGGGCTGCAGGGTCAGGTGAATCTGCGGCGCTTCGCGACCTGCGACTGACAACCCCTGATCGAGATTGGTCGATGACATCCGGGATCGGCATATTGCGTTCTGGCTTGGCGGGTTCCCAGGCGCCTGTCGTGTCTGCTGCCGTGGCGCGCGTGCCTGTCGCTGGAGGATGCCCGGCATCCGCGGCCGCAGCACAGGGACGCCATCTGACGTGCAGGTCCTCTCTCTATGGACTCGTTCAATGAACACATCGATGACAGCTTTCTTCGTTCGAGTCGGGTGGCTGGCAGCCATGACCGCACTGGGCACGCTGCTGCCGCTGCAATCAGCGCTGCCGGTGGAGACCGCTGCGGACGCGCTGCTGCCCGCGCGTCCGGCCTTCTGGCCCGCGGGCGACGGCTATGAGATCCGCTCCAGCCAGCTGCGTCTGCGCTACTCGGCGCAGGGCGAACTGCTGCAGTCGGAGTCCTTTCCGCATGCCGGTACGCGCGCCGTGCCGCTGGTCTTCGCCCTGCCGGCAGAAGCCGGTGCGGAAGCCGTCGGCCTGGGCGTGATGCGGGGCGGTCCGCCGTGGTCGCGCGCGGCGCAGTGTCTGCGCCATCCCGGGCCGGACGGCACGTGGACTGAGATCCGGCTGGACCGCTTGAACATCGAAGGCTCGGTGATCGATCCGCCGCCACCGTGGCCTCGCCTCATCGACTACCGCGAGGACGCGTACGAAGCGCCGCGGATCGCCGGTGATGCCGAGGGCATCATGTATGCGACCGCCTTTGGTGGCCGACTGCTCGCGTTCGCGCCGGACTGCGAGCGCCTCGACACGAGCGCGCGCGCCCTCAACAACGTTGTCGCTGTCAGTGCTCGCAGAGAGTTCGCCGGGGCCTTCGTGGTGGAGTGGTCGGCGGACAGCCGTCGCTTTGTGCTGCAGCGGCTGCTGAAGCTGCAGCCGGCCTGGACCTGGACGATCGAGTCACTGGCTGGCCCGCGCGTGTGGGCGCTGGCGGACGGCAGTGCGCTGCTTGCCCTGCAGGGCGGAGCCTCGGGCGAGATCCAGCTGCTGCGGCTTGCCGGTGAGGATGGGCGCGTTCTGGCGAATACCCGGGTGGACGGCCAGCAGGTGGCGGGCTTTGCTGAGGTGGGTGATCGTCTACTGCTGGCGGTGACGCGTGGCAGCGACACCGCCGTGCTGGCGCTGGACCTCGCACTGTCAGTCCGCGAAAGTCACGAGCTGGCATCGCTGCAGGTGCACGGCAGCGTCGTCAGCGCCGAGCACGGCCTGCACTCGCCCTATTGGCTGGTCTCGGACCAGCGTGGCGCGCTTGGACGCGCGCCCTGGGTGCCCGGTATCGCGTATGCGGTCCTGCGCCCGCGGGCAGACGCGAGCGTCGACACCCTGAGCCCACTGCAGACCGGACGCCGCCCTGTGCTGGTGGAGCGCTCCGGTGCGGTGCTGCTGATGGAGGAATTGGACGGGGGCTGGGATCTCCTGCGCCGCCGGCCCGACGGCAGCGAACAGCGGCTGCCAAGGCCGCAGACACCCGACCCCGCGCGCAGCCTCGCCCAGGCGACACAGGCCGACCGGTTTGGCGCCCTGGGCATCCATGCCGGCCCCGGCTTCGGCAGCCTGCAGTTCAGCGCCTGGGACAGTGAGGGCAGGGCGCTCTGGACGCGCTCGCTGTCTGGCTACCAGAGCTACTACGGACGAACGCTCGTCGCGCGCAGTTCGGCGCAGGCGCCGAGCTGTCTGGTCTATCTGGATGGCAGCAGCCGGCACGCCCGGCTCGCCTGCTTCTCCAGCGCGGCCGGTGAACTGCTGTTCGATCGGGTTCTGCGCGCGTCGTCCGACAGCGAGTGGGTGCATCTCGGGCGCGTCGATGCGCAGGGCCGCGTGCGCCTGCTGCTGCAGCGGCTGCCGGTGGGCAACGGCGAGACGCCGCTGGTGCAGCTTTCGATGGACAGCGAGGGCGCAGTCATCGAGTCCATTCTCGGTGGCAGCATCGCGTTCCCGCATGTTAGCGGCATGCTCTCGCAGGCGAAGGATGGCCGCGCTGTGATCGTGTTGCCGCAGGTTTCGACGACACGCGTGCTCAGCGTCGATCTCGATCAGCAGACGCGCGTCGAGCGCGATCTCGATGAGCCCAACGCGAGCTGGTGGGTGGGCGACGTGGACGCGGAGGGCCGCAGCCTGCTGCTGGAGTTCGATGCCGGAGGCCTGAAGGGTCTCATGCGCCTGCATGCACTGGACGCAGACTTGCAGCCGATCGGCGCGATCGATCTGGCGGGCAGCGCGCTGGCCGGTCTGACCAGCCAGCAGCTGAGGGAATACGCCTGGGCGCTCGATGCCGCAGGCGGGCGCGCACTGGTCGCTGTTCGGCGCGAGGCCGGCGTCGAACTGCTGGGGCTGCCTTACCGCGCGGGCGCCGAAGCGCTGCGCCTGCAGCTTCCACTGGCGCCGGAGCCGCAGTGGCTGCGGCTCGCGGAGTCCGCGCAGCCAGGCTTCTGGCAGCTCGCCACGCTCGCGGGCGAACGCCTTGAGCTGCGCGGCCTGCGCCTGCAGCCGCTGCGGCTGGCGCCACCAACCTCGATCCAGGTGGCATTGGGCATTGGGCCGAGCGCAGCTTCCCCGGGCTGGGCGCTGTCGCCGGAAGGGCTGTGGACGCCACGCCGTCACGCCGTCACGCGAATGGCGCTGGACTCACCGCCGGTGTTGGCGGCGCTGCCCGCTGCCGAGCAGGCGCTCGATGCACGCCACAGCGGCCTCTGGTACGACCCGCAGTCGACCGGGCAGGGCCTGATGCTCGACGTCGAGGCCGCGAACCATCGCTGGTTCGCCGCGTGGTTCAACTTCGATCGGGCCACGCTTGCGTTCGGAACCACGGTGTCCTACCTGCGGCCTGCGCTGCGCTGGTACTCGATGCTGGGGCAGGGTGACGCAGCCTCGGGCATGCCGATTGCGGGCGCCCTGTACTCGACCGCGGGGGGTCGCTTCGACGGCGGTGCACCGCAGACCGCGGCGCAGGGCCAGGGCTCGCTGCGTGCGATCGATTGCAACACCCTGGAGTTCTCCTATGCCACATCCGACCCCGCCAATGGCGCGATGCCGGTGCTCTTCGGTGCCCGTCGGCTGCAGCGCCTGGGGCCTGCGCCGGCCGCCTGCGGTGGTGCGTCGCTGGCTGAACAGTCGGGTCTGAGCGCTGCGTCGACCGGCAGCTGGGTGCTGGAGGGGCGGCCCAACCAGGGCCTGCTGATGCAGGTCGACCCGGGCATTGCGGGAGGTGCGGGGGCAGTCTGGGGCGCATGGTTCGGCTTCGATGCGGGCGAGCCTGATGATGCGCTCGGCCAGCACTGGCTCACCGTGACTGGCCGCAGCGCCGCGGGGCAGTCCGGCGTGGTCGAGCTGGAATGGATGCGCACCTTGGGCGGCAGCTTCGATGCGCAGCCCACGCGCAACACGCGGGTGATCGGCACAGGTCGCCTCCGCTTCACTGCCTGCGATCGTGCGTTGCTGGAGTACAGCTTCGATGCGCCCGGGTTGCCCGGGGATGCGTTCGCGGGGCTGCAGGGGCAGGTCAACCTGCGGCGCTTCGAGTCCTGTCGCTGAGAAGGCTCGGACCCGGGGCTACAAAAAGCAACACTCCTGCAACAGTCCGCTGGCGTGGTGTTCGTCCAAGATATCCGCGGAGGGTTCTTCGATCGGCACTGCTGCGCGGCTGCGAGCACCTGCAGGCGGTGTCGCAAGCGTGTGCGCGCGATCGACTCGGACAGCGCGACAGGGCGTTCGACAGTGCGATGCGCTGGGGCGATGCGAGGCTGCTGGACCGCGGTTCGCAGCTGAGGGCGCTCCGGCGCCTCAGTCCGCGGCTTCAACCGTCCCGATGTCCTTTCCGCGTGTTTTCTTGTCAGCCGAGTATCGAGCGATGTCTGAACTGAATGTCTGGTCGCGCTGCTCCCGCCTGCTGAGCCTCTGGCTCGCCGCGGTGTGCATGCCGCTTGTGCCCATGGAGCCTGCGCTGGCCCAGTCCGGCACGGTCCCCACCGAATACTCCCTGCTGCCGCGGGAGGACGGCTTCGAGCTGCGTGCTCACGGCCAGGTCGTGGGCTACGGTGGCGACGGCAGCTTCCTCGGCAATCGCCTCGATGCCTTCACCGAGACGCCCCTGAGTGACTACCGCAGCAGCGATCTGTGGGTGCAGGCCCTGCCCGCGCAGAATGGATTCGATCCGGTGGTGATGGTCCAGCGCCGCGCCCAGGCCTGCACGCGCGTGCGCATGGAGGATGGCCGCAGTCTGCTGCGCGTTGCCAGCGTGCTGCCCGCGCCACCCGAGCTCAACTTCCTGCCGCCGCCGGGCACGCCCCAACCGACGCCGCTCGGCACGCTCGGATGGGCCAACGAGGATCGCGACCCGGCCCACCTCGCCGGGCTGGTCGCGCGGGACAGCCAGGGGGTGATCCACGCCTTCGATTGGCAGTTCCTGCCGTACACGCTGTTCAACATGCGCAGCTACGGGCCCGACTGCAGTCTGCTCGCCGAGGTGTACAGCGTTCGCGCATTCGACGCACACCCGGCCCAACCGGGCGTCTATGTGGTGCGCGACAGGATTCCCGGCTCGGCCCTGCGCCTGTCGCGCCACGAGGCCGGGCAGATGCTGTGGGACATCGATCTGCCGGCCGCGCTGCAGCTCAGCGCGGGGCAGACGCCCCACCTGTGGCTGCGCGCGCTGGCGGACGGCAGCCTGCTGCTGGTTGGCGGCGGAGGCGTATCCGCACGGCTGGAGCTGGCGGTCTTCGACGCTGGCGGGCAGGTGCTGCAGCGCGGACAGCTGCCCGGTCGCAGTGTTGCCGCCCTGCGCGAGGAGGGCGACAGCCTGCTGCTGGCGATCGGTGACAGTGCGGATCGCGCCGGCGCGCGCAGCCTGGTCGAGCTGGACCGCAGCCTGCAGCTCAGGCATCGCACCGAGCTGGCCGAAGGCTATGTGCTTGGCCCGCTCGGCAGCAGCGCTTCGGGCCTGCGCGGGGCCGAATGGCTGGTGCATGGCGACGACCGCGCGCTCAATGCGGTGGAGCGCAGCGAGCCCTTGCGCTGGGGCACGCTGCGCCTGCAGCCCGGCGGCGGCGTCCAGTGGCTGCAGCCGATGGGCGAGTTGCGTCCGCGCCTGCGCTTGGCCGACGGTGCGCTGCTGGTATCGCGCTTCGCCGAGGGCGGCGCCCAGCTGGCCACCGTTCGCGCGGGCTCGGCGCCGGCCTGGCTGCACACGCCGCGCGTGCAGGTGCCGGAAGTGGCGGGCGTTCCGCTGCAGGCGGCCCTGGACGACGGGCGGGTCGCGCGGCTGCTGCGGCAGGGCAATGTGCGTGAGCTGATCGTGCAGCGCGGGCTGCAAACGCTATGGCGGCGCACGCTCGGTCAGGTGCCGCGCTTCAGCACGAACCATCTCTACGCCGAGGTCGAGGCGGGTCGCGTCTGCGTCTCGGTGTACGACAGTTCGGCGGGCGCGGGTGAGTACGCCCTGCTGTGCTACCGCGCCAGCGACGGCGCGGCCCTGCCGGTGCAGCGCTGGCTGGGCCAGTCGTTCCCCATCGAGCGCCAGCGCGGTGGCTGGGATGCAGACGGCGCCGCCAGCGTGTTTCTGCTGCGTTCCACCGATTCCAGCGGCTACGCGGTTCGCCATCTGCGCGCCCCTGCCAGTGGCGAGATGCCGAGCAGTGCGGAGATCACGGTGGCGACCGAGTCGCAGTGCGCGCAGCGCGCGGTGGGCTCACACCCGGGGCGCGGCGCTGCCGTGCTGGAGCGCGAGGGCGACAGCTACTTCCTGCGCGCCTACGGCCCCGCCGGCAGCCTGCTCTGGCGGCATGCGCTGCCGTCCGGGCTGGGCTGCCCTGCGGTGCTCGCCCTGTCCGCTGACGGCGAGGTTCTCGTCGGCGAGCTGGAATTCAGCGGCACCGGCATTCGTCTCCAGGCGCTGCTGGCGGTGGCGGAAGCGCAGCCCCTGCGCTGGCGCACCGATCTGAGCGCACTCGATCTGAGCCTGCCTGGCCCGACCGTGGAGCGCACGCGCTGGCTGGATGCGGCGGACGCGGAACAATGGGCGGGCGTGGTGGTGCAGGGCGGCGGCGCGGGCTTGCTGCTGCTGGATCGCGCCAGCGGTGCCGCGCGCGATTTCGCGCGTCCCACGCTGGGCGCGACGAGTGCGGAGGGCTGGGAGCTGGCGAATGCGTCGCGCGCCGGAGAACTGCTGCTGCTGCAACGTGAGGCCGCGAGCGCCCATGCCCGCCGACTGCTGCTGCCGAACCTGCGCATCGGCCCGCCCGCGCAGATGCGACTACCCTGGAGCGGCCAGGTCAGCTCGTTGCTGCGGGTGGAGGAGAGCCTCGAAGCGGTGAGGTTTGTCGAAAGCTCCGTCGAGCCCGTCAGCTGGAGCGCCGTGATTGCGCCGCCGCTGGCGGAGGACAGGGCGGTCGGTGCCGAGCACAGCGGGCTCTGGTACGACCCGCAGATCACCGGGCAGGGCCTGATGCTGGACGTCGAGGCGGCCACGCAGCGCTGGTTCGCGGCCTGGTTCAGCTTCCCTGCCGCACTCGAAGCGGCTGCCGCGCCGAACAGACCCAGCCACGAAGGGCTGCGCTGGTACTCCATGCTGGGCCAGGGCAGCGCGTCGGCTGGCATGCCGGTGGATGCCGTCCTGTATGCGACCGCCAACGGCCGCTTCGATGGCGGCACGCCACAGACCAGCGTCCGCGGGCAGACGCAGCTGCGCGCGATCGACTGCAACACGATCGAGTTCCAGTACCGCATCGAGCCCGCGCAGGCAGGCGCGGGCCTCGCCGAAGTCGGCGCACGGAGGCTGCAGCGCCTGGGGCCGCCGCCGGCCTCCTGCGGCGGTGCGTCGCTGGCCGAACAGTCGGGCCTGCAGGCCGCGTCCACCGGCAGCTGGGTGCTGGAAGGGCGGCCCAGCCAGGGCGTGCTGATGCAGGTCGATCCCGGCGTTGCGGGGCAGCCGGGCGCGCTGTGGGGCGCCTGGTTCGGCTTCTCGCCCGCGTCGCCGGAGAGTGCCGGGCATCCGCACTGGCTGACCGTCGCGGGCCGCGGTCTGTCCGGACAGCCGGGCGTGGTCGAGCTGGAGTGGACACGCACCACGGCGGGTCTGCTCGACTCGCTGCCCACGACCAACAGCCACGTCGTCGGCAGCGGCCGCCTGCGCTTCACCTCCTGCGACCGCGCGGTGCTGGAGTACAGCTTCCACGCGCCGGGCCTGGCCCTGGATGCCTTCTCCGGGCAGCAGGGCCAGGTCAATCTGCGGCGCTTCGCGCCCTGCCGCTGAGTGGGCTGTCAGACCGGCTTGCCGACGCGGAGTGGGTCTCCGCGTCGGCTGCGTATCCGGCCGCAGGTGACTTTCGGCAGGCCCTGCGCATGACCGCGCTCACCTGCCGCTGCGTGCGTCCCATCGCGAGACTGTCTCCATCGGCCGCAAGGCCTTCTCACCGGAGACGCCCATGTCCACATCCAGCCTTCGCCTTCATTGGGTTCGCGCCAGCGCCTGCCTTGCGCTGCTGTCCGCCGCTTCGCTGACGGCAGCCGCCACGCTGGAAGTCGAGATCACCGACATCCGCAGCAGCGAGGGCCAGCTGATGGTCGCGGTGCACGCCAGCGCCGAAGGCTGGGACGGCAAGGCGGCGCCCGTTGCCGCCCAGCTGCACGCACCGAGCGGCGAGCGCGCCCTGCTCAGCTTCGAGGGCCTCGCGCCCGGCAGCTATGCGGTGCAGGTGATGCACGACCAGAACGGCAATGGCGCGCTCGATTCGAATTTCATGGGCATGCCGATCGAGGGCTATGGTTTCAGCAACAACCCCGAGGTGATGCGCAAGGCCACCTTCGACGAGGCGCGCATCGAAGTGGGCGAGGGCGGCACCCGCATCCAGCTGCGCCTGCGCTGAGGCTCGGGAGCCCGCCATGAACCGTCGTCGATTCCTTGGCTCACTGGCCGCGGCCGCCAGTGGCCTGCTGATCGCCCCGCGACTGCTGCGCGCCGAGACCGCTGTTGATGCGTTCGCGCGCGGACGCGCCGCCCACCCCTATCTCGCCGGCTGGCAGAGCATCGACGGTGACGCCTTCGGGCCCAGTGATGTCGTGCTGGAAGGGCGACTGCCCGAGGGTTTGGCCGGCACCCTGTATCGCAACGGCCCCGCTCTGTTCGAGCGCGGCGGCCAGCGCTACACGCACTGGTTCGATGGCGATGGCCTGGTGCATGCCTGGAAGATCGGCCCGCAGGGCATCGAGCATCGCGCGCGCATGGTCGGCACCTCCAAGTTTCGGCGCGAGCAGCAGGCCGGTCGCTTCCTGCTGCCGGCCGCTGGCTCGCGCATCGAGAATCCGCTGGCCGTGCGCAACAACGACGATGTCAACACCGCCAACACCTCGGTCACGCTGATCGACGGTCGCCTGTTCGCCCTGTGGGAGGCCGGCTCAGCCTACGAGCTGCATCCCGACACGCTGGACACGCTGGGCCCGGTGACCTGGGCGTCGGGCATGGAAGCCGCGCCCTTCTCTGCGCATCCGCTGCGCGAGGGCGACGGCACGACCTGGAACTTCGGCTCGCTGGATGTGCTGGGCGGCAGCGGTCTGCTCATCTGGCGGATCGGTGCCGATGGCCATCTGCTGGGACAGCAGCTGCTGCCGACACCCGCGCCCGGCTACCTGCATGCCTTCGCGATGACCGAGCGTCATCTGGTGTTCGTGCTCACGCCCTACCGCATGGGCGACAGCGGGCCCTTCTTCGAGCGTCTCAAGTTCGCGCCCGATCTGCCCTGCCGCATCGCCGTGGTGCCCAAGGATGCACTCGATGCGCCGCGCTGGTTCGAGGCCGACTTCGGCATGGCCTACCACTTCGGCGATGCCTTCGAGCGCGAAGGCGTGATCGAGCTGCGCGCGGTACTGCACAGCGACGTCGCGGATGCGGTGTCGCCGATGGCAGCCGCCATGCGTGGCGAACCGAGGGCGATCGTCGAGGACCGCGGCCCCCGGCTGACCACGCTGCGCCTCGACATGAAGTCCGGCCACGCGCAGTGGATCGACCATGACCAGTACGGCCTGGAGTTCCCGCAGTTCGACCCGCGATCGCCGGGTGACCGTGGCGCGCGGCTGTATGCGCCGGCAAACGTCGGCGAGCGCGAGGTGCCCTACTTCAACGGCGTTGCCGCCATCGACCTGCAGCGCGGGCGCCGCCAGCAGCACCGCTACGGTGCGCAGGTGCTGGCCGAAGAGCATCTGTTCGTGCCGCGGCCGGGCAGCAGGCGCGCCAACGACGGCTGGCTGCTCGGCACCGTGCTCGACAGCGCCCGCGATCGCAGTGGCCTCGCGGTGCTGGATGCGCAGCGCATCGAAAACGGCCCGATCGCGATGGCCTGGCTGCCGCGCAGCTTTCCGCTGGGCTTCCACGGGCACTTCGCGCCGGCCTGAAGCGGCCGCGTGGCGATGGCCGAACCGGTCGCTGCAGCCCGGTCCTGCAGGTCGTGCTGGACCCGCGCTTGGCCCGGCGTCCTGTGCTCGCCCGCGGGTCGAATGGACGCGGGCGCGGCTCTGGTGTCGCCGCGTGCACATGTCCAGAATGCGCCAGAACCGTGGTCGATCCGGAACCCGATGCGTGCACAAGCAGACGATACCCAGACGCTGAGCGTGGACGCTGACGACTACCACCTGCTCAAGCGTTGGAGCGCTGAGCTGCTCTCGCTGCCTCCCGCCCTGCGCGAGCGTCGTATGGCCGAACTCACCGCTCCGCGCCCCGGCCTTCTCGAGGCCTTGAAGGCGCTGCTCGCAGCTGCCGAGCAGCCGTTCGGGCCGCTTGACGGTGCGTCACGTCCCGGTGTCGCGGAGGCTGCTGTCATGCCCCGCAACTATCGCCTTCTCGGTGAGCTGGGGCGCGGCGGCATGGGGGTGGTCTGGCTGGCCGAACGCAGCCTTGACGGGGTGCTGCAGAAAGTGGCCCTGAAGCAGGCCCTGCATGCCCACATCGATCCGCGGCTGCAGCGTCTGTTCGAACGCGAGCGCAGCATCCTTGCCGGGCTCGACCACCCGCACATCGCCAATCTGCTGGACGCCGGCGTGGACGAGCGCGGCGTTGCCTTTCTTGCCACGCCCTACATCGAGGGCCAGGACCTCGACGTGCATCTGCGCATGCATGCGCCCGACCTGCAGGAGCGCTTGCGACTGCTGCTCAAGCTGATGTCGGCCGTCGCCTACGCCCACCGGCAGCTGGTCGTGCACTGCGATATCAAGCCCTCGAACGTCCGTGTCGACGCCAGCGGCGAGCCCAAGCTTCTCGATTTCGGTGTGGCCAGGCTGCTGGCCGAGGGCAGCGAGACGCGCACGATCGAGCAGCGCGTCTCGCTGCGCTATGCCGCGCCCGAACAGATCGAGGCGCCGGACCTGCGCCCAGGCCCCGCGATCGACATCCATGCGCTGGGCCTGCTGCTGTACGAACTGCTGACCGGTGGCTCACCGTATCCACGCGACATCGCGCCCTCCGCCCTGCTGCAGGCCATTCTGCAGGGAGACATTCGGCCACCCTCACAGTGCGCTGCAGTGCCCGGCGTCGATCGCGACCTTGATGCCATCGTCGCGATGGCTTTGCGCAAGCGACCCGAGGATCGCTATGCAAGCGTCGAGGCCTTCGCGGAGGATCTTCGCCGTCGGCTGGAGCGGCAACCGGTCGCTGCGCGTGCCCGCGAGCGCGGGTATCGGCTGCGAAGCTTCCTGCGCAAGCGCTGGCCGGCGTTGCTCGCGGTGACAGCTGCTGTCACGGTGGCGATCGTGCTGGTTGTGGTGGAAGTGCATCGCGCGCGCGCTCAGCTGGCGGCGCTTGAGCGGGAACGCGACAAGGCGGTGGCGATCGCGCACTTCTACGAGCTGATGTTCAGCAATGCCCGGCCGGAGGAGCTGCAGGGTGAGGAGCTCGGCGCGCGCGAGCTGCTGCAGCGGAGCGTGGCGCAGATCCGCGAGGGCCTGCGGGCGCAGATGTCGGACGACGCCCGCGCGGCGCTGTTCCGCTCGGTGGCGGACGTGCTGGGCAGCCAGGGCATGCATGCCGAGGCGATCGAGCTGTATGACCGTGCGATCGGTCTGTGGCGCAGTGAGCCCAGGCCGCCGGCGCGCGATCTGGCGGAGGCGCTGAACGATCGCGGCATGATCGACTATCGGATCGGGCGACTCGACGCGGCCCTGGCCGCCATGAACGAGGGCGTGGCGGTGCTGCGCGCTGGCGGCGAGGAAGCGTCGGCCTCGATGGGCCATATCCTGCAGATGCGGGGCATCATCCAGCGCAGCCTCGGCGAGGAGCAGGCCGCCGATGCGTCGATGCATGAGGCCACCGGGATCCTCCGAGCGCGCCTCCCCGAAGGACAGCTGTACTTTGCCTCGCTGCTCGGCAATCAGGGTGCGGTAGCGCTGTACAAGGGGGACGCGGAAGCCGGACTCGCCTACACCGATGAAGCCCTGGCCGTGCTGGCGCAGCTCAAGCCCGAGCGCGTGGAGAGCGTGCTCGGAGTGCAGCGCACGCGGGCGGCCGCCCTGCGCGAGCTGGGGCGTGCCGAAGAATCCGATCGGCTGTATGTCGAGATCGAGGCGCGCGCGCGCAGGGAGCTGGGTGAGGACCATGCGCACGTGGCGGAAACCCTGCACTCGCGCGGCTTGCTGCGGCTGACGCAGGGGCAGTGGAGCGAGGCCGAAACGCTGTTCGGCGCGGCGCAAGCGCTGCACGAGGCGCGCGGCGGGCCACGGCATCCGCGCGCGCTGGCGGCACAGGTGGATCGCGCATGGACGGCGCTGGCCGCCGGCCTGCCGGGCGAGGCGCAGCAGCGGATGCACGCGTTCGACCGCATGCGCACCGCCGATCAGCGGCTTGACGCCTACTCGGCGGCAACCGAGGACATCGTGCGCGCGACGCTCGGCTGTCTGCGCGACACGGCGCCGGGCCCCGCAGAGACCGCCGCGATGCAGGCGGCGCTCGCCAAGGTGCAGCGCTCGCCTGCTCTGCCACGGGCGCTGCGTCTTGAGCGTGCGAGGGCCTGGGCTCGTGACTGTGGCGTGCGCGCCGATGCGACGCCGCTGCCTGCCGGGAGCGATGTCCGGACCGCCCCGCAGACGCCCGACTGAGGCTGCCGCCCGCCCTGCCATCCGTGGCGGGGCGCGCGGACCGCGCTGTCAGGACGCGGCTCAGCCGCCCGCTTCCACCAGGTCGTAACTGAGCAGATCGAACTCGGGCGTGTCGAGATCGATCGCCGACTCACGCAGGACCAGGCTGTAGCGCCTTCCCTGCTGCAGGGCGCCGGCCGACATCAGCGAGGCGAGGTTGGCGGGTTGGTAAGCGAGCAGGTTTTGTCCGTCTGCCGTCTGCAGCAGGACTGGGGGCCCAACGCGCTCGGCACGAATCGGATTGATGCGATAGCCCTGGCCCTGTGCCGGCGGGGCTGCGTCGACCACGCTGGCCTCCACGCGAAGCAGTTTGCGGCTGACCGGATCCTGGGCGGGGTCATAGCGATCGCCGCTGCGCACGCGTCGCTCGAGCTCGGCCTTGCTGAGGGCCCGCATCTCGCCCAGATCCTGGAAGCGGATGCTCCAGTCGAGGTGGCCGGTGTCGTCGGCGATGTGGGTGGCGGCGTCAAGCAGGTTCTCGGTCCAGTTGCCGCAGGCCTGGCGCTTCTGGCACTGCGGCCAGCCCAGCCGCAGGAAGCCGCCGAGGCGCTGCAGATCCGCGTTGACGGTGCTCGACATCTGCAGAGCCACGCCTGGCCCCATGGCGATGGCCGTTTCGCCGCGTTCCGGCGCCACCACAAGCACTGCGCCATTGCCGACGTCGAGCTTGCCCACGCGCAGCTGCCGCAGCATGGCCCAGGCGTACTCGCTGGCGCTCAGCCCGCGGGTGTTGCGCGCCAGCACCGTGACGATCTCGACCTGATGCTCCTCGACGTGGCGGTAAAGGCGCTGCTCGACCGCCGCCACGATGTCCGCGTCCAGCACGCCGTACTCGTCGTAGACGAAGCGGCCGAACTTGGAGGGTATGCCACCGGGCGCAGGCGGTGCGGGCGGGGCCACTACGGCAGCGGTGGCGGGCATCGGTGACGCAACGGCCGGTGCGGCGTCGTGCTCCGGCGGCACGCTGGCGGCGGGGCGCGGCGCATTCGCTGTCGCCGTGGCGGCCTGCGCCATGCCTGCTTCGCAGGCGCTGCCGCCGTGCTGTTCGCAGGCTTCGCGCCAACCCTGGGCGATGGCGTCCAGCCGTGCCGCACGCCCCGGATGCGTGCGTGAGCGCATATCCGCCGGCACCAGCGCGCTCATCGCGTGCTGGGCGTCACTCAGGCCGGCGCCCATGCGATACAGCACGAAGCCCGAGAACTTGTCCGCTTCCAGCTCGATCGGCGGCTGGCTGCCGCCGGGCAGGATCGTGTGGCCGGACAGGTGATGGCCGATCTCGTGGGCCATGATGCTGATCGGCGCCCAGGGGTTGTCGCCGGTGGCGCGGCCGACCATGCCGAGGAAGCTGCGGTTGAAGGCGATGATCCGCCTCGGCGTCTTGCTGTCGTCGACCAGGATCAGGGCCGCCGCATTGGGCACCGGCGCCTCGACCACGTTGAAGTTCTGCGGCAGACCGGTGAAACGCATGATGCGGTTGACCAGATCCACGCAGGCGCCGTCCGCGGGCGGTCTCAGCGTCTCGCCCTTCACCGTGATCGGCGAGCCGTCGTAGGCGCAGGCCTGCAGGCGCAGCGCAATCTGCTCGGCCAGCGCATCGCCCTGGGTTTCGGCCTCGGCTTCATCGGTGCGCACGACGGGCGGAGCCGACGGAGCGCGCGCGTCTGCCAGTGCGCTGTCGGTGCTGGTGGCAGCGCCGGATTCGGCCAGGGCCTCGCCTTCGTTGCCGGTGCAGGCGCCGAGGCCGCTCATCATCAGCAGCGCCGCAGCGCAGCGGGCAAGGGCGGTTGCCTTGGCGGGCGTATGGGGTCGGTTCGTGGACATGGGGCATGCGCCTCGTGGGGTGGAGTCAGAAGGAAGAGATGCGCCTCATGCGCTGGCTGCCCTTGCTCGTGGACATCTGTCGAGTTCAGAGCTGGCTGCGCACATAGGCGCTGAGTGCGTGACCGAAGCCGCGCAGAAGAAGCCATTTGCCGGCAAGGAAGACCGCGATCAGCAGCACCAGACGAAGCTGTCCTCCGAGCCCGCGCAGCCCGAAGAACTGCCGGGCGGCGATGCCGAGGGCAAGCGCGCCCACCAGATCCTGTGCGTGCGGTGCCACAGACTGGTGCAGGGCGAGAAATTCCGGAGACCGCCACGCCAGCACCGGCAGCTTCAGCAGCGTTGCCATCGCCAGCACCAGGCTGTGCGTATAGGCGGCGAGCACGGCGTGCTCGGCGAGGGTGTAGCCGCGCTTCATCACCAGCACGCAGGCAAGCCACAGCGCGAGCCCGCCGATGGCGAAGGCGAAGTTCGACCAGGTCTGGATCAGCGCCAGTGCGGCGCCGAGCTCGGCGCCCTCGGCATCGAGATAGCCGCTGCGCTGCAGGACCAGCAGCTGTAGGGCGGCCACGAACAGCCACAGCTTCAGCGGGTGCACGTGGCGCTTGCGGGCGCCCTGCACGTATTCCAGCGCGACCTGGCCGGGTCGCCGAAGGACCTGCCACAGCGCCTGCACCAGGCTGAACTCGAACACGCGCCATCGCGTCCAGGTCTCCGCCCACAGGGCACCGGCGCCGAGTCGACCGACGCGCGCCTGACCGCAGCGCGGGCAGTAGGCGTCGAGGCGCGGGTCACCGCAGTTCAGGCAGTGCTGGGCGGTGAACGGCACAGCGTCCCTGAGGGCTTCTGCCCGCGGTCGCGGCAGCAAGCGCAGGCGCCCGATCACTTCAGCGCGCGCAGCTCGAAGTTGTCGAACACCGCGCTGGTGCCGGCAGCCGCCTCGCCGATCACCAGCAGGCCGGACTGGCCCTCTGCAGGGCCCGCGCTGGCGGCTTCGATCACCAGGCCCTCGCGGGTGCGCGCGCTCAGCCGGTCACCGCTGCAGCGCAGCTCGATGCGGGTGTCGACCGAACCCGGGATGACGCTCTCGACCGGCCCGCCAGCAAGCATCTCGGCCCTGCCTTCGCGTACGCGCATGAGCACCAGCGTGCCGTCACCGCGTGCCAGCGCGGCATCGAAGTTGGCGGGGTTGCGGTAACGGCAGGCGAGACCGGCGCCGCCGCGACCGACGCCAGCGTAGAGGAACAGATCGGCGTTCACCGAGACCTCGCCGCCGAGCTGTCGCGGCGCAGGCGCGAAGCCGAAGGTGTCGTCCTGCACCGGGGTCATCTGGTACTGCGCGCTGTCGGTGTAGACGGCGAAGCCGCGGTGCTGGTGCGAGGTGGCGGCGGCATGCGCCCAGCCGGAGTTCGAATCGCTGAAGTCGTCCTGGAAGCGTCCAGCCTGGGCCAGCGGCACCGTGGACATCAGGGTGCCGAGCAGCAGGCTGCGGGCGATGAAGGGGTGTGTGTGCATGGAGGCGCTCGCGGTGCCGGCGCTGTCGCCGGGTTCGCGATGCTGTACGCAGAAGTGCGGCGGTTCCTTCGCGGCGCCGTGTGCTGGAGCGCGGCAGGCAGCCGTGGTGGCGTGAGTTCCGGCGGCGAAGGATCTGTCGCCTGACTGCGTAGGGCGAGGCGGCGCAGTCGATGACGATCTTGGGGCAGAAGGGGTGGGCATGAGAGTTGCGAGCGATGACCAACCCAGCCAGAGCCACGTTCCTGTGGAGCAGGCCGCATTGACGGGCTCACCGGAGATCCCTGGACGCGATGATCACGGCGCGGCCCGCCAGACGGCTGGCCCGCGCGGCCTTCAGACAGTGTTGGCGCAGATGTGGCGGGCCTCGCCGTGAGCGCGTGGCAGCCTTGTTCGCGATGGGCTGCGGTTCAACCGCCCCGTGCAGCGCAAAGAGGGCGATCCGGCCTGTGCCCGCAGCGCCTGCGGCTGCACTATTCTGGCGCCATGCAAGCGCCTACCCCCGACATCACCGCCTGGATCGCCGACTGGCAGCAGGGCGACGCCGACGCCCGCGACCGGGTGTTCACCCACCTCTACCCGGAGCTGCGCCGGCTCGCCAATGCGGTGCTGCGCTCCAACGCCGATCACCACACGCTGGAGGCCACGGCGCTGCTGAACGATGCGCTGATGAAGCTGATCCAGTCGCGCGCGCCCGAGGCCGAGGACCGTGTGCACTTCGCCCGCATCGTGGCGCGGGCGATGCGCCAGATCCTGATCGATCGCGCCCGCCGCAAGCTGGCCGACAAGCGCGGCGGCGGCGAGCGCGCGCTGCCGATCGAGGACTTCGACGCAGTCGATCTCGGCACGCCTGCCGAGCTGGTTGCGCTCGACGATGCCCTGCAGCGGCTGGCCGAGTTCGATGCGCGTGCGGCCACCGTCGTCGAACTGCGGGTGTTCGTCGGCCTCACCATCGACGAGACCGCACACGCCATGGGCTTGCACCCGGCGACGGTCAATCGCGAGTGGGCGCACGCCACCGCTTGGCTGAAGCAACATGTGTTCGCGCGTGATTGAGCCGGCGCCGTGAGCTCTGATGCGACCGGGCTGCAGCCCGCCAATGACTACGCGCGCCGCAAGGCGCTGTTCCTCGAGCTGTTCGAGCTTGCGGGGCTCGCGCGTGCGCAGCGCTTGGCGGAACTCGCACAGACCGAGCCGGCGCTGGCGCAGGAGTTGGCGCGGCAGCTGCAGTCCAGCGCCCAGCCGCTGCCGGCGCTGGATGCCGTCGATCGTCGTCAGAACGTGAGCGATGCGGGGCCGCGGATCGCGAGCTACCGCGTGCTGCAGCGGATCGGTCGCGGCGGCATGGGTGAGGTCTGGCTTGCTGAGCGCGACGTCGAGGGCGCTGTCCAGCGTGTGGCGCTGAAGCGCCTCAGCGGCAGCCGCTGGAGCAGCGACGAGCTGCGCCGCTTCGAGCGCGAACGGCGAATTCTGGCCGGCCTGGAGCATCCCGGTATCGCCGCGCTGCTGGATGGGGGGCGTGACGCCGACGGCGCGCCTTACATCGCCATGCAGTTCGTCGAAGGTCTGCCGCTGGACCAGTGGTGCGCGAGCGCAGCACCCGATCTGCGCACGCGTGTTCGCGTGCTGCGCGAGATCGCCGAAGCGGTGGCCTATGCGCATGCGCGGCTGGTGGTGCATCGCGATCTGAAGCCCTCCAACGTGATGGTCGATGCCTTCGGCCGTGCGCGGCTGCTCGACTTCGGCATTGCCCATCTGCAGGGCGAGGGCACCCTGACCGCCGGCGTGCACAGCCTGATGACCTTGCGCTATGCCGCGCCCGAGCAGATCGACGCGCGGCCGGAGGCTGCGAGCATCAGTGTGGATGTGCACGCACTCGGCCTGCTGCTCTACGAGTTGGTGGCCGAGTGCTCGCCGCATGCCGGCGTACAGGACAGCGCGGCCCTGATCCATGCGGTGCTGCAGACCGAGCCCAAACCGCCGAGTCGCGCTGCGAGTGCGGTGCCGGGTGCCGATGCCGACCTCGATGCAATCTGTCTGCGCGCGCTGCGCAAGCGTCCGGAAGAGCGCTACCCGACCGTGGAGGCCCTGATCGCCGAGCTCGATCGCTGGCTGGACGGGCGTCCCGTCGAGGCACGGCGCGGCGAGTTCGGCTATGCGTTTCGACGGCTTCTGCGCCGTCGCTGGCCGCTGCTGGTCGCGACTGCTGCTGCCGTGCTTGTGCTCATCGGTGGCGCCAGCCTGCATCTGCTGCGCATGCAGGAAGCGCTGGCCCGCACCGCGGCCGAACGCGACCGCGCCGAGGCGCTGTCGCAGCACCTGATCGACCTGTTCGGCAGCGTGCCGCCGGCAGCCGTGGAGGGTGGCAGCGTCAGTGCGCGCGAGCTGCTGGAGCACCACGCCAGCCTGCTGCAGGCCGACACCGAAAAGCCCGCCGCAACGCGTGCTGCGCTGATGCTGGCCAATGCGGTGGCGCTGAAGCGTCTCGGCGAGTACCCGCGCGCCTCACAGATTCTCGACGACGTCGAGCGCTTGCTGGCAGGCATCGATGCGCCTGAGTCCGAGCTGCGGGCCTGGTTCCATGTCGAGCGGGCCAACGTCTACGACCATCTGGAGCGTCTGCCGGAATCGATGGCGCATACGCGGGCGGCGATCGCGCTGATCGAAGCTGGTGGTGTGCACAGCTTTGATGTGCAGATCACTGCCTGGTCACAGAGCGCGATGAACGCCGAAGACGAGGGCGACCATGAAGCGGCGCGCGCAGGGTACGAGGTGGTGGCTGAGCTCGCGCTCAAGCATCTGCCGCAGGAGCGGGCGATGGAGAGCTATGTCTCCATGCAGTCGAACATCGCGGACATCGAGAAGCGCACCGATGCGCCGGCCGCGGAGCAGCGCCTGCGCGCGGCGCTGCGATGGGCCGAGGAGCAGGGCTATGAAGACCGCGAGGTCTTGCTGCTGACCCGAGTCAACCTGGCCGCGGTCATCGAGCGGCAGGACCGATGCGTCGATGCTTTGGAGTTGTATCGCGAGGCACTGGCGGAAGCGCGAGCCTACTTCGGCGGCGCCGATCCCGGCATGGCACTGCTCCTGAGCAATCTGGCGCCGGCCGAAGAGCGCTGCGGACGTCCTTCGCAGGCGGTGGACTACGCGCGCGAGGCACTCGAAGTGGACCTCCGACTCGGCGGCGAAGAGGCCATCACCACCGACTTCAGCCGCCATGGCTTGGCCTCCGCGCTGATCGAGGACGATCGCCCAGGGGAAGCGCTCGCGGTCCTGGACCCAATACTTTCAAGAATCGGCAGCGAAGGGCCGAGCAGCACAATTGAATGGCTGAGCTGGGCGGCGGCCAAGCGTGCGGAGGCTGATCTGGTTCCCGAGCCCGCACGTCTGCAGGCCCTGGGCAAGGCCCTGCAGGACGTGCCCAAGTCCGCGCGCAATCCTCTGCAGCAAGCGCGTCTGCAGCGCTGGCTGGACTGGCTGCGGGCGCGCGAGCAGCGCTCCGGCACTCAGGGCGACACTGATCACGTCCATCCCGGTCTTGATCCGTGATCGCGAGTCCGGGGCAGGTTCGGCTTGCTTGTGCTGGATCAAGCGCTTACGCGCTCGATCCGCGGGCGCGCCCTCCATATCGCGCGACAACGCCGAACACTTCAGCGTTGCCTTGGCGCGTCTGAGCTTTCCTTTGCGCCTTGCGCCAGTCTTCGGGCGCTTGCATCGCCTGGCGCTGGGATGAAGGCCGAGGGCGAGTCGTGGCATCGGGAACCGCTGCGCGGCGCAGGCCTCACTCGAAGCCGTCGATGTGCAGCGCGTCGATCCGCATGCGCAGCACCCAGTAGTCGTGATCCTGGCTGTTGATGCAGTTCTGCGTGCGTGCGGCGCCGACCACGGTGACGCGGCCGTTCCAGAGGGTTGTCCGGCGCATCGACTGATCGTTGGGCTGGCTGCAGCCCGGCTGCAGTCGCGAGAACTGCCAGATTCCGCCGCTGCCGAAGCGCGTGTCGACCCGGTCCGGCTCGCTGCCTGCGGCCAGCAGCACCCGGATCTGGTACAGCGCCTTGCCGCCGAGGTCATTGTCGAGGCCGGCGGTGCCCGTGACCAGCAGGCTACCGTCCGGCAGCGGAATCACATCGCCATCCTGGTCGTGCAGCAGCTGCTTGCCCGGTTGTCCCATCACCGGCAGCAGGGTCGGCAACTCAAGTACGCGCGTTCCGGTCTCGCGCTGCAGAAGCAGCACGGGCACATCGGCCGCACCGGGCTCGCGCCGGTGGGCGACGCTGGCGAACACGCCGGGCGCAACCATGCGTCCACGCCCAACGCGGTGCAGCAGGGCGGAGCCGGGAAGGGCCTGCACCAGTGCCAAGGTTTGTGGATCCACCCGCAGATGCAGGTGGGTCGGGAGGGCGTTACTAGTGCGCACAGCGCGACCAGAAAGCCACAGACTGCCGTCCGGCGCCTCCGCCGCTGCCGCAAAGGCGAAGCGTGAGTACAGGTCCTGACGGTAAATCGCGGCAGCTCTCACCGTACCGGTGGGATCGATGCGCACCGCGAAACCGCGCGTGCCGCCATCGCTCAAGGCCACGTCACCGGTCAGGTCAACCCCGCCGTCGGCCGCAAGATTCAGGCCCAGCGGCGATTCGCGCTGTGCCAGTCCAGTGCTGAGCGCGTCGAGATCCAGCACCGCGAATCCGCCGCTGCCCCAGGTGGGATCGGGCAGACCGGTCTGCGCCCGCACGCGCACCAGCACGATGCGCTCGTCGCCCGCCTCAAGCGCCGGCTGGGCCAGCACAGCGTCGCCGTTGCCCATGCAAAGCCCGACACGCTCACGATCAAACATCCGCTCGCCTGGCCAGTCGAAGCTTTCCTTGCCGTCGCCGCTGAAAGTAGTGTCGAGGCTGCCGTCGCTGCGCAGCCGCAGCGTCACCACCCGCACGTTGCTGGAAGCCGCGCCGTAAACGGTCAGCGTGCCGCCCGGCGTGGCGCAGGCCGCGAGCGCGAAGTCGTCGTCAAAGCCGGTCACCGCCGCGAAGCCCTCGGTCAGCTGGCCGCGATCGCCGAAGCTGGGGTCCAACAGCTGTGCCGCGGCCGGTGTGCATGCCAGGAATCCGGGCAGGCCAAGGGCGAGAGATCGGAAGAGGACGCGGGAAGCGAGGGACACGGCGCGATGCTCCAGGTTCGGACTGCATCGCGATACGCGAATTGGCGGCAAATCCTCCGCGGCCTGCGCCTTGCCAGGACACCGCGGCCCTGAAGTGCGAACCAGGTTCGGCCCGCGTGCACAGGTGCGTCAGCGCGAGTGGTGCCCAGCGCAGTACCGATGACTGCGCGACTGCCTCGATGCCGGCCGCCCTACATATCGTGCTTGTTGAGCGCGTAGCCCAGCGCTTTGTACTGGCTCCAGCGCGCGCGCAGCGGCTCGCGTGCCGCGGGGTCGGCGGGTACGACTTCGAGCACGCGCTCGAAGGGCGGTGGCGCGACTTCATCGCGCAGGTTCAGCACCAGCGGCCGCGAGGGCGTGTCGACGCCGGGCGGCACGATCAGCACCGGGGTGATGTCGTCGTCCTCGTCCATGCCCGCGACCTGGTGCGGGATATAGGCGTCCTCGTCGAACTCCCACAGCAGCTGGTCGATTTCCTCGGCCTGCTCCTCAGAGCGCGCGAGGATCAGCATCGGCTGGCCCGCGCCATAGCCGCGCTTGACCAGCTCGCAGACGAGCTTCAGCGGCTCCTCAAGGAAGCGCGGTTTGGCGATCAGGTAGAAGTCGGCGCGCACTTTAGAGCCGGGAATGGGGAATGGGGAATCGGGAATCGGGAATCGGGAATCGGGAATCGGGAATCGGGAATCGGGAAT
>NZ_CALART010000024.1 GCF_937888285.1 uncultured Aquimonas sp.
TGGCCCTGCAAACCTGGCAAGACTGAAACAGTCGTGTAGTTCAGAGGCTCCCTAGCTCGAGGCTCTTGATGTGACGATGGGAGACCAGCTTCCAGCAGTATTCAGCGCTCATCACATCGCGATGATGTCG
Organism: uncultured Aquimonas sp.; assembly: GCF_937888285.1. Lineage (GTDB taxonomy): Bacteria > Pseudomonadota > Gammaproteobacteria > Xanthomonadales > Xanthomonadaceae > Aquimonas. Next base: position 131 of record NZ_CALART010000024.1, read on the forward strand.
ACAGAAGAGACAGCCATCCGCCCCAATGCAATCAGGCACAGGCGCCTCCGAGCGCGCGTTGTCGACCATCTCGGGCACACCGTTGAGATTAACGCAAAGTCCCGGCCCGGGTGGGGCGATGCTGGGGTCAGTAGCGCGGTGGAACTGCGATATCTCCACAGCGGCGGACTGAAAGTGCGGTTCTTCGTAGTCACGCGCGAGCGTTTCCTTCAAGTGGCCGCTCATGTCTGCTGTTAAATCAGGATCACGACTGCGACGAAGTAACCAGTTGACTCGGGTTTTGCGTAGAGCGCGAGTGTTTATGAAGCGGATACCCAGAGCGAGACAGTGCCTACGTGTAGCGCTGAAGTTCCGCAGGGCGCCAACTGCGGGAAGTACTCCGATGTAAAAAAATGGAAACAGGCGGTCATCCTCACTGTCAGGGGATAACTCGTCGAGCCAAGCCAAATAGCGCACGAAGTGCTGCTTGTATAGGCGAAATGCCCGGAAGACGGCTTCACCGCCGCGTCGCCCCTTGTACGCATATGCAATCATCTCGTCGCCGGCAGTTTGATAGCGAAATTTGACTCTGCGTAATGCTATGGCTTGGCTGAGGTTCATTGAGGTCTGCGCACAAAACAGTAGGAGTTCAGCCTCAATCCGTAGATTGGCGAGCGGGGCGCGCTTTTCCGCCGAGTCGCGGGGGTCCAACATGGCGCGGTTGCGACGAACCCTTTCTCGCTGGGAAGTCTTAAAGTCCTCCAGGTTCGCTGTGGGTTTCTTCAAGCCGGCGGCAAGCGTTAGCTTCAGGTTATTTGGCAGATCAATCGACAAAGGCAGCGGTCCGCGGAGGGCCTCAATTGTTAATGATTCGCATAATGTGGTGATAAATTCCCCGAAAACAAATGTGTCCTCCAGGTTCTGTTTGGATGTGGCGGACGATAGTGCGCGCTTCGTCTTCGTTGGCGAACGAAGACGCGTGTTCCTCAGAATCGCATTATCTCGAAGCCCTAGGGCTCGACCTATTACGGTAGAAGCAGCCATGGCATATGAGTATGCACTCGTTGCTTTCAGGCACTTCGTGATTCGAACGCGGTAAAGTAGTGACTCGGTCCACTGCTTGTACATTATGCTCGCGTTCTCCTCTGTAACGCTCAGGCTGTTGTCATCTAGCCAGGAGTAGAACTTGCGTAAGGCGAACATTTGCTCTTTAGTCGTTGCTGGCGAGCCTCCTCCGACAATCGCTGCATTCATAACTTCATGCAGCCTCGTTACGAGTGGTACACGTTCCCTCAGTAGACCCCCAAGCTTTCCGGTGGCTATCATTGCCAGAACGTCAGTGATCCTTGTCTTCGCGCCTCCACGGTAGAGAAAAACGCGGAAGTCGAACACAGTCTGGTGGGTACCGTAGGGCAACTGCCGAAGGGCTAGGTCCGGAAGGTTCATGTCACGCACCGCCTGCGTTCCTTACAAGGCCCATCATCGCTCCCGTAAAGGCATCGGCGATCTCCGCCATCGCCGCTGACTTTTCGACGAAGTGGATGTACCGCCATGTAGTTTGTTCGTGGCGGTGAAGGCAGGCATCGCGCACAAGCACTAGAGCATCTCCAGGATTCATGCCAGCGCGAATCGAAGCGCGTGCAAGTTCCGTAGCGAAGGTAGCTCGTGTCCTATGGAAGTTGAAACCGTATAGCGAGTTAACACCGGCGGCGACGCCCGCCTTACGCAACCTACCCATTTCGACGTTCACAGCGCGGCTGTCGCGATCATTAAGGTAGGGCGCCCCGAATCGGTTCAGGAACAATGTTTCGCGATGTTCTTTCGCAGCGAGTGACTGTCGCTTCAGTCGACGAGTACTGAATGCATAGACACGGAGTTGGGTGAGCAGTCCGTTAGGAATGGGCACCTGGCCTGTGACACCGAACTTGGTACGGACCGGAGGATGTGCGCCGGGTCCGATGGACAATCTGTGCCAACCTTGTAGTGTTGGGTCTTCAACCGCTCGCTCGATAGTTCTCATCTTCAAGTCACAAATGGATCCGAGGCGAAGTCCTGTTTGAAAGCCCAGCCGCAGCATGAGCGCGAGTTCGGGGCTAGCCACCGAATCTGCAAAATCCATGATGCGAAGTGCCGATTCGGTGGAAACAGGTAACAGGCCACCTTCCAGCTTGGGGCTGCCGGCCACCCTTCGATTCGGAATGGCGAGACTGGTGGTCCTGACGTTTAGCGTGTGTTGCAGGCCAAATGTGTCTGTGAGTTGAATCCCGATCTGTCGCTCGCTCCACATGGGCCATTCGGGGCTGAGAAGTCGCGTAGCCTCCAACCAGCGATAGAATCTCACGACAGTCGACATGCGGGCCGAGGCAAGTGAAGGCGCAAGTTGCCCAGAATTTCTTGCTGCGATCAATGCGCCTCTATAGCGATGCAGACACCGGTCGCTCTCGCGTGCAGGGAAGTGCCACCAGTTGACATCTTCCTGCTCGAGCCACTTCGCATACGCATGCAGACACCTCATGGCGCTCTTGACCGTTTCCAGGTCCTTGCGTTGGCTCGTCGCGTGCTGCAACGCCCAGAGATTTGCTTCCGCCCAGGTTCTGCCGTCTTTCCAACAGATCTGCGGCAAGCGGTCGATTGGCATCAGATCCTTCCGGTGCACCCAGCGCACACGTCCGTCAACTACTTCCGCTCGGCGCGGAATGTGTCGGATGAGTTCAAGACTTGCCATCCCGATGGCTCCTCGCTTGACGGTGACTTTGCCCAGGAAGGGCTAGATGTCCATATGTAGAGCGAACGTTACGGATACGCGGAGCATGCGCCATGTTACTGGTAGACACCCAGTGGGACATGTTCCTGGCGCTGTGCGGAGCGATCGCGGCGCAGCTGCTGCTGGGCCGCTGGCATGCGCGCCAGCTGCCGGCGGCCTGAGCCTGATCCGCTAAACTTCGCGGCGTTCGGCGCGGCTCGGCCCGCGCGTTTCGAGACTCGCAATGAAGATTTCCCTTGGCTCGGGTGGCGTCCGCATTCCCGGCTGGCTGCACGTCGATGCCGACGCCCACTGGCAGCCGGATATGGTCGCCGACCTGTCGCAGCCGCTGCCCTTTGGCGATGACTACGCCGACTTCCTGCAGTCCGAGGACTTCATCGGCCAGCTCAGCTTCGCCCAGGCCCGCGAGCACCTGCGCGACTGCCATCGCGTGCTGAAGCGCGGCGGCGTGCTGCGCCTGCTGACGCCCGATCTCGCCGTGCTGGTCGACCACTACCAGCGTGGCGACACCCGCGTGCTGGAACTCTGGAAGCGCGAGGTCGGCATCCCGCTGGTCACCGACACCCTGGGTGAGCTGCTGCACGCCGCGCTGACCTTCGCCGGACAGAAGAGCTTCTACGACGAGGCCACCCTGCGCGCTCTGCTGGAGCCGATCGGCTTCGAGGTGCAGCGCGTGGCCTACAACCAGAGCGCCTGGCCTGAGCTGCGCGGGCTCGATCTGCGCAGCCCGGACAACGCGATCAGCCTTTACCTCGACTGCGTGAAGCGCTGAGCCGCATGCCGCGCACCCGCCTGCAGCAGTGGAAGAAGCGCCTGCGCGAGATCGTCGAGCTGTGGCTGGTGCCGATCGGCAGCGCCCTGCTGCCGTGGCCGCTAAGCCGACGCCTGCTGTGGCGGCTCTCGCGCTTCCGCGGCTGGTACTACGAGGAAGCCATCGTGTCGGTGCGCCACGCGGAGGCGCTCGGCGTGACTGCCGACGCAGAAGCCTTCTGGCGACGCCTGCGCTTCCGCCTGCTGATCGAGCACATGGACTGTTTCCTGGTGCCGCTGCGCTCGCGCCGCTACATCCGCCGCTGGGTGCGCGTGCATGGTGATGCGTTGCCGGCGACCGGCGGCATCCAGCTGATCGGCAGCCACCATGGCTGCGGCTATTGGTTCGTGCCCTGGGCGGATTCGATCGGGCGCAGCCCGAGCATCGTGATTCCCAAGCTCGGCCCGCATCTGGCCCGCGCCAGCCTGCTGGGCTGGCTCTACCTGCGTCTGCGCTACTACCTGCTGGCGCGCGCATCCGGGCGGCCGATGATCGTGCGCGATGGCACCGCGCGGAACCAGGTGGCCGAGCTGCTGGCGAAGGGCGAAGTCGGCTGGGGCGCCTGCGACATGCCGACCAATCGGCCCGATGCGGTCGAAGTGCGGCTGGCCGGCTGGCCGACACGACTGGCGCAGAACATGTTCGAGATCGCGCAGGCGCAGGGCGTGCCGATCTTCCTGTTCACCTCGGACACCGACCTCACCACCGGCTACCGGCACATCCACATCCAGCGCGCGGTGGACGGCACGCCCGAGGAGCAAGTGCGGCAGTTCGCCGACCTGCTCAGCGCCTCGATCCTGCGCGACCCGACCGGCTGGCGCTTCTTCTCGATCGCGCATTCCTTCTTTCCGGACCGGCTGCGCTCGCCGGACGCCGCTGACTGAGCGTGCCGCCATGCGTCTGATCCTGACCTATCACGCCACCCGCCTGGAGCGCTTCGACCGTCGCGGCTGCGATCTGCTGCGGCTGCTGGCCGATCTCGATCTGCTGGCCGATGCCGGCCTGCCGGTGTTGCCGCTGGAAGCGCTGCTGGCGCCGGACTGCCGCGAGGGCGTGGCGATCACCCTCGACGACGGCACCCGCATCGACGGCGAGCCGCATCTGCATCCGGGTCTGGGCCTGCTGCCCTCGATGCTGCAGGTGCTGGCGCAGGCGAAGCGGCGCCTGCCGCAGCTGCGCGCCTCGAGCTTCGTGATCGCCTCGCCGGCCGCGCGCGCCGACATGGCGACCGCCCTGCGGGTCGACTACGGCGACGATCTGATGCACGAGCGCTGGTGGCCGCAGGCGCAGGCCTCGGGCCTGATGGACATCGAGAACCACAGCTGGGACCACAACCATCCGCTGGTGGCGCGGACGGCGCAGCGCGACAACCGCCGCGGCAGCTTCCTCGACATCGAGACCGAAGCCGAGGCCGAGGCCGAGATCAGCGCCGCCAGCGAGTACCTGCAGCGCGCCACCGGCCGGCGGCCACGCTACTTCGCGTATCCCTTCGGCCACGTCAGCGAGTTCCTGCGCGCCGACTGGCTGCCGCGCCGCGGCCCGCAGGTCGGGCTGGAAGCCGCTTTCAGCACGGAGCCGCGCGCGGTGTGCGTGGACGACGACCGCTGGGCCCTGCCGCGCTTCGTCGCCGGCCGCGATTGGCGCGACGATCCCGGCCTGCTGGCACTGCTGCGCCGGGCCGATACGTGAGCCTCGGACTAGCCGCGGGGCGGGGACTCGTCAGTGCCAGCGGGGCCCGGCGTGGAATCGCGATTGGGTGAGCGCGTGAGACGCATCTCGCCGCCCTCGATCCGCAGCGGAAACTGCACCACCACGCCGCGCAGCGGCGGCGCAGCGGGCGGCGCGCCGCGGCGCGGGCCGTCCCACAGCGGCTGCACGTCCCTGGGCGGTGCGGGCTCCCAGGTCGCCTGCTCCAGCGCGCGCTGCTCGGCTTCGAGCTCTTCCTCGATCTCCCAGCTGTAGCGCTTGCGCGGCGGCAGCGGGTCGAGCCGCGCCCACAGCAGGCCGCTGATCACGCCGAACACCGCGCCGGCGAGGTGGTACTCCCAGCTCACGCCCGGTTCGCGCGGCAGCACGGTCAGCAGCATGCCGCCGTAGAGGAAGAAGGCGATGAAGCCGGTGGCGATGGCGACGCGGTCGCGGCGCTTGAGGCCCAGCGTCAGCAGCAGGAACATCAGGCCGTGGGTCAGCCCGCTGGCGCCGATGTGGAAGCTCTCGCGGGCGAAGCCCCAGACGGCAAGGCCGGCCAGTCCCCAGATCAGCGGCAGGCTGCGCCAGCTCGCTTTCGGAAACGAGGCGAAGGCCAGGGTGCCCAGCACCAGCAGGGCCAGGGTGTTCGACATCAGGTGCGCGACCGAGCCGTGCAGCAGCGGCGCGGTCAGCACGCCGAGCAGGCCGGCCCACTCGCGCGGCCGATTGCCGAGCACGCCGAAGTCGAGGTCGAAGGCCAGTTCGAAGGCCTTGATCCACCACAGCAGCACGATGAAGCCGCCGGCCGTGATCAGCCCGCGGCGGAAACGCAGACGGTCATGCGCGGCCTGGGCGGCCGGATCCGGATGAGGTTCGTAGAGGGGAAGGTCCATGCGGTCGAGGGGTTGGGGCGGCCGCGCGCCGGCGCAAGGGCCGCCGGATCGGTCCACCGCAGCGGACGACGGCGGGATCGGCTTGGCCAGGAGGTCCTGCGCAGCCCCGCTTTCAGCCGCGCTTCATGCCGCGCAGTCGTGGCTTCGGATCCGGGAAGCCGCTACAGGTGTTTGAATCCATTGGCGAATTTGGGTGTGGCCGCAGCGCCCGCCGGAGGCTCCACCGGCGGCGCGCCGAAAGCACGCCCGTGCCGCTCACCTCGTCTTGCCCTTGCTGCGCTGCCGCAGGCCGTAAGATGCGCGCCTTCACGAATGTCCTGCGCCCGCCGCGCTTTACGCGCAGCTCACGCGCGCTGCCACGAAGTCCCGAATGACCGAAGCTGCCGCCATCGAGTTCGACCGCGTCACCCTGGCGCGTGGCCCGCGCGTGATCCTGCGCGAGGCCAGCCTGCGCGTGCCGGCCGGCAAGGTCACGGCGGTGATCGGCCCGTCCGGTGCCGGCAAGTCGACCCTGCTACATGCGGTGACGGGAGAGCTGGAGCCGAGATCCGGCCGCGTGCGCGTGCTCGATCACGCGCACCCCACGCGCAGCACCGCCGAGCTGTTCCGCCTGCGCCGGCGCATGGGCGTGCTGCTGCAGGGCAATGGCCTGCTGTCGGATCTGTCGACCTTCGAGAACGTCGCTCTGCCGCTGCGCGAGCACACCCGCCTGCCGGAGCCGGTGCTGCGCGAGCTGGTGCAGATGAAGTTGAACGCGGTGGGCCTCGCCGAGGCCGGCGCGCTGATGCCGCAGGAGCTCTCGGGCGGCATGGCCCGGCGCGTCGCGCTGGCGCGCGCCCTGGTGCTGGACCCGCCGCTGATGCTCTACGACGAGCCGCTGACCGGCCTCGACCCGATCGCTTGCGGCGTGATCCTGTCCTTGATCCGCAACTTGAACGACAGCCTCGGCCTGTCCAGCTTCGTGATCACCCACCACGTGGCGGAGACGCTGGCGATGGCCGATCAGGTGATCGTGGTCGCCGAGCAGGGCATCGCCTTCGCCGGTTCACCGGCCGAACTGAACGCGACCCGCGACCCGCTGTTGCGCCAGTTCCTCGACGGCGCTCCCGATGGGCCGATCGGCTTTGACTACCGCCGCAGCGGCACGGGGGCCTCGCATGGCTGAGATGCTCGCCTCGCTGGGCCGCATGGGCCTGTTCCTGCTGCGCGTGCTGGGCGCGATCCGGCCCGGCCATGGCTTCGTCCGCGACACCGCCGCGCAGATCCATTCGATCGGCTCGCGTTCGGTCTCGATCGTCGCCGTCGGCGGTGCCTTCGTTGGCCTGGTGCTGGCCCTGCAGGGCTATCGCACGCTCAGCACCTTCGGCGCCGGCAGCTCGCTCGGCACGCTGCTGGGCCTGACGCTGTACCGCGAGCTGGGTCCCGTGCTGGCGGCGATCCTGTTCTGCGGCCGCGCCGGTTCGGCGATGGCCGCCGAGCTGGGCTTGATGCGCGCCACCGACCAGATCACCGCGCTGTCGATGATGGCCATCGACCCGGTGCGCAAGGTGGTCGCGCCGCGGTTTCTGGCGGGCGTGATCAGCCTGCCGGTGCTGACCATGGTGTTCTGCGCCTTCGCCATCCTCGGCGGCTACGTGCAGGGCGTGCTGGTGCTGGGCCTGGACAGCGGCTTCTACTGGAGCTCGCTGCAGCAGAGCATCGATCTGGTCGACGACTTCGGCCAGTCCATCGTCAAGTCGATCTTCTTCGGCATCGCCACCACCCTGATCGCCACCTACGCCGGCTACCACGCGCCGCCCACCATCGAGGGCACCTCGGTGGCCACCACCCGCTCGGTGGTGATGGGCTCGCTGATGGTGCTGTGCCTCGATTTCATCCTGAGCGCTACGCTGTACTGAGGACGCCATGGCAACTTCTGCAAAGACCGAATGGAGCGTCGGCTTCTTCATCCTGATGGGCTTCGCCTGCGCGCTGGTGCTGGCGTTCGCCTCCACCAATTCGAAGGACGGCCTGCGCGGCGAGAGCTACAGCGTGATCGCGCGCTTTTCCAATGCCGGTGAGCTCAAGGTGCGCGCGCCGGTGCGCATCGCCGGCGTCAAGGTCGGCGAGGTCGCCAGCGTGGTGCTCGACCCGGTCAGCTTCGACGCTATCGCCACCCTGCGCCTCAGCGCGGACGCGGGCGAGCTGCCGGCCGATACCGCCGCGGCGATCTATACCAGCGGCCTGCTCGGTGATCGCTACGTCGGCCTGGCGCCGGGCGGTGATCCCGAGCCGCTCAAGGACGGCGACGAGATCCTGCTGACCCAGTCGGCGGTGGTGCTGGAGCAGCTGATCGGCCAGTTCATGTTCGGTAACGGCGAGTCGGGCGAAAACGCCGGCACGACCCCCAGCGCGACGGAGTAAAGGAGAACCCCATGCGCATCACCCAGATCCTGCAGTCGAGCGTGCTGACCCTGCTCATCTTCGCCAGCGCGGCTGCAGCCGCCAATGTGCGCCCCGCGGCCATCGTCGAGGAACGCACCGAGACCGTGCTCAAGACCCTGGTCGACCAGCGTGCTGCCTTCAGCGCCGACCGCGGCAAGCTCAATGCCTTCGTTGAGAGCGAGCTCGACGCGCTGTTCGACCGCGAGTACTCGGCCCGCCTGGTGCTGGGCCGGCACAGCCGCGGCGCCGATCCGGCCAAGATCAGCGCCTTCGCCGATGCCCTGGTGAAGAGCCTGCTTAACAAGTACGGCGCCGCCATGCTCGATGCCGACCCCAGCCTGGACGTGCGCGTGGCCGGCGAGACCGAGCTGCGCGGCGGCCAGATCGTGCGCGTGGCCAGCGAGATCCACCGCCGCGGCGGCGCGCCGGTCAAGGTCGACTACCTGTTTCGTCCGGTCGGGGAACAGTGGCTGGTGTTCGACGTGATCGTCGAGGGCGTGTCCTATGTGCAGACCTTCCGCACCCAGTTCGACGAGCGCCTGCGCCGGCAGAACCTCGACCAGGTGATCGAGGGCCTGAACCGCGGTGAGATCGATGTCGAAGGCTGAGCCGCGCCTGCAGGCCCGCTTCGAGGCCGGCGTGCTGCAGCTCGGCGGCCGGCTCGGCGCCGACGAGGCCGCCGCTCTGCTGGCCGCGGCCGCGCAGCACGACGCCGCACTGACGCGCATCGACCTCGGCGCACTCGACGAGATCGACAGCGCCGGCGTGGCCAGCCTGCATCTGCTGCAGCGCCAAGCCCGCGCGGCGGGTCGCACGCTGGTTCTGCAGCCGGTGTCGACGCGCTACCGGGCGATCTGCGTCGCCCACCGACTGTCCATCGACTGACGCGTACACTCGTGCGCTGGCCGGCCCATGCCCGGCACGGCGCATTCACACGACGCACCTCACAGAGCGCAGGAGAGCGCCCATGAGCCAAGCCATCGCACGCACCCTGGCCGCGCCCGCGCTGGCCCTGATCCTGCTCGGCAGCAGCCTGGACGGCCGCGCCCAGGACGCTGCCGCCCCGCTCAGCTGGGGCCCCGGTCTCGACCTTGAGAATTCCGGCCCGCGTTCGGCGGCGGATGATTCGCGCGAGGCGCAGTCCCTCGACCCCTGGGAGCGCTTCAACCGGCCGATGCACCGCTTCAACATGGGCATCGACCGCATCGCCCTGCGGCCGGTGGCCAAGGCCTACCAGCGCGTGACCCCGCAGCCGGTGCGCAACGGCGTGCGCAAGTTCTTCACCAACCTGGTCCAGCCGCTGACCGCGCTGAACCTCCTGCTGCAGGGTGAGCCGGGCCATGCCGGCACCGCGCTGGGCCGCTTCACCGTCAACACCACGATCGGGCTCGCCGGCTTCTTCGATCCGGCCAGCCGCATGGACATCCCCTATCGCGACGCCGACTTCGGCCAGACCCTGGGCCGCTGGGGCTGGCGCGACTCGCGCTATCTGGTGATGCCGATCTTCGGGCCGGGCACGGTGCGCGATGTTGCTGGCCGCCTCGGCACCACCCGGGTCAGCCCGGTCAGCTGGGCCGCCCGCGAGTACGGCTGGGGCATCAGCGTGATGTACGGCGTAGACGCCCGCGCCTACGCCCTGCAGTTCGACGACCTGCTGCGCGAGGCCGAGGACGACTACCTGCTGATCCGCGACGCCTACCTGCAGCGTCGCCGCTGCCAGATCGAAGACTGCAGCGGCGACCTGCCGGACTACCTGCTGCCCGACTACGACTACGAGATTCCCGACGTCGATTTCGGCGAGTTCCGCCGCTGAGCGGGGTCGGTCCCGGCACGCCTGTCGTGAGCGACCGTGGCGCGGCATGGATCTGAAGCTCCGCAACCCCAGGCCTGCGGCTGCACGAGGCACATTCACGGCGCGCCATGGCCGCCCGCACTAGCCTCTCGCGCATCGGGCCGCGCGGCGGTCCTCTGCCGATACAGGCGCTTCGATGTCCTCACTGCCCCAGCCCGACCGTCTCGATGCGGTGCTCGACCAGACCTGGCAGCTGCTGATCGAAGGTGCTGCGCGCCGGCATTCGTCCTTCCACCAGGGCGTGCTCGCCAACCTCGGTTCGGAGGGGCCGGACGCGCGCTATGTGGTGCTGCGGCGGGCCGAGCGTCCGTCTGCGCGCCTCGCCTTCCACAGCGACCGCCGCTCACCCAAGATCCGCCAGCTGCTGAACGATCCGCGCGCCAGCTGGTGCTTCTTCGGCGAAGGCGTACAGCTGCGCCTGGCCGGCCGCGCCACCCCGCTGTTCGAGGGCGAGTCCGTCGATGCCGCCTGGCAGCGCACCAGCGCCTTCGGCCGCCGCTGCTACACCGTTGGCAGCGCACCCGGCGCGGAACTCAGCGAAGCCGGCAGCGGGCTGCCCGAGGGTGCGCTGCGACCGGGCCTGGAACCCGCGCTCAACGAAATCGGACGCGAGCACTTCTGCTTGGTCGAGTTCCAGCTCGAGCGCATCGACTGGCTGCACCTCGCCCACAGCGGCCACCGCCGCGCGCAGTTCGAAGCAGCGGACAGCTGGCAGGGGCGGTGGGTGCAGCCCTGATGTGCGGCTGCAAGCTACGCGCTGCCTTGTAGTTGAGGCACGGTGTGCACCGCTTCAGAGATCAGCGAAAGAAGCGCTTCGACCGAGGCCCCAGCCTCTCGCGAGGGTCTCGAGTGGCCGGCAAGCGGCGCAGCTTTGAAAGGCGCGTCCCGCCTTCATCCAGTTTTGACGCTTGCCGCAGCGAGCCGATACCGTACGCGCGTGCGCCCTTCGCGCCGACTTCCGGATTTCTCTTCCATGAGCCAGACCACCAGCGGCCTGCGCGCCGCCCTTTCGCTGCCTTCCGTCTATGACTTCGTGCAGAACCTCGTAGGTGCGGCGCGTGCGCGGCGCGAGCTGAGTGCCCACTATCTGCGCGCCGAGTCGGGGCAGCTTCTGGTCGATGTGGGCTGCGGCACCGGCGAGATGCTCGACTTCCTGCCCGCGGGTGTCCGCTATGTGGGCTTCGATCTCTCGCAGCGCTACATCGACGCGGCGCGTCGCCGATACGGCGAACGCGCCCGCTTCGAATGCCTGGATGTCGCCGAGGCCGGCAGGCTCGACATCCATGATGTCGACATCGCCCTGGCCTTCGGCCTGCTCCACCATCTCGACGATCACGAAGTCCTGGGTCTGCTGCACGCCCTCGCCCGACTGCTGGGCCCCAACGGACGCATCCTCACCATCGACCCCACCCTGAGTCCCGGCCAGCACCCGGTGGCCGCCTTCGTTGCCCGCCGTGACCGCGGGCAGAACGTGCGGTCGCCGGAGGCCTACCGCGCGCTGGCCGCACGGGTCTTTGATCGGGTCGACTGCGAGGTCCGCCACGACCTGCTGCGCATTCCGTACTCGCACTGCATCCTGCAGATGCGCGCTGCGCCCCGGGTCTGAACCAGGGCAAGGCTGAAGCATGCAGCGTTGCCGCGCGCCATGCAGGGCGCGCCCGCGCATCGAGCACCTGATGTTGGGTGCAGCGCGGGCGTCGCCGCCCAGCGCCCGAACGAGTTCGAACCGGTGCCGGACGCGCGTCCACGCATCAAGGCCAGGAGGGAACGGGTCCGCGTGGCGCTGGTGCGAAGCGCCGTCACACTGCGCGCTCGCGCATACTCCGGCGCGCTGTCCCTGAGCCACCGGAGCCGCCCGTGACGCCTGCCATCGAACTGATCGGCCTTGAGAAATCCTTCGGCCCCAAACGCGCGGTGCGCGACCTGCATCTGAGCGTGCCGCGCGGCGCGCTGTACGGAATCATCGGCCCCAACGGCGCCGGCAAGAGCACCTCGCTGCGCATGCTGCTGTCGATCCTGTTTCCCGACCGCGGCGAGGTGCGGGTGCTGGGCTTCGACTCGGCGCTCAAGGCCAAGGACCGCATCGGCTACCTGCCGGAAGAGCGCGGCGTCTACCGCAAGATGAAGGTCGCCGATTTCCTGTTGCACATGGGTGTGCTGAAGGGGCTGTCGCGCGCGGAGGCCAAGCGCCGCACCCTGCAGTGGCTGGAACGCGTTGGCTTGGCCGAGGTCGCGAAGAAGCGCTGCGAGGAGCTGTCCAAGGGCATGCAGCAGAAAGTGCAGTTCATCGCCGCGGTGATACACGCGCCCGAGCTGCTGATCCTCGACGAGCCCTTCAGCGGGCTCGACCCGGTCAACATGCGCCTGCTCAAGAGCCTGATCGAAGCCGAGCACGCGCGCGGCTGCACCGTGCTGTTCTCGACCCATGTGATGCCGCAGGCCGAGACGATGTGCGAGCACATCGTGATGATCCACCAGGGCCGCAAGGTGCTGGACGATACCCTCGCCGGCATCCGCGCCGGCCACCAGCCGAACGCCATCCAGCTGGAGCCGCTGCAGCCCGGCGGCGAGGTGCCGGCGAGCGTGCGTGCGCTGCCCGGCATCACCGGCGTCAGCGCGCAGGACGGCGGCTACCGGATCGCGCTGGCCGACGGCACGGAGCTTGCGGCGACCCTGGCCGCACTGGCCCGCGAATGGCCGCCGGCGAAGCTCGAGATCGTGCGGCCCAGCCTGGAGGACATCTTCATCGACATCGTCGGCAGCGACCTCGCGCAGGAGCACGCCGCATGAGCAAGATCCTGCAGATCGCCTGGCGCGAATTCGTCGCCACCGCGCTGACCAAGGGCTTCATCATCGGCCTGGTCGCGGTGCCGGTGATGATGCTGATCGCCATGCTGGCCATTCCGCTGCTGACCAATTTCAAGACGCCGGCGGTGCGCGGCGAGATCGCCGTGCTCGACCTCTCCGGCGCGGGCATCGACGCGCGCCTCGCCGAGGCGCTGTCGCCCGAGGCCTTCATCGAACGTCGGCGCAAGACCCAGGCGCGCATCGATGCGGTGATGCCCGACGCGCTGCGCGGCCTGCAGGGCAGCGCCCAGGCCCAGCAGGGCATCGACGCCGCACTCGGCGAAGTGCCGAACCTCAGCGTCACCGCGCTCGTGCCGGGTGTCGACGTCGAAGCCGAGAAGGCGCGCCTGCTCACGACGGAAGAAGGCCAGGCGCGCCGTCTCGCCCTGCTGGTGATCGCGCCGGACGCCGTGCGCGCGGGTGAGTCGGGTGCGCTGGGCAGCTACGCGTTCTACATCCGCAAGAAGCTCGACGAGCGCGTGGTCGGCGAGATCCGCGATGTCCTGCGACCGGCCTTGATCGACGCCCGCATGCAGGCCAATGGCCTCGATGCCGACCAGATCCGCGCCTTGAACGAGCTGCCCCGGGTGCGTGCTGTCACCGTTGGCGAGGATGGCGACAGCAGTGCGGCGCTGGCGGTGGCCGAGATCCTTCCGGTCGCCTTCATGATGCTGATGTTCATCGCCATCATGACCGCCGGCCAGATGCTGGTGACCACCACGGTCGAGGAGAAATCGAGCCGCGTCGTCGAGGTGCTGCTGGCGGCGGTGTCGCCGACCCAGCTGATGGCCGGCAAGATCCTCGGCCAGCTCGGCGTCGGCCTGCTGATGATGTCGGTCTACGCGGGCCTCGGTGTGCTCGCCCTGCTCAGCTTCGCCCTGACCGGACTGGTCGAGTTCTGGCAGCTCGCAGTCTTCGCCCTGTTCTTCCTGATCGCCTTCGCCACCTTCGGCGCGCTGATGGCCGCCGCCGGTGCGGCGGTGAACGAGCTGCGCGAAGCGCAAAGCCTGATGACGCCGATCGTGCTGATGGCAGTCGCGCCGATGATCCTGTGGATGCCGATCCGCAGCGACCCGAACTCGACGCTGGCCACCGTGCTGAGCCTGACCCCGCCGGTCAGCCCCTTCGTGATGGTGATGCGGATCAGCTCGAACACCCCGCCGCCGGTCTGGCAGATTGGCTTGGCCCTGCTGATCGGCGTGCTGGCAGCGATGGCGGCGATGTGGGTCGCCGGCAAGGTGTTCCGGGTGGGCTTGCTGATGCACGGCAAGCCGCCGAGCTTCGGGACGTTGGTGAGGTGGGTGCGGATGGCGTGAGGGGCTTGGGGTGGGCCCTGGCCCACCATGGGCTCCACGCTCGCCTCGATCTTGCTCTGTGCGTTCGTTGCTCGAAGCGAAGCGCAGAGCTTTCGGTCCGTCCTTCCGCGCTCCCAAAGCATGGCCATCCATGGCCATTCCCGCGTGCGGCTGGCGCGACCCAGCGCTCGTCATAGGGTGGGCCCTGGCCCACCATGAGCTCCACGCTCGCCCCGGTTTCGCTTGGTCGCTTGGTCGCTTGAAGCGAAGAGCAAGAGCTTTCGGTCAGCCCTTCGGGCTGCCCGACCTACTTCTCTTCGCGTGCCCAAAGAGAAGTAGGCAAGAGAAAGGGCACCCCTCGTCCGCGCCCTTCGCGCATCCGTGCGCTCAGGGGTCGCGTGAGTCCGTGGGTGTTCGTGGACAGGCCATCCCTGGCCTGTCACGAACATCGGCCGCATCCCTGCGGCCGACCCTGCGGGCTGATCCACGAACTCCCGCCGCTCCCCAGGGGCCCCGGGAAGAGCGCGGGCTCCTGCCCGCAAGAGCCAGAGCAAAAGCGAGAAGCTCTGGTTGGGCGGGTCTTGACCCGCCGAAACCTTGCGGAGTCCTCAGCGTTCGATCCTCCAGACGACAAGCCCCGCCGCGCCACACCGCAGCCGACCTTCGCCCGAACGGGTCAGGGTCGCCGCGGGAAACTTGGATCAACGGCGATCTGCCAAGCCCAGCTCTCGCTTAAGCGCCTCACCCACATCGCAATAGCTGTGCTCGCTATGCCAGCTGTGCGACTCCTCGAAATAGAGCCACGGCCGCCCCGGGATCCCCTCAGGGTTGTGTCGCAGCGTCAACTCGCGGAAGCGAACAAGGCGTTCCTCGAAATAGGATTCGTGCAGCTCCCGCTCCGCGACCACGATCACGGGTTCTGACTCCGGTGTAACCGTCAGGCGGAAATCGCCCAGCACGCAGTCCGCACCCTCGTGCGTTCTGAGCGAGACGGACTCGCCGTCCTGTTTGAAGAAGGGAACGAGTTGCTGGACAGCCGGGGCCTCCGATGGGCCGGCGCTGTGCACGAACAGCACGTCGAAGCCATGCGCGTTGAAGTTCTCACGCCGCAACAAGGTCGTGCGCAGGCCAAGTTCGGTCGCGGCGCCTCGCACTTCGTGGGTCCCGTACGACAGGCGGAGGGTTTCCCTGCGCTCTTCCGCAGAGGCGAATGTCGTGGCCGCGGTGGCTACCATCACCAGCAGGAACTGCATCCATCGCCTGCAAGCGAAAGCAGGCAGCACGCAGCCGCAGGACCGATGTTTCATACAAGTCACCCCTGAAGAATGCTGACGCCGGGCGGGCTCGAATGCTTGGCTTCCCTACCAACAGCTGCAGAGATCGGGCAGGCGCCCGCTGTATGCGCAGGGTAGCGCAGCGAGGAGCGTGTCCCCCAACCAACGGCCCTCACCCCCGCGCCACCCCGCATCCATACTCCGCGCCACCCCATCGGCAAAGGACGCTCCATGGCCCCCTCGATCTTGAGCCGCGCGCTGCGCGCTTCGCTGGTTCTCGCTGGATTCGCTGCGGCCGGGCAGGCCAGCGCTGAGACGAAGCTGCTGCGCTTTCCCGACGTGCACGGTGAGCGCGTGGCCTTCGTCTATGCCGGTGACATCTACATCGCCTCCACCCAGGGCGGGCTGGCCCAGCGCCTGACCTCGCATCCGGGCCGCGAGCTGTATCCGAAGTTCAGCCCGGACGGTACGCAGATCGCGTTCTCGGCCGAGTACAACGGCACCCGCCAGGTGTTCGTGATGCCGGCCGCTGGCGGCGAGCCGCGGCAGCTGACCTGGTACAACGACGTCGGTCCGATGCCGCCGCGGGGCGGCACCGACAACCGCGTGCTCGACTGGACGCCGGACGGCCAGCACGTGGTGGTGCGCATGAACCGCGTGCCCTATGACGAACGCAGCGGGCGCCCGTACCTCGTGCCAGTGGCCGGCGGCATGGAGCAGCCGCTGGCCATCCCTGAAAGCGGCGGCGGCATGCTGAGCCCGGACGGCACGCAGTTCGTCTACACGCCGATCGACCGCGACTTCCGTGCATGGAAGCGCTACCGCGGCGGCCGTGCACAGGAGGTCTGGACCTACGACCTCGTGAACAACACCTCGCGGCAGCTGACCAACCACCCGGCCACCGACCACCAGCCGATGTGGATCGGCGACACCATCTACTTTGTTTCGGACCGAAACTACACGCTGAACCTGTACGCGATGCCCGCCAGCGGCGGTGAGCCGCAGCAGCTCACCCGGTTCACGGACTTCGACATCCTCTGGCCCAGCGCCGGGCCGGACAGCCTGGTGTTCGAGAACGGCGGCGCGCTCTGGCAGTTCCTGCCGGCCTCCGGCGAGACCCGGCAGATCCCGATCACGGTGCGTGCGGACTTCCCCGAAACCCAGCCGCGCTTCGTCGATGCGTCGAAGAACATCGAGAGCTTCGACTTGAGCCACGACGGCAAGCGCGCCCTGTTCGGCGCGCGTGGCGAGGTCTTCAGCGTGCCGGCCAAGCACGGCGAGGCGCGCAACCTGACGCGCACGCCGGATGCGCGCGAGCACAGCGTGAGCTGGTCGCCGGACGGCCGCTTCGTCGCCTACCTGTCGGATGCCTCGGGCGAATACGAGCTGTACGTGCAGGCGCAGGACGGCAGCAGCCCGGCGCGTCGCGTCACCACGGACGGCGACATCTGGCGCTTCGCACCGAGCTGGTCGCCGGATGGTCGTCATTTCGTCTACGGCGACAAGCGCCAGCGCCTGCGCCTGGTCAACGCCGAGACCGGTGCCACCGCCGAGATCGACAGCTCGGTGCAGGAGGACATCACCCAGTACAGCTGGGCGCCCGACAGCCGCTTCGTGGCCTACGTCAAGACCGGCGGCAGCCGCAACGGCTCGATCTGGCTGTACAGCCTGGACAGTTCTTCCACGCAACAGCTGACGCCGGACGAGACCAGCGAGTTCGCGCCGACCTTCGACCCGGAAGGCCGCTACCTGTATTTCCTCTCGAACCGCGACTTCAACCTCGGCTTCTCGGCCTACGAGTTCAACTACCTCTACCAGAACGCCACCCGCATCTATGCCGCAACGCTGGCCGCCGACGGCCCGGTGCTGTACGCGCCGAAGAGCGATGAAGTCGCACCGCGCAGCGCGGCCGAGGCCAGGTCCGGCAACAGCAATGGCAGCGGCAAGGCCGAGGCGAAGCGTCTGCGCATCGACGTGCCCGGCTTCAACCAGCGCGTGCTCGCGCTGAAGGCCCCGGCCGGCAACTACCAGGGCCTGTCGGCGAATGCCAAGGGCGTGTTCTTCGTTGCCGGCAATGGCCAGGGCCCGGGTGAGCTGCGCTACCTTGGCCTTGAGGACGAGCAGCCGAAGAGCGTGGCGGGGCAGATCAGCGGCTACACGCTGGCGGCCGGCGGCGGCCACCTGCTGCTGCGGCGCGGCGAGCGCTTCGCCATCGTCGAGGCCAAGCCCGAGGTCGACTTCGAGGCCGGTGCGCTCAAGCTGGATGGCCTGCAGCTGCGCGTCGATCCCAAGCGCGAGTGGGCGCAGCAGTACGCCGATGCCTGGCGCATCCTGCGCGACTGGTTCTACGACCCGGGCATGCACGGCCAGGACTGGGCGGCGATCCGCGACCGCTATGCAACCCTGCTGCCGCATGTCGCCAGCCGCGCCGACCTCGACTACCTGCTGACCGAGCTCGCCGGCGAGACCAATGCCGGCCACGTCTACGTCGAGCGCGGTGACGAGCCGCAGGTGCCGCGTCGCGCGGGCGGCCTGCTGGGCGCGGACCTGCGTTCGCACGAGAGCGGCTACTTCCAGGTCGGCCGGATCTTTGCCGGCGAGAACTGGAACCCGGCCCTGCGCAGCCCGCTGACCGAGGCGCACGCGAATGTGCGCGAAGGCGAGTTCATCCTCGCCATCGACAACGTCAGCACCCGCGAGGTGGCCAACGTCTACCAGCTGCTGGAAGGCAAGGGTGATCGCACGGTCAGCCTGCGCGTGAACACTCGACCGGAAGAGGCCGGCGCGCGCTCCGTGCGCGTGCAGACCCTCACCAGCGAACAGGGCCTGCGCTACAAGGACTGGGTCGATGCGCGGCGTCGCCTCGCCGCCGAGCTGTCCGGCGGCCGCGTCGGCTACATCCACCTGCCGAACACGGCGGTCGACGGCAACCGCGAGCTGCACCGCGGCATGCTGGCCTACGCGCACATGGACGCGCTGATCATCGACGACCGCTACAACGGCGGTGGCTTCATCCCCGACCGCATGATCGAGCTGCTGTCGCGGCAGCCGCTGAACTTCTGGAAGCGCCGCGGCCTGGAGCCCAACCCGACTCCGCTGCTGCACCACGCCGGGCCGAAGGTGATGCTGGCGAACGGACTGTCCAGCTCGGGCGGCGACGCCTTGCCCTACTACTTCCGCAAGATGGGTCTGGGCCCGATCATCGGCACCCGTACCTGGGGTGGGCTGATCGGCATCAGCGGCAATCCGCGCCTGGCCGACGGCGGCGCGATTCTGGCTGCGACCTTCCGCTTCATGGACACCGACGGCCGCTGGGCGGTGGAGGACGAAGGCGTGGCGCCGGATATCGAGGTCATTGATCGTCCCGAGCAGATCGCCGCCGGCCGCGACCCCAGCCTGGAGCGCGGCGTGGCCGAGCTGCTGCGCGCGCTGGAAGCCAATCCGCCCAAGCGCGTCGAGGCGCCACCGGCGCCGACGCAGTTCCCGCGGATGTAATGCCTCGTCGCGGGCGCTCGCAAGGGCGCCCGCGCATGCCGTGCACGGGCGCTGTTCCAGTGCGGCACAGACGCAGACGCGCTGCCGCCACGGGCGTTCAGAGGCGGCCGCAGCAGGCGGCGGGTTTTCACAGGCTCCCATTGATGCCGGTGCGGCGCTGGTCGCCCCCACGCGCCACACCGTGCCAACCGGCAGATCGGCAGGCCGGTTCTGCGCCGCTATGATCGCGATCCCTTATCCATGGATCCGGAGCAGCCCATGCGCCTGCCTTCCACCAAGCCGCTGGCGGTTGCGCTTCTTGGCGCCCTGCTGGGCGTCTCGCTTGTCGCCTGCACGCCCGCCGAGCGCGTGCGCAGCGACGCCGCCAGCGCACCCGCAGCGGCGGAGATCGCACTGCCGGTCGATATCGCCTACGAGACCTTCACCCTGCCCAATGGTCTGCGTGTGGTGGTCCACACCGATCGCAAGGCGCCGATCGTCGCGGTCAATGTCTGGTACCACGTCGGCAGCAAGGACGAGCCGGCCGGCAAGACCGGCTTCGCGCATTTGTTCGAGCACCTGATGTTCCAGGGCTCGGAGAACTACCGCGGCGAGTTCTTCGAACCTTTCGAGCAGGTCGGCGCCACCGGCCAGAACGGCACCACCAACACCGACCGCACCAACTATTTCCAGAACGTGCCGACCACCGCACTCGACATGGCGCTGTGGATGGAATCCGACCGCATGGGCCACTTCCTCGGTGCCATCGACCAGGCCCTGCTCGACGAGCAGCGCGGCGTGGTGCAGAACGAGAAGCGCCAGGGCGAAAACCAGCCCTATGGTCAGGCCTGGGAGCGCCTGTCCAAGGCCATGTATCCGGAAGGCCACCCCTACAGCTGGAGCGTGATCGGCTCGATGGCCGATCTCAACGCTGCCACGCTCGATGACGTTCGCAACTGGTTCCGCACCTGGTACGGCCCGAACAATGCGGTGCTGGTGCTGGCCGGCGACATCGACGTCGAAACCGCGCGCGAGAAGGTCACGCGCTACTTCGGCGACATCCCGCCCGGCCCGGTCACCACCCAGCCCAAGGTCGATGTCGCCAAGCGCGAGGCTTCGACCCGCGAAGTGCTGCCCGACCGCGTGCCGCAGACCCGCGTCTATCGCGCCTGGAATGTGGCCGAGGCCACTGATGCCGATTCCGACCGCCTGCAGCTGATCACCCAGATGCTGGGCGGCAGCCGCAGCTCGCGGCTGGATCGGCGACTCGTCCATGGCGACCAGCTCGCCGACAGCGTGTCGAGCTTCCTGCTGCAGGGTCAGCTCGGCAGCCGCCTGCTGGTCTTCGTCGACGTCAAGCAGGGTGTCGAGGTCGAAACCGTCGAGCGCGTGCTCGATGAGGAGATCACGCGCCTGCTGGACGAGGGCATCAGCGCCGAGGAGCTGGCGCAGGCGCGCACCGTGTTCGAGGCGCGCTTCATTCGCGGCATCGAGCGTGTGGGCGGCTTTGGCGGCAAGTCCGATGTGCTGGCGCAGTGCACGGTCTACACCGGCAACCCGGGCTGCTTCCGCGACAGCATGCGCACGATCCTGGCCGCCACGCCGGTCGAGCTGCAGGCCACCGCGCAGCGCTGGCTGTCCAGCGGTGACCACACCCTGGTGGTGGTGCCGGGCGAGCGTCCGCCTTCGCCACCGGATGTGCGCAGCATCGATGCCGGTGAGGAAGCCCTCGCCCTGGTCGAGCCGACACCGGCACCCGGCCTGCGCGCGCTCGACGCGGGCGTGGACCGTTCGACCGGCGTGCCGCAGACCACCGAGTTCCCCAAGCTGAGCTTCCCCGCGCTGGAGCGCGCGACCCTGTCGAACGGCGTGCAGGTGGTGCTGGCGCAGCGCCATGACGTGCCGGTGGTGCAGCTTGGCATCGAGTTCCGCGGCGGCTACACCTTGGACCAGGGCCGCACCTTGGGTACCGCCGGTTTCACCATGGGCATGCTCGATGAGGGCGCGGGCGAGCTGGATGCTCTGGCCTTCGGCGCCCGCGCGGAATCCTTGGGCGCCAACATCGGCTCGGGCGCGGGTCTCGATGGCGCCAGCATCTCGCTGTCGGCCCTGCGCGAGAACCTGGATCCCTCGCTGGCCCTGCTGGCCGACACCCTGCTGCGGCCGCGCTTCGACGCCGCCGACATCGAGCGCGTGCGGCAGAGCTGGATCGCCGGCATCCGCCAGGAGAAGGCGCGGCCGAACGCGATTCCGCTGCGGATCCTGCCGCCGGTGCTGTTCGGCGCGGGCCACCCGTATGCGATTCCCTTCAGCGGCAGCGGCACCGAGGAGTCGATCGCCGCGCTGACCCGTGAGGAACTGCTGGCCTTCCATCGCGAGCAGACCCATCCGGGCCTGGCCACGATCGTCGCGGTCGGTGCGATCACGCTCGACGAGCTGATGCCGCTGCTCGAGAAGCACCTCGCCGATTGGAAGGCCGACGGCCCCGCACCTGCGGTGCCCGCACTCGCCGAAGTGGCGCTGCCGCAGGGCCAGCGCGTGTTCCTGGTCGACCAGCCCGGCGCGATCCAGGCCAACATCCTCGCCGGCCAGCTGGTGGCGCCGACCAAGGACCCGCGCTCGATCGAGTTCGACGTCGCCAACGGCGTGCTCGGCGGCACCTTCTCCTCGCGCCTCAACATGAACCTGCGCGAGGACAAGAGCTGGTCCTACGGCAGCTACAGCTTCGTGCCGGCAGCGCTGGGCCAGCGTCCGTGGATCGTCTCGGCACCGGTGCAGATCGACCGCACGGTCGAGTCCATCGCCGAGATCAAGCGCGAGCTGCGCGAGTTCACCGGCGCGCGGCCGGCCAGCGCCGACGAGGTCGAGAAGATCAAGGCCCGCAACGTGCGCGCCCTGCCGGGCTCGTTCGAAAGCGCGGGCGCGGTGCTCGGCCAGATCAGCGGCATCCTGCGCTACGACCGCCCGGACGACTGGCCGCTGCGGTACCAGGCCCTCCAGGAATCGATGAGCCTCGACCAGGTCCGCGCTGCTGCCGGCGTGATCCAGCCCGAGGCCCTGACCTGGGTGATCGTCGGCGACCTCGCCAAGATCGAGCAGCCCGTCCGCGAACTGTTCGGCGCCTCGGTGCCGGTGCAGGTGCTGGATGCGGATGGGGAGCTGGTGGAGTGAGGCCCGTCGCCTGAGCGAGCCACCAAGCTGCTGCAAACCCGAACGCCGCCGGAGAGATTCGGCGGCGTTCGGGTTGACTGACGATGTTGTCGACAGCCGAGCACAAAGATGTGATCCAGTCAGCGTTGAGCCGCAATGCGTCGCGCCCTGAGAGGGGCGTTGGCACATCAACGCTGGCCGATCTCGTCACCCTCAAAGCCTGAGCGGAACAACGGCAAATCGATCAGTGCCAAATGTGAAGCGGGTTCGCCTGCGCCATTGCCGAAGAACCCGGCGACGATGGCCCCGCTTGGAGTGCTTTGAATGTCGTAGACCGCTTCAAAGATCTTGCCCTGACCAACCGGAACTCGCGAAGGCGCCCAGCGGCCTTGATCGAAGATGGCGGTTCGCGGGCTCGATAGTTCCAGACCATTAGGCCCCTGGATATTGGAGAACCCTCCGCCGATCAGAAGTTGCGTTCCCCTGATCTGCAGTGCTGTTACGAAGCCATCCACGCCTTGGTCTGGACCGCCCACCGGGCGCCACTCAGAACCTGTCCAAAGCGCGACGTTGCGTACCGCTATGGCGGACGGGTCTCCGGTGTTTGCCTCGTAGAAGTTGCCGCCCACGTACAGACCCTCGGGGCTCGCCTGCAGCGCCAACGCGTATGCCGGGCCGCTAGGCGTATTGCGTATGAGCGCGACCCCTGAGCCCGTGCCGGAGCCCAGGCGTTCCCATCGGACACCGTTCCAACTAGCAATACCTCGCGCCTCTATCGCTCCGGACGGATCTGACGCGAAATGGAAGTTGCCGCTCACGTACAACCTTTCATCAAAATGCTCTAGCGCCTCGACGGTGCCTTGAACGCCGTTCATCACGCCTGATCCAAAGATCGTCCAGCCATCAGCTTCAAAGCGCGCCAAAGACCGCGCCTCGACAACGGAACCGGCGACGCTCACCCGGCCGAATGTTCCTCCTACCACCAGGCCGTCACCGTCTTGCAGCAGCGCTCGAACGATCCCATCCGTCCCCACGCCTGGTCCGAGTGGCGCAAGACTGGAGCCATTCCAGACCGCGAGCCGCGCGGATGGCGTTCGCTGGTCTCCGTGCTCGATCATGGTGAAGGCGCCGCCCATGACAAGCGTTTGGCCACGCGATGCAAAGGCGAGTACCGGGCCGTCAAGGCCGGTACCGTCCGGTCCAAGTGCACGCCAGCGGCTCCCATCGTGGCGCGCGACGCCTCCGGCAGCTACGCCGCCAATCGTGCTGAAGACACCGCCAGCAAACAGTTCACCGAGGTGCTCGTAGAGCTCGAGTATGGCGCCGTTCGCGCCACCACCCGCCGAGGTGCCAAGGGCTGCCCAGCCATCGCGGTTCAATAGCGCCACGTGGTTGACGATTCTTGGAGGCGCACCACCCGTCCATCCAAACTCCCCGCCGATGAGGTAGCCCGCGCTGGATGTGGCGAGTGTGCGGACCTCGGAGGCACCTCCACCGATCGGTTGCGGTGATGCGGGCTCCCACGTACTGCCGATCCAGCGGGCGAGCTTTGGACTCGCTGCAGTGCCCGCGATGCTGAAACGTCCGCCAGCGAGCAAGCTCGCGGCGCTCGAATGCAGGGCCAGGACCCGACCGTCAAGACCTGCGCCTACAGCGCTCCATTGGCTACCATCCCATCTGGCAATGTTGCGGACCTCGACCGGGTTGGCGGCCCCGGCATCCACCGTGGAAAACTCCCCACCCAGGTACAGGGCTCCGGCGTGGACGGCGAGGCTGAGCGCCAGCACGCTTGATTCGCCCCCTAGAGCGCCACCGCCCTCGGTGCCGACAACGCGCCATGCGCTGTTGCTCCAGCGTGCAACGCGACGGGTTCCGGTGGGGCGGTGGCCGTTGATGGGAAGCATGTTCAGTATCCCAGCGATATGAACTTCCCCTTGGAAAACCGCTATCGCGTCAACCCGGCCATACCAGCTGCCTGCCCCAGGCGCGATAGGCGCGAACGACGCTCCGTTCCACAGCGCGATGTTGCTGAACGGCTCGCCGTTAGCCTTCGCGTCGAATTCTCCTGCGAGATACAGGCCCGCTTGCGTCGATAGCAGAGCGTTGACCGTCACAGCCTCTATTTCGCTTTCCCCTTCCAATCGATGCCAGGTGGCGCCATCCCAGATGGCTATCTGCTGCACGATCAGCGAGCTGTCGTCACCCGACATGGCCTTGCCGAAGTTGCCTGCGGCCACGAGCGTGCCCTCGTGGATCACCAAGGCGTTCACAGGGGCGTTGACGCCGTTGGACGAACGGCTGCCCAGCGCCGACCAGGTTTGTGTTTCGGGATCAAAGCGCGCGATGTTGTTGACACTGACATCACCGCATAAGCTGAAGTGGCCGCCGACATAAATGTCACCGTCTGGTGCTTCCACCAGCGCGTTGACCGGCCCATTGCAGCCGGCACCCAGCGCCAGTGAAGACGCTGAGCCGGCACGGTCGAGACCGGAAACGGGCTCAGCCGTCGCAAGCCCGCAGGCAAACCAGAGACAGACCGGCCCAAGCGCTGGCCGCAGTAGTGAGGAACGCAGAATATTCATCGAAGCTCTTATTGGGGCGGAAGTCGGCCGGTACTCTAGGAAGCAATCCCGTCAGCGGCAACTGCGGAAGAACTCCCGCTGACCCGGGACCACACGCTGCCAGTTCTGACGGGTAGCGGGCAGGCCAGACGAGCCGAGACTGCGGGTCGCTATCTCTGGCTGGAGGCTGGGTACGCGCTTGCTGAACGGAGCATCCACGCTTGCCGCTGCGTGTGCGCCAGCGCTTGCTAGACTCCGCGCGATCAAGAACCCCGGAGCCCCAGCCATGTCGCCTCGCATCCACGTTGCCCTTGCCGCCGCTCTCGTCGCCCTGCTGCCGGCCTGCACCTGGGTCAAGATCGAGCCCGAGGCCAAACAGATCCGGGTGGTGGATGCCAGTGCGGACATGAGCCGCTGCGGGCCGATGTTGAGCGAGATCAGCGTCAGCGTGCGCGATCGCGTCGGCTTCGTTGACCGCAACGAGATCAAGGTGCGCGACGAGTTGGAGACGCTGGCGCGCAATCAGGCCGCGGGCGGCCAGGGCGATACGCTGAAGCCGCTGGCCGAGCCGATGAACGGCGAGCAGCGCTTTGGCACCTGGCGCTGCGGCGGCGGCACCCCGCCGCGGGCGCAGGCGACCCAGCGCGCCGCCGAGACGCGGCCTTCGAACTTCGAGGAAGTCGAGGTGATTCCGCTGGAGGACTGAGTCCATCGACTTCGATGCACATGACGGGCGCCTTCGGGCGCCCGTTTTCGTTGGCCTTTCGACCTCCTGCCGTCATCCTTGACGCGCGTTGGCGATCAGGCTGCAGGGTGCGGAGGGCGTGATGGGGGGCGGGCGTGGCGTCTGGTCAGGGGCTGGGGCGGGGGGGCGGTACATGCGCTGCGCTTATGTAACCTACGCGCGCAGGAGCCTAGCGCTTCGATGCGGGCAAGGCGTCTCTCGAGCCGTAGGGCGGATAAGCGCAGCGCATCCGCCATCCACTCTTGAGGGAGCGCTGGGATCGCGGGCGAAGTCCGCCCGCCTCAGTCCTGCATCCAGCCCTGGATGCGCGCTTCCGATTCGATGGCTTCGATATCGATCTGCAGCTGGCGCTGGCGCCGCTGCAGGGCGCCGGCCTGGTCTTCGCTGGCGCCGCGCAGCCGCTCGCCGATCTCGGCGAACTCCGCGCGCAGGCCGGCCAGTTCGGTGCCGAGCAGATGGGCTTCCTTGGCGGCGTCCTCGCTGCAGGTCGGGTCGGGCAGGCGGCGTTCGAGGCCGGCGCGCCACTGCGCCTGCGGGCTGCAGTCGCTCACTGGCGCAGGGGTTTCGGTACAAGCACCGAGCAGGAGCACGAGCAGGCTGGGGGCGATCTGGCGGAGGTCGGCGCGCATGCGGGTTCTCGCGGCGGTAGTGGCCTGCGATTATGCCCGCCGGATTCCCTGCATCGAGGTCGTGGCATGAGTGCATCGCGCTGGCGTCTGGACGGCCAGGTGGCCCTGATCACCGGCGCCAGCTGGGGCATCGGCCTGGCCTGCGCGCGCGAGCTGGGCGCGCTCGGCGCGCGCCTGCTGCTGGTGGCGCGCGAGGGCGAGCGGCTCGCCCAGGCGCAGGCCGAGCTGGAAGAGGACATCGGCGGACTGTCGTGCTCGACCTTCGCCGCCGATCTCGGGCAGCCGGAGGAGCGCATCGCCCTGTTCGACTGGATCGAGGACCGCGGCGAGGCGCTGTCGATCCTGGTCAACAACGCCGGCACCAATGACAGCCGCGCGGCGGTGGACTACGAGGACGCGCAGTGGCGGGCGATCGTCGAGCTGAACCTGGCCGCGCCCTTCGAGCTGTGCCGGCTGGCCTATCCGCTGCTGCGCCAGCATGCGCAGTCGAGCATCGTCAACATCGGCTCGGTGTCGGGCCTGAACCACGTGCGCACCGGCGCGCCCTACGGCATGAGCAAGGCCGGCCTGCACCAGCTCTCGCGCAATCTCGCCTGCGAATGGGCGGAGGACGGCATCCGCGTCAACACGGTCGCCCCCTGGTACATCCGCACGCGACGCACCTCGCCGAAGCTGGCGGATCCGGACTACCTCGATGAAGTCATCGAGCGCACGCCGATGCGGCGGGTGGGCGAGCCCGAGGAGGTCGCGGCTGCGGTGGCCTTCCTGTGCCTGCCGGCGGCGAGCTACATCACCGGGCAGTGTCTCGCCGTGGACGGCGGCTTCAGCCAGTACGGCTTCTGACCCGCGCGTGCAGCGCGCAGCGATCGAACGACCGCTGCGCGCCGCGTGCACGTGACCTCAGCGCTTCGGCACCACGTACTCGCTGGTGAACTCGATGCCCTCGGCGCTGAACAGGATCTGGCCGTCGGCGCGCTCGATCATGTCCTCGTAGAGCTTGAACATCGCGCTCATGTCCGGCGCGTTCGGATCGGCCTTGGCGGCTTCCTCCATCACGCTGCGCATCACCCCACCGTAGAACTTGCCCTGGTAGCTGAACTGCAGCAACGGTTGCGGGCCGCCGGCGTCGACCGCGAGCGAGGTGCGCAGGCTGTCGCGCTGGGCCTCGCCGATGGCGATGCCCAGCGCCTGGCCGCTGGCCGCACCGAACAGCTGCAGGTCGACGGGTGCGTCCGGCAGCGTCGGCAGGGCGACCGGCTCGGCGTCGGTTTCGAGGCGGAACTCGGCCAGCTGCGGCACGAAGTTGCGCGCCATCGCCACCAGGCCCTGCGGGTTCGGCGAGCCGATCAGCAGCTTGCCTTCGAAGCTGGGCGTTTCGCCCGAGGACAGGCCGCCGGCCGGCAGCTCGAACGTGCTGAGCAGCACGTGGAAGGCATTGGCGCTGGGGCCGATCGCGTACACGGCCGGGTTCTGCAGCGCATCGCCCAGCTCGCTGAAGCTTTCATTGAGCGGCTGCAGGGCTTCGCAGGTCCACGGCGCACTGCGTACGGCGTTGGCCCATTTGCTGGCCAGCGGCGGCAGGGCGTCGGCCTTCAGCGCGAACGAAAAGCTGACCAGGGCATTCGCGGCTTCGGCCAGGCCAGGCGTCGGCGCCAGCACCGTGCGCAGGTCGTCCATCACCGGCTTCGGCGCTTCGATCAGGGCGCGCATGCGGTAGCCGCTGGCGTCGAAGCGGGTATAGCCGACCGCAGTACGCGGCCACTGCGAGGTCAGCGCGCGGCCTTCGCTCAGGCAGGCCTCGGAGCTGGTGTCCGGCGGGGTGATCTTGAGCGCCTTCATGAAGGCACCCTGGCTGCCGGTCATCGGCTTCATGAACAGCTCGAACAGGCGGGCATGGTCGAGGTAGCCCGAGCCGTAGGCGACGAAGCCGAGTCGCGTGTTCAGCGCGGCCAGGGTGCCGGCCTCGAGCAGGTTGGATTCGGGCAACTCCAGACCGAGCAGGCGACGCAGCAGGGCATCATCCGGCGCGGTCGGTGCCAGCGTCGCCACGAGCTGGTTGGCCTGGGTGGCGAACACCAGGCGCAGCGGTGCGCCTTCGGGCTGGAAGCTCCAGTAGGGCAGATCATCGACGGTGCCGCGGGTCAGAGTGAGGCCGGCGGCTGTCTCCATGCGCGCCACGCCCTCCGCGAAGCGCGCCGGGTCGGCCAGCTCCAGGCGCAGCACGGGCACCAGATCGATGCCGTAGACCGCGCTCAGCGGGGTCAGCGTCAGGCCCCAGGCCTCAGCCAGCTGGGCCAGGTCGGTCTTGCCCTCGAGCTCGGCGCGCATGCCGCGCAGCAGGGGCAGGCCAGGGGCCTCTTCGGCCGGCTTGCCTTCGAGTTCGGCGATGCTCTGGTCCAGCAGGTCGCGGTACAGCGGCAGCAGGGTGTTGCTCAGCGCCAGCCATTGGTCGGCAACCGCCTGCGGGATCGGCTCGATCGCGCCCATCACGTAGGGGGTGTCGGCGGGCACATAGGCGAGCGGTGGCAGCGGGCCCTCGTCCTTGCCGCAGGCGGTGAGCATCAGAAGGGCAAGCGCAGCGGGCAGCACGGCGAGACGCGGCTTCATGGCGGAAGTCCAGACGGTGAAGAGGGCGTGGATGGTAGCAAGCCTTGCAATTCGCACCAGCGGACTGTGAGGCTTGCCGACGAACGCGCACCCGACCCGCGGAGACCGCATGCGTGACATCAGCCCTGCACTACGACCACCCCCCGCAGGCCTGCTGGACGCTCTGCGTCGCGCCTTGCGCCCGCTGCTGCTGAGCGGCGCAGGCATGTCGGCGGAAAGCGGCATCGCCACCTTCCGCGGCGGCGAGGACAGCCTGTGGTCGCGTTTCGATCCGCTGCAGCTGGCGACACCCGAAGCCTTCGATGCCGATCCGCCCCTGGTCTGGGCCTGGTACCGCTGGCGGATGGCGAAGATCGCACGGGCGCAGCCGCATGCCGGGCATCGCGCGCTGGCGGCGCTGGCGCGGCTCAAGCCCGGCCTGGTGCTGGCGACGCAGAACGTCGATGACCTCCACGAGCGTGCCGGCAGTGCAGAGGTGCTGCACCTGCATGGGCGCATCGCTGCCACCCGCTGCCGTGACTGCGATGCCGATCAGCCCATCGAGATCGATCCGTGCTGGGCGGATGCGCCCGAACTGCGCGTCGCCCCACCGGCCTGCAGCGCCTGCGGCGGGCCCTTGCGACCCGGTGTCGTCTGGTTCGGCGAATCACTTCCGGTCGAGGAATTCACTGCGGCTGGACGTGCCGCGCGGGCGGCCGATCTGGTGCTGGTGGTCGGCACCTCGGGCCTGGTGAATCCCGCCGCCGGGCTGCCGGACATCGCGCCCGGAAGTTGCCCGCGCTTTGAGATCAACCCGGAGATGTCGGCCCTCAGTGGGCGCATGGATGGCGTGTGGCGGGCCAGCGCTGGCGAGGCGCTGCCGCGGCTGGTCGAAAGCCTGGGGGTGGCTTGAGCGCTTCGCTGCCGGCGCGCACGGCATGCGGTGGTGTCCGTACGCTGCATGCAGAGGGAGGCCTTGGTGGGCCAGGGCCCACTCCATGCAGGCGCGTTGTTCGAGGCCTGGCAGGCAGGCTCGGCTAGGCTTCGCCTGAGGGACGGCGCCGGCAGCGTGCCGGCGGCGTCCTCAGTCTGAGGCTCAGCGGTTGGTCAGCTGGATCTCGATTCGGCGATTGCGTGCCAAGGCGTCCTCGCTGCTGCCGGGGTCGAGCGGATGGTGCTCACCGAAACCATTGGCGGCCAGACGCTGCGGCGGAATGCCGGCCTGGGTCAGGAATTTGACGATGGCGATGGCGCGCGCGGCAGACAGCTCCCAGTTGGAGGGAAAGCGGCCGGTGCTGATCGGGCGGCGATCGGTGTGGCCATCGATGCGCAGCACCCAGTCGACATCGCCGGGGATCTGCGCGCTGACCTCTTTCAGGGTGCTGGCCAGCTGCTGCAGTTGCTGGATGCCGGCCGGGTTCAGCTCGTCGGAGGCGCTGGGAAAGAGCAGCTCCGAGGGCACCACGAAGCGGTCGCCCACCACCTGGATGTCGGCGCGGTTGCCGAGCGCTGCGCGCAGCTTGCCGAAGAACTCGGAGCGGTAGCGGGTGAGTTCGTTGACCCGATCGGCCAGCGCCAGATTCAGGCGTGCACCCAGCTCTTCGAGCTGCAGATCCTTCTGCCGCGCAGTGCTTTCGGCGGTGGCCAGCGCGGCTTCGACCCGCGCCAGCTGCTCGCGCAGTGCCAGCAGCTGGCGGTTGAGCAGCTCGGCCTGGGCGGCTGCCTTGGCCGACAGGTCGGTCTGCACGACCAGCTTGTCCTTGTTTTCCTCCAGCTCGGCCAGGCGCGAGGCCAGCTCGGCTTCGAGCTGGCGCTTCAGCTCCGCCAGCGCGTTGACGTCGGCGGTCAGGCGTGCGCGCTCCTCCTCGCTGTCGCTGAGGGTGTCGCGGGTGCTGTCGAGGTCGAGCTGCAGCTGGGTCCTCGCCTGCTCGCTGGTGGAGAGGCTGGCGGTAAGGTCGCCGACCTGGACCAGGGCCTGCTCCTTGGCGCCGCGTTCCATCGACAGGGCTTCGGCCAGCGCCGCAAGTTCGCGGTTCAGCGCATCCAGCGCGCGGTCGCGGCCTGACAGTGCATCGGACAGTGCGAACTGACCGACCGCGAACACCAGCAGCAGGAACACCAGCACCATCAGCAGAGCCGACAGGGCATCGACGAAGCCCGGCCAGAAGTCGACGCCGCGGCGGCGGCGCGCGGCAAGCGTGCTCACGGCGCGCCCCGGCGCGCCTCGCCGGCGGCCGCGATGGTGCGGCCGAGCAGGCGGAACTCCGAGCGCAGGTCCTCGCTGAGCGTGTTGCCCTGCCCCAGGGCCTTCAGCGCGCCGCGCAGCTCGACCTGGGTGTCGGCGAGTCGCGCCAGGTGGGTCGAGAGTTCGGCCATCTGCTCGGCGGCGCCGCGGCGCTCGCGCTCGCTTTCGACAATGGCGCGCTGCATGCGCTCCAGACCGTCGGCGGTCTGCTCCAGCAGCGCCTGCACATAGGCCGGCACGCTGGCCTCGCCCTCGCCGCTGCCGATGCCACCGGCCGAGAGCCGGGTCATGCCCGAGAGCCATTCCTCGACTTCGTTGTAGAAGCGGTTGGCGGCGCGCGCGGTGAGCAGGTCGGTCAGGCCCAGCACCAGCGAGCCGGCAAGGCCGAACAGCGAAGTCGAGAAGCTGGTCGCCATGCCGCCCAGAGGTTCCTGCAGGCGCGACTTCAGCTGTTCGAACATCTGCGCGGCATCGGTGCCGGCCGACAGCCCGGCGATGATCTCGCTGACCGAGCCAATGGTGATCAGCAGGCCCCAGAAGGTGCCGAGCAGGCCGAGGAAAATCAGCAGCCCGATCAGGTAGCGCGAGAGGTCGCGCTGCTCCTCAAGCCGCAGGTAGACGCTGTCGAGGATGGTGCGGGTCGACGCGGTCGACAGGCTCTGCGGCTTGACGCCCTTGCCGAGCATCTTGGCCATCGGCGCCAGCAGCAGGGGCTGGCCGCCGGGCGGACGGTCCGGGCTGGCGCGGCGGTAGTCCTCGATCCAGCGCACTTCGCGCTGCAGGCGCAGCACCTGCAGCAGGTTGACCGCGAGGCCCACCGCGAACACCGCGAGGATGACGCTGTTGAACACCGGCGTGGCGCCGAAGGCCGCGGCCAGCGGCGTGGCCAGGGCGAGCGCGACGCCGGCCAGCACGATCAGGACGCCGAGGATCCAGGCAAGCACGCGGATCGGTTGACTCATGGGGCGCTCCAAGGGGGAAGGGGAGGGGCCCGGAACATCAAGGCTTCGGGGCGCGGGCAAGCATGACTGCAGCCGACAGGGCTTTGTTCCCTCGCAGCTGAACGAGGTGAAGCCCGCGTCAGCGTCCTGCGGCAAGAAGCTTGCAAGCCGCTGTCGGCGGCCCGTGTGTCGCACTGCGGCAGCATCGCTGCGCAGCGTTGCTAGAATCGGCCAGCGACACGTCGCCAACGGCCCGTACCGCAGCCCCTTTTTCCGGACTCCGCCCATGTCCTCGGCCCAGCCCGCTGAACTCGCCAGCGCCAAGACGCTCGCCGCCCAGGGGCGGGCCCGCGAGTGGGTGGAGAGCTTTGGCCGCCTGTTGATGGGCCAGTGGCAGCCGACCGAAGTGTTGGCCCTGCACGAGCGCCTCGATGAACTGGTGCACGAGGCTGATATGGCAGGTGTCGCCGATGTGGTCGAGCACGCGATCGCGCTGTCCGCCTATCTGTGTTCTTTCGTCGAGGAAGGCCGCCAGCCCGATCCGAACCAGCGCCTGCGCCTGCGCCGGCTGTGCGAGGACCTGTCTCCGGAAGTGCATCTGGACCTGCTGCCTGCCGCGGCGGCCAGCTCGGCGCAACCCGCACGCACCCTGCTGCTGGTAAGTCAGGACAGTGTGCTGGCGGGTGCGCTCGCGGAGCGGCTGCGCGACACAGGTATCGAGGTGCAGGCGCGCAGCGATGTCGAAGCGGCGATCAGCCAGCCGATCCAGGCCGGGCTTGACGCCGTGCTGATCGATGCCACCGAACTGCCGGAGTACGCCCGCCGCGCGCGCGCCTTCGGCCATGCCTATCGCAGCGAAGACCGCCGCCTCGCCCTGCTGGTGCTGACCCGCAGCGCTGATCCCGCCGAGCGCATGTTCGCCCTGCGCGCCGGCGCCGATGAGGTGATCCGCCATGCCGACGGCGTCGAGGCGCTCGCCACGCGCGTGCTCGAAGCCGTGCAGCCGGGCCAGGCCAGACCCTTCCGCGTGCTGATCGTCGACGACGATCGCAGCCAGATCCTGTTCTGCGAGGCGGTGCTGCGCAGCCAGAACGTGCAGACCCGCGCCTGCATGGACCCCGAGCAGGCGGTCGAGGCGGTGCGCGAGTTCCAGCCCGAGGTGGTCCTGTTGGATCTGTACATGCCGGGCATCGACGGCATCGAGATCGCCTCGCGCATCCGCGCCCTGCCCGGCAGCGAACTGCTGTCAATCGTGTTCCTGTCGGGCGATCACGAGCAGGACGTGCGTTTCGACGTGCTGGCCGCCGGTGGCGATGATTTCTTCACCAAGCCGATCCAGCCGCGCCATCTGGTCACCGGCGTGATCAGCCGGGCCCGCCGCGCGCGCGCGCTGGCGCGCCGCCTCGGCGAAAACTGAGCCCAATCGGGTCGCGCCCAGGCCGCAT
Organism: uncultured Aquimonas sp.; assembly: GCF_937888285.1. Lineage (GTDB taxonomy): Bacteria > Pseudomonadota > Gammaproteobacteria > Xanthomonadales > Xanthomonadaceae > Aquimonas. The sequence continues at coordinate 33,735 of NZ_CALART010000024.1, forward strand.
CCGAGCCCGCATGATCATCGATGGCGAGGGTGCCCTCGCCCCGCGGCGGCGCGTCTGGTTCGCCGCCATTCCTGAACCGATCCCCACTGCAGGCCTACGCCCAAGGTCGATCATGACTTATGGCCTATCGCGCGCTCGATTTGGTGTTGTAGTCTACCAGCACACCACATCACGGAGACACCACCATGAACAGCCCGGACCCCCGCACGACCCCGCGCACGCCGGCTGTCACGGCCCCCCTGCCGACGCGTCCGCTGCCCCAGCAGGACGACGGCCACGAGCGCTACCGCGAACGCGACTTCGGCATCGGTTACGGCCGCAGCAGCGGCTATGCCCAGACCCGCCGTTACGTGCCCGGCATGCGCAGCAGTCCCTTCAGCGTGCGCTGATTGGATGCCGATTTCCCGGTGATGGCGGGGCCGGATGCCCCGCCCGCCCGTCGGCACTGCCGCCGGGAGTCCGGAGACCGGTGCCAGGACGGTGCCGGGGCCGGGGGCCAGGGAGGGCCCACCTGCGCAGGGACGCGCACGCGGTGATGCCGGTCGGGCAGGAGGCCCGTCGGACGCATCGCTCGACATGAGGGAAGCAGGGACCGGGGCCCGCACACGCGGGCCTTTCCTTGTGTCATCATTTCGACGTTTCCGGAAGCATAGAATCATGGACACCTTGATTGCACTCTACTGCCTGCGGGCGCTGGGCCAGGAGCATCGACTCGCTGCCTTCCGCGCGCTGGTCCAGGCCGGACCGGCCGGCCTCTGCGTGGGAGAACTTAAGGACCGGCTCGGCATTCCCGGCCCCACGCTGAGCTCTCACCTGAACCAGCTGCGTGCCGCCGGCCTCGTCCAGGACCGACGCGAGGGGCGACAGATCCAGCTGGCCGCTGATTTCCGGCGCATGAACGACCTGCTCGCCTACCTCACCGAAAACTGCTGCGCCGGTGCCAGCTGCGCGCCGGCCAGCCTCTGTCCACCGCCGCTTCAGGAGACCGCCCCGTGAGTTCCGAACCTGTCCGCGTCCTGTTCGTCTGCGTCGAAAATGCCAACCGCAGTCAGATGGCGGAAGCGCTTGCGCGCATGCATGGAGGCGTGCACGTCGAGGCGCACAGCGCCGGCTCCCGACCCTCGGGCGTGATCAATCCGAAGGCCGTGCGCTTCATGGCTGAGCTGGGCTACGACCTGGCGGCGCACGGCTCGAAGTCGCTGGACGAAATCGCAGGCATCGACTTCGACGCGGTGATCACCATGGGCTGCGGCGATTCCTGCCCCTGGGTGCCTGCGAAGCGCCGCGAGGATTGGGCGCTGCCCGATCCCAAGCACATGGACGATGAGGCCTACCGGGCGGTGCGCGACGACATTGCTGCACGCGTGCGCCGCCTGCTGGCCGAGCTGGGCGTGCCGGCGTGACCGCGGTGATGCAGGACAGCATCCCGGCGCAGCGCCCCGGCCTGGATCTGTTCGGCCGCTACCTGACGCTGTGGGTGGCGCTGTGCATCCTCGTCGGCATCGGGCTCGGCGAGCTGTTTCCCTCAGCCTTCGTGGCGCTGTCCGCCATGGAGGTCGAGCACGTCAACCTGCCGATGGCCCTGCTGATCTGGCTGATGATCATCCCCATGCTGATGAAGATCGACTTCGCGCGCATGCGCGAAGTCGGCCGGCAGGCGCGGGCGATCGGGGTCACCTTGGCGGTGAACTGGCTGATCAAGCCATTCACCATGGCCGCACTGGGCGCGCTCTTCATCTACGGGCTGTTCGCTGACTGGCTGCCCACCGATCAGCTCGACAGCTATGTGGCCGGGCTGATCCTGCTGGGCGCCGCCCCCTGCACCGCGATGGTGTTCGTGTGGTCGAACCTCGTCGACGGCGAGCCCAATTTCACCCTGAGCCAGGTCGCGCTGAACGACGCGGTGATGGTGTTCGCCTTCGCACCCATCGTCGCCCTGCTGCTGGGCGTGTCGGCGATCAGCGTGCCCTGGGCCACCCTGCTGCTGTCGGTCGGCCTGTACATCGTGGTGCCCCTGCTGATCGCACAGGCGCTGCGGACGTGGCTGCTTGCGCGCGGTGCCCAGACCTTCGAGCGCGTGCAGGCGGGGCTCGGGCCAGTCTCCATGCTTGCCCTGCTGCTCACCCTGGTGCTGCTGTTCGGTTTCCAGGGCCGGCAGATTCTCGCCCAGCCGCTGATCATCCTGCTGCTGGCGGTGCCGATCGTCATCCAGGCCTATCTGATCGCGGCGATTGCGATGGGCCTGAACCGCTGGCTCAAGGTGCCCCACTGCGTCGCCGGACCCTCTGCCCTGATCGGCACCAGCAACTTCTTCGAGCTCGCGGTCGCAGTGGCGATCAGCCTGTTCGGGCTGGGTTCGGGGGCGGCGCTGGCGACGGTCGTCGGCGTGCTGGTCGAGGTGCCGGTGATGCTGTCGCTGGTGGCGTGGATCCGCCGGCGCGCGCCCGTGCAGGCGCTCTGACGCCCGTTTGCCCGTTTCGCAGCAGGCTGCGCCAAAAGGGTGCAATTGCCTGTCGGTCCGCACGTGTATGGTGCGATGGGCCTTCTGATCTTCCGGAATAATCATATAAAACAAAGACATGGCAAACCGTCGCCGCTGGCATGATGATTGCTGCAACTGCAGCAGTCCCCACCACCCGCGGAGCGTTTCATGTCGTTCGAACAGGTTCAGAAGCTGGCCCAGGACAATGAGATCGAGTGGATCGATCTGCGATTCACCGACGTCCGCGGCGTACAGCACCACGTCACCTTCCCGGCCCGCGTGCTCGAGCCCGGCCTGTTCGAGGACGGCAAGATGTTCGACGGCAGCTCGATCCCGGGCTGGCGCGGCATCAACGAGTCCGACATGGTGCTGCTGCCGGATCCGAGCACGGCCTTCATCGATCCGTTCACCGCTGATCCGACCCTGGTCCTGATCTGCGACATCCTCGACCCCAAGACCATGCAGGGCTACACCCGCGACCCGCGCGGCGTGGCCAAGCGGGCCGAGGCCTACCTGAAGTCGACCGGCATCGCCGACACCGCCTTCTTCGGCCCCGAGCCCGAGTTCTTCATCTTCGACTCCGTTCGCTACAAGAACGAGATGAGCGGCGCGTCCTTCGAGGTCGACTCCGAGGAAGCGCCGTGGAACACCAACCGCAAGTACGACGGCGGCAACAGCGGCCACCGTCCGACCGTCAAGGGCGGCTACTTCCCGGTGGCGCCGGTCGACTCGCTGCACGACATCCGCGGCGAGATGTGCCGCCTGCTGGAGCAGGTCGGCATTGAGGTCGAAGTGCACCACCATGAAGTCGCCGGCCCCGGCCAGTGCGAGATCGGCGCGAAGTTCAACACCCTGGTGAAGAAGGCCGACGAGCTGACGATGCTGAAGTACATCGTCAAGAACGTCGCCCATCGCAACGGCAAGACCGCCACCTTCATGCCCAAGCCGATCGTCGGCGACAACGGCAGCGGCATGCACGTCCACCAGTCGCTGGCCAAGGGTGGCAGCAACCTGTTCAGCGGCGAGGGCTATGCCGGCTTGTCGCAGCTGGCGCTGTGGTACATCGGCGGCGTGTTCAAGCACGCGCGCGCCATCAACGCCTTCTCGAACTCCACCACCAACAGCTACAAGCGCCTGGTGCCCGGCTTCGAAGCGCCGGTGATGCTGGCCTACTCCGCCAGCAACCGTTCGGCCAGCTGCCGCATCCCCTTCGTCAGCAACCCGAAGGCGCGCCGCATCGAGATGCGCTTCCCCGATCCGATGAACTCGGGCTACCTGACCTTCACCGCGCTGATGATGGCCGGCATCGACGGCATCCTGAACAAGATCGACCCGGGCGCGCCCAGCGACAAGGACCTCTACGACCTGCCGCCTGAAGAAGAGAAGAACTTCCCGACCGTCTGCCACAGCCTCGACCAGGCGCTCGACGCCCTCGACAAGGATCGCGAGTTCCTGAAGGCCGGCGGCGTGATGAGCGACGACTTCATCGACGGCTACATCGCGCTGAAGATGCAGGAGGTCACCAAGTTCCGCGCCGCCACGCACCCGCTGGAGTACCAGCTGTACTACAGCCTGTAAGCCGCACCAGTGGATGCCTGCCTCTCCCCAGGGGCACACAGCGGGGCCTGCGCGAGCAGGCCCCGCCTGTTTCGCAGTCGGGTGTGAGCGCGGTAGATGTGCTGTAGCCGCGCGAGGCATCCGGCCAGCGCGTCACGCGAGGGGTTTCGAAGTCAGTGCCCTGCCCGGAGGTGGCTGCACTCGGTCCAGCCCGCCTGCACACCGAACACTCCTGTCGTGGTCGGAGATCGCGCGGCACGCGGCAGGCTCAAGAAGCACCAATCCTCATCGCTGCCGGGTGCACGCAGCCGTGCGGTAGCCCAGCCGCTCACACCGCTCTCGAAGCGATCCAGCTGATTGCCGAACACGGGCGCCTCGGCCCAGAGCGTCAGGACCTCGTTGGGAGTGTCGTCGCGCACCGGTGAACTTCGCAGCAGGCCTTCGCTACGGGTGGTCACCGGCTCGGGCGCGGCGCCTGAAGCCGGCGCCTGCGTCTGGGCGTCGACCCCCACCTGCGCCAGGGGCTCGGGATCTGACAATGCCTGGATCCTGTAGACATCCACGCGGTCGGCACAGCAGGCAGCAAGCCTCAACAGGAATGCGCCGGCGGGATCATGCTCAAGCTGGACATACAGCGCATCTCCGAAGGCCCAGGAGGCGACATGCCAAGCATCAGGTTCGCGCGTCCAGAGCACGCTGACGGAAGCCTCGGAACAGTGGGAGGTTCCGGTGTAGAGGATTCGATGCTTGGCTTCCGTGGAGTTTCCCAGCCAGCGGAAACTGCCGCGAACATCCCCATCGCTCCCCAGCGCTCGCGCCACGAAGCTGCAGCTGTGCTCCGATCCCACGTCGTTCTCCTGCAGGGCGTGGCGTACAGCGCTCGCCATGTACGCGACACGCAGGTCAGCCGAAAGCGCGCGGAGTTCCGCGTCGGTCACCGCGGGGAACTCCGCTACCGGCGTCCACTGCAGCTCTGGTGCAAACAGCCGGCGCGGATCGAGTTCCGGCTTGGAGGGAGGGTGCTGCGCGCAGCCCAGGCCGGAACAGGCAAGGAAGCTCAGCGCCGACCACAGACACGCCCGAAACGAGCGGGCAAGTGCGCTCATGCAAGCCCCGTTGTTGTGGTCGCGGCCGTGCTCACGCGATAGCGATAGCGCGCGATGACCGGGTTGCCCCAGTACTGGATCGCCATCAAGGTGAAGGGGCGGTTGAAGTACTCGCCGGTGGCCGAATAGCCCGAGCGTCGGGCGGTCCACATCTGGCCGGGGCTGGCGAGAATGGCGAGATGCCCATTGAACTGCAGCACGTCGCCTGCTTGCCCAGCCTCGCCTTCACTCAGGCGCCGGAACGGGATGTGACCGCTGTTGACGGCTTGGGACCACTGCCCCGAGGCGCGATAGGTATAGGGGAAGCCGGCAGCGCCGTAAACCTTCCAGGTGCTGCCGGAGCAGTCGCCGCCCACCCCGCGCTCGGCGCCGGCGCCGTTGTACTGCCGGTACGGCCCGGGTGGCTGCAGATGCGGCTGATCCGCATAGGGCGTGTCCTTCCAAAGAGCGGCCTCGGCGACGATGCGCTCGCCTTCGGCTGCAGTAACATCGCGGGCTTGCGAAGCGGTGGCCGGCGCCGTGCTCGCAAGCAGCACGTCCGACGAAGGCACGCCGCCGTGGGCAACCCCGGGCGGCTGAGCTGGGCGCCACGGTGTGGGCGTACCAGTGTCGAACCGGTGCGCCACCGGATACAGACCCAGCGGGCCGGGAATTCGATAGCGGGACATGGGCGTTGTCGCTCAGGCTGTCATGTGGGGCGACAGTATAGGCAAGCGCGAACCGGGCGCGCCGGTGCTGCCTTCCCGAGAGATGTTGTCAGACCCCCTCGGGCCTGTCGGAGCCCGTAGGCGCGTCCGCTGCGCCAGCCCATCGAATTCGGCTCCGGCGTGCGAATCGGGAGTGCGGTCGGAACGCGGAGGGCTGCCCGGAGCCCACAGGGTAGGCCCTGGCCCACCATGGCCTCCAAAACGCCCCACGCCCCACGCCACGAACAAGTGCCGGCGCGCGTCCTACGCTCAGGCACTCGCCAACGCCGCCACCCCCAGGCTGCGCGCGATCGACTTCGCCGCCTCGCGGCCTTCGTACACCGCCGTAACGACCAGGTCCGCGCCGCGCACCATGTCGCCGCCGGCGAAGATCTTGGCATTCGCGGTCTGGAAGGGCAGGGCGCCGGCCTCGGCCACGCGCACGCGCCCGTTGTTCTGCAGCGTAACGCCGTGCTTGCCCAGCCACTCCGGCGGGCTGGGCGTGAAGCCGAAGGCCACCATCACCTGGTCGGCGGCGATCTCGCGCTCGCTGCCGGGGATCTCCTCGAACTGGCGGCGGCCCTTGGCATCGGGCGGGCCCAGCCGGGTCTCGACCACCTGCACCGCGCGCACTCGATTCTCGTCATCGCCAAGAATCGCCTTGGGCTGCAGGCGGAACAGGAAGTTGACGCCTTCTTCCTTGGCCTTGACGACCTCGCGGCGGCTGCCGGGCATGTCGTCCTCGTCGCGGCGGTAGACGCAGGACACCGAGGCTGCGCCCTGGCGGATCGCGGTGCGGTTGCAGTCCATGGCGGTATCGCCGCCGCCCAGCACGATCACGTGCTTGCCCCACAGGCGCGGCGGCTCGGGGTCGATGCCCAGCGCATGGCGGCCGTTGCTGATCAGGTAGGGAAGGGCGGGCACCACGCCGTCGAGGTCCAGACCCGGCAGGCCACCGTCGACCGCTGTGTAGGTGCCAAGGCCCAAGAAGACCGCGTCGAACTCATCCACCAGCTGATCGAAGCTGACATCGCGGCCGACGTCCACGCCCAGGCGGAACTCGATGCCCATGCCCTCCAGCACCTGTCGGCGCGTGCGCACGACCTCCTTGTCCAGCTTGAAAGGCGGAATGCCGAAGCTCAGCAGGCCGCCGATCTCCGGGTGCCGATCGAACACAACGGCAGAGATGCCCTGCCGCGCCAGCACGTCGGCGCAGGCGAGGCCCGCAGGCCCCGCGCCGATCACGGCGACGCGCTTGCCGGAAGGGACCACGCCGGAGAGATCCGGCCGCCAGCCCTGCGCGAGAGCGGTGTCGGTGATGTACTTCTCGATGCTGCCGATGGTGACCGCGCCGAAGTCCTCATTGAGCGTGCAGGCGCCTTCGCACAAACGGTCCTGCGGGCAGACGCGGCCGCAGATCTCGGGCAGCGGATTGGTCGAATGCGAGAGCTCGGCGGCCTCGAACAGGCGACCTTCGCGGATCAGCTCCAGCCAGTTCGGAATGTAGTTGTGGACCGGACACTTCCACTCGCAATAGGGGTTGCCGCAGTCCAGGCAGCGCGCCGCCTGGTCGGCGGCGTCGGCGGCTTCGTACTGGCCGTAGATCTCGCGGCCGTCGAGGATGCGCAGCTTGACCGGCACCTCGGCCGGCATGCGGCGGCCGGAGCTCAGGAAATGCATGGGATCGCGCTTCATCAGGCAGCCCTCCGCAGCGCGTTGATGAGCGAATCGAGGCCCGCGGCCTTGGGCTTGACCAGCCAGAAGCGCGGCAGGAAGCCGCGGAAGTCGTCGAGCACCTCTGCCGCCAGGGTGCTGCCGGTGAGCACGCGGTGGCGCTCGATCAGGCCTCGCAGGTGCTGCAGATGTGCCTCCAGGCCTTCCAGGGTGATGCGGTTCAAGTCGATCAGCTCGTGGTTGTAGCGGTCGACGAAGCTGCGGTCGATATCGAGCACGTAGGCGAAGCCGCCGGTCATGCCGGCGCCGAAGTTCAGCCCCGTGCTGCCCAGCACTGCGACCACGCCGCCGGTCATGTACTCGCAGCAGTGGTCGCCCGCACCTTCCACCACGGCGGTGGCGCCGGAGTTGCGCACCGCGAAGCGCTGGCCCGCCGTTCCAGCCGCGAACAGATCGCCGCCGGTGGCGCCGTACAGGCAGGTGTTGCCGAGGATGGCCGACTTGCGCGCCAGATAGCGCGCGTCATCGGGCGGCCGCACCGTGATCAGGCCGCCCGCCATGCCCTTGCCGACGTAGTCGTTGGCCTCGCCGGTCAGGTGCAGCTCCAGGCCACCGGCGTTGAAGGCGCCGAAGCTCTGGCCGACGCTGCCGGACAGGTCCAGCCGCACCGGGTTGGCCGCCATCGCGGTATTGCCGTGGCGGCGCGCGATCAGGCCCGACAGCGCGGTGCCGACCGAGCGGTGCACATTGCGCACCGGGTAGCTGAAGCGACCGCCCGTGCCCGCTTCGATCGCCGGGCCGACCTCGGCCAGCAGGCGCTGGTGGAAGTCATCGGGATCCTTCGTGGGGCGCCCCGGTGCGCAGGACGCTGCCGGCGGGTTCGGTGGCGGCGCCAGGATCGGCCGCAGGTCGATGCGCTGGCGACGCGCGTCGGTGTTCGGTCGCGGACGCAGCAGGTCGCTGCGGCCGGTCAGCTCGGCCAGCGTGCGGATGCCGAGCCGCGCCATGTAGCCACGCAGCTCCTCGACCACGCCGATGAAGTAGGCCATCACCTGTTCGGGCATGCCCTTGAAGTGCTTGGCGCGCAGCACGTGGTGCTGGGTGGCCACGCCGGTGGCGCAGTTGTTGAGATGGCAGATGCGCAGGTACTTGCAGCCCAGCGCGATCATCGGCGCGGTGCCGAAGCCGAAGCTGTCGGCGCCCAGCAGCGCTGCCTTCAGCACGTCCAGGCCGGTCTTCAGACCGCCGTCGGTCTGCAGGATGATGCGGTCGCGCAGGCCGTTCGCACGCAGCGCGTGATGCGCTTCGGTGAGGCCCAATTCCCAGGGGCCGCCGGCGTACTTGATCGAGGTCAGCGGGCTGGCGCCGGTGCCGCCGTCGTAGCCGCTGACGGTGATCAGATCGGCGCCGGCCTTGGCCACGCCGGCGGCAATCGTGCCGACGCCGGCGTGGCTGACCAGCTTCACCGAGACCAGGGCGGTCGGGTTGATCTGCTTCAGGTCGTAGATCAGCTGGGCCAGGTCTTCGATCGAGTAGATGTCGTGGTGCGGCGGCGGGCTGATCAGGCCGATGCCGGGCTTTGCGTAGCGCAGCCGCGCGATCAGCTCGTTGACCTTGTGGCCGGGCAGCTGGCCACCCTCGCCGGGCTTGGCCCCCTGCGCCACCTTGATCTGCAGCACGTCGGCATTGACCAGGTACTCCGGGGTGACGCCGAAGCGGCCGGAGGCGACCTGCTTGATGCGCGAGGTTTTCTCGGTGCCGTAGCGCGCCGGGTCCTCGCCGCCCTCGCCGGAGTTGCTGCGCCCGCCGAGCCGGTTCATCGCGATCGCCAGCGCTTCATGCGCCTCGGGCGAGAGCGCGCCCAAGCTCATGCCGGCCGAATCGAAGGCCTTGAACATCGCGGACGCCGGTTCGACCTCGTCCAGCGCAATCGGCGTGGCGCCCTCGAAATCGGGCTCCAGCAGGTCGCGCAGCATGGACGGCTCGCGTTCGTTCACCAGCTTCGCGTACTTCAGCCAGTCCTCGTGTTCGCCGGTCAGCGTGGCGACCTGCAGGGCGCCGACCACGTCCGGGTTGAAGGCGTGGTACTCGCCGCCGTGCATGTACTTGAACAGGCCGCCGGCCTCCAGCCCGAAGCCGGTGTTCCAGGCGCGCTCGGCGAGCTGCTGCTGGTCGGCCTCGATGTCGGCGAAACCCGGGCCGCCGACGCGACTGGGCGTGCCGGCGAAGCAGCGCGCGACCACGTCGTTGGACAGGCCGACGATCTCGAACAGGGCCGCGCCGCGGTAGCTCGCCACCGTGCTGATGCCCATCTTCGACAGGATCTTGAGCAGGCCGTTGCGAATGCCGCGGCGGTAGCTGCGGCCGAGCTCGCGGTGCTGTGCCAGCCGCGAGTCCGAGTCGCCGCTGCGGGCGAGATCGAAGATGGTCTGGAAGGCGAGGTAGGGATACACCGCCGTCGCGCCGTAGCCGATCAGGCAGGCGAAGTGGTGCGGGTCGCGGGCGGTCGCGGTTTCGACCAGCAGGTTGCAGTCCGAGCGCAGGCCGCAGGCGACCAGGTGCTGGTGCACCGCGCCCACCGCCAGCAGGGCGTGGATGGGCAGATGACCTTCGCGGATTGCGCGGTCCGACAGCACCACCAGCAGCTTGCCTTCGCGCACGGCGTCTTCAGCCAGCCTGCAGCAGCGCGCCAGCGCCGCATCGAGGCCCTCGGCTTGGGCGTAGTTGAGATCGATCACCACCGAGCCCACGCCTTCCTCGCGCAGGGCCAGGATCTGCAGGAACTTGCGCTGCGACAGCACCGGCGAATTGATCATCACCTGGCGCGCGTAGGCGGGGTTCAGTTCGAACAGGTTGCTCTCGCGCGCGATCTGGGTGTGCAGGCTCATCACCAGCTTCTCGCGATAGCTGTCGATGGGCGGGTTGGTGACCTGGGCGAAGGCCTGGCGGAAGGCGTCGTAGAGCGAGCGCACGCGGGTCGACAGCAGCGGCAGGGGCGTGTCGTCGCCCATCGAGCCGATGGCCTCGCCTTCGGTTTCGGCCAGCACCTTGAGCACGGTGTCGCGCTCTTCGGCCGAGAGGTTGAACATCTTCTGGTGGCGCAGCAGCTCCTCTCGCGGCATCGGCTCGGCGGCGAGGCTGGGGTCGATCAGGTCGGTTTCGAGATAGCGCACGCCCTGCTTCAGCCAGCGCTTGAAGGGCGCGCGCTCGCGGTTGATCTGGTCGATGCGCGCGGTGTCGAGGAACTCGCCGCGGTGCAGGTCCACCGCCAGCATTTCGCCGGGGCCGAGACGACCCTTGGCGACGATGTCGCGGGCCGGCCAGTCGACCACGCCGGCCTCGGAGGCCACCACCAGCATGCGGTCCTTGGACAGCGCCCAGCGCGCCGGGCGCAGGCCGTTGCGGTCGAGCGCGCAGGCGGCGTAGCGGCTGTCGGCGACGACGATGCCGGCCGGCCCGTCCCAGGGCTCCATGTGCAGGGCGAAGTATTCGTAGAAGGCGCGCAGGTCCGGGTCCATGCCGTCGACGTTCTGCCAGGCCGGCGGGATCAGGATGCGCATGGCCTGCAGCAGGTCCATGCCACCGGTCAGCAGCACCTCCAGCATGTTGTCGAGGCTGGCCGAGTCCGAGCTGTCCTGGCTGACCAGCGGCTTGAACTCGCGGAAGTCGACGAAGGGCGAGCGCATTCGCGCGCCGCGGGCGCGCGCCCAGAAACGGTTGCCGCGGATGGTGTTGATCTCGCCGTTGTGGGCGAGGAAGCGGAAGGGCTGGGCCAGGGCCCAGCGCGGCATGGTGTTGGTCGAGAAGCGCTGGTGGAAGACCACCGCCGAACTCGCCAGCCGCGGATGCGAGAGATCCGGATAGAACTCGCGCAGGCGCTCGGGCATCACCATGCCCTTGTAGCCCAGGCTGTGCTCGGCCAGCGTCACCACGTGGAAGTCGCTGACCTCCACCAGCGCCATCTCGGCCCGACGACGTGCCATGTACAGGCCACGCTGGAAACCGGCGGCATCCTCGCCGCGATCGGCATTCACGAACACCTGCTCGATCCGCGGCAGGCGTTCCCGCGCCAGCGGGCCCGCGGCCTGTGGATTGATCGGCACCTGTCGCCAGCCGGCGATGCGCGAGCCGACCTTCTCCAGCTGCGCCTGCAGCTCGCTGCGGCAACGCGCGGCCAGCGTCTCGTCGATCGGCAGGAATACCAGGCCGGCGGTGGCCAGCGGCGCCAGCGAGAAGCCGTGGTCCTCGGCCAGCGCGCGGATGAAGGCTTCCGGGCGGCGGATCAGCAGGCCGCAGCCGTCGCCGGATTCACCGTCGGCGGCGACGGCACCGCGATGGGTCATGCGCGAAAGCGCGCTCAGGCCGAGATCGACGATCTCGCGGCTGGGCGCATCGTCAAGATGCGCGATCAGGCCGAAGCCGCAACCGTCGTGTTCCAGCCGTGGGTCAAACAGACCCTGCGGCGCCTGATGCTCGATTCCGCTCATACGCTTGCTGCCCCCGGGGGATGGTGCTGGCGCGGTCCACGGCGCCCACCGTGGGCGGCCGGACCCCCACACAATCACACCCTTGTGCGACGCGTCAAACTACCAAGGGGCATATTCCGGGCGGCCATGTGCGGGCGTTTCCGCACGACGGCAGCTGCGGTGCGTGGAGCCGCCTCAGTCGCGGTGCTGCAGGGCCTTCAGCAACTCCGCCACGGCCCTGCCGCGGTGGCTGATGCGGTGCTTCTGCGCGGGCTCCAGTTCGGCCGCCGAAAGGCCGGAGTCCGGGTCGAGGAAGACCGGGTCATAGCCGAAGCCGCCGCTGCCGCGCGGGGCGTGCAGGATACGGCCCTGCCAGCGGCCCTGTGCGATCAGCGGGGCGGGGTCGAGCGGGTGGCGGATGAGTGCGATCACGCTGATGAAGAAGGCGCCGCGTTCGCTGTCGTCGCGGCTGGCGAGTTCGCCCAGCAGTTTCCTGATGTTGGCCGCATGGTCGCCATGCGCGCCGGCGTAGCGCGCCGAATACAGCCCAGGCGCGCTGCCGAGTGCATCGACGCAGAGGCCCGAGTCGTCGGCCAGCGCCGGCAGGCCGGAAGCTTCGCTCGCATGTCGCGCCTTCAGCAGGGCGTTCTCGACGAAGCTGAGTCCGGTCTCGTCAGGGTCGGGGATGCCAAGCTCGCCCTGGGCGATCAGCTCGAAGCCGTGCGGTGCGAGAATCTCGCGGAACTCGCGCAGCTTGCCGGCGTTGCCGCTGGCCAGGACGAGCTTCTGCATGGCCTCAGGCCGCGTCGAGTGCGGCGCGCTGGAAGCCGATCAGGCCCTGCACGCCGGAGGCGGCGAGATCGAGCAGGCCGTCGAGTTCCGAGCGACGGAAGGCGTGGCCCTCGGCCGTGCCCTGGACCTCGATGAAGCCGCCGCCGTCGTTCATCACCACGTTCATGTCGGTGTCGCAGTCGCTGTCCTCGGCGTAGTCGAGATCCAGCACCGGCGCGCCGCGATAGACGCCCACCGAGACCGCGGCGATGGCGCCGTGGATCGGGCTGCGCGTGATGTCGCCGCGCTTCTCCAGCTTCCGGCAGGCCAGCGCCAGGGCCACGTAGGCCCCGGTGATCGCGGCGCAGCGGGTGCCGCCGTCAGCCTGCAGCACGTCGCAGTCCAGCGTGATGGTGCGTTCGCCCAGTGCCGCGCGATCGACGCAGGCGCGCAGGCTGCGGCCGATCAGGCGCTGGATCTCATGGGTGCGCCCGCCGATCCGCCCGGCGCTGGCCTCGCGCTGGGTGCGCTCCTTGGTGGCGCGCGGCAGCATCGAGTACTCGGCGGTGACCCAGCCCTCGCCTTTGCCGCGCAGGAAGCCCGGCACGCGGTTCTCGACCGTGGCGTTGCAGAGCACGCGGGTGTCGCCGACGCTGATCAGCACCGAGCCCTCGGCGTGCCGGGTGAAGCCGGTTTCGATGCGGATCTCGCGGAGGGCGTCGAAACGGCGGCCGGAGGGCCGGACAACATCAGTCATGGGGGCTGCTTCTTAACGGCGGCCGCGCAGTTTACCATCGCCCTCCCCGCGCCCCGGCTGCCGCCGTGGCCTCGATCCCGCTGCGAGCCGCGCGCGCCACCGGCGCATCGCCTGTTCCAATCCCGAGAGTTGCCGCATGAGCGCACGCACCGCCGCATCGATCCGCAGCATGACGGCCTACGCCTCGGGCGAGCGCGCCACCGCGTTCGGCACGCTGGCCTGCGAGGTCCGCGCGGTCAATCACCGTTTCCTGGAGCCCGGTTTCCGCCTCTCCGAAGAGCTGCGCGGGCTGGAGCCGGCGCTGCGCGAGAAGCTGGCCCAGCGCATCGCCCGCGGCAAGGTCGATGTCGGCTTCCGCCTGCGCGCAGCCGCCAGCAGCGAGGGTCTCAAGCTCAATCCGCAGGTGCTGGACCAGCTGAGCGCACTGGCGCTGGAGATGTCGGGCCGCTTTCCCGGCTTCAAGGTCGAGTTCACCGAGCTGCTGCGCCAGCCCGGCCTGATCGAGCAGGCCGAAGTGGATGCCGAGGGCTTGCAGGCCGAATGCCTGGCGCTGATGGATGCGGTGCTCGATGACTTCGTCGCCGCCCGCGAGCGCGAGGGCGCAGCACTCGCCGCCGCCATGCGCGAGCGCCTCGACGGCATCGAGCGCATCGTCGCCGAGGTCAAGATGGCGCTGCCCGAAATTCGCACCGCGCTCCGCGCGCGTCTGGACGCGCGCATCGCCGACCTGAAGCAGCCGCTGGATCCGGGCCGGCTGGAGCAGGAGCTGGTGCTGCAGCTGCAGAAGATTGATGTCGACGAGGAACTCGACCGGCTGGGCGCGCACATCGCCGAGATGCGCCGCACGCTGGCCAGCCGCGAGGCGGTGGGGCGCCGGCTCGACTTCCTGCTGCAGGAGTTCAACCGCGAGGCCAATACGCTGGGCTCGAAGTCGATCGACGCGCGCTCCAGCGCGGCTTCGGTCGAGCTGAAGGTGCTGATCGAACAGTTGCGCGAACAGGTGCAGAACATCGAATGAGCGGCTCGCTCTACATCGTCGCGGCGCCGTCGGGCGCCGGCAAGTCCAGCCTGGTCAACGCCCTGCTCGCACGCGAGCCGGATATCCAGCTGTCGATCTCCTACACCTCGCGTGGCCCGCGCCCCGGCGAGACCGAAGGCGCGCACTACCACTTCGTCAGTCGCGAGGCTTTCGAAGGCATGGTCGCGCGCGGCGAGTTCTTCGAGCACGCGGTCGTGCACGGCGACTTGAAGGGCACCGCCCGCCACACCGTCGAGGAGCCGCTGAAGCAGGGCCGCGACGTGCTGCTGGAGATCGATTACCAGGGCGCGCGCCAGGTGCGCGCCCTGGTGCCCGACTGCGTCAGCGTGTTCATCCTGCCGCCCTCGCGCGAGGAACTCGAACGCCGCCTGCGCGGCCGCGCCCAGGACAGCGAGGAGACGATTCTCAAGCGGCTGGAGAACTCGCGCGAGGAGATCGCCCACCTCGACGACTTCGACTACCTGATCGTCAACGACAGCTTCGAGCGTGCGCTGGAAGACCTCTGCGCCATCGTCCGATCCCACCGCCTGCGCCGCACCGAGCAGGCGCGCCGGCAGGCAGGCTTGATCCGGGCGCTGCTGGCCTGAACTTGCCTGCTGGCGTCCAGCGGGGCTATCCTTCCGCTCTTGTTTGAATTCCCGGAGCCGGTCCGCCATGGCCCGTATCACCGTTGAAGATTGCCTCGCCGTCGTGAACAACCGCTTCGAGCTGGTGGTGATGGCCTCGCGCCGCGCCCGTCAGCTGGCCAACGGTGCCGACAACCAGCTGGGCCTGCAGGACCCGGAAGACAAGCCGACCGTGCTGGCCCTGCGCGAAATCGCCGCCCGCCGCATCGACATCGCCACCATCGAGGCGGTGGAGAAGGCCGAGCGCGAGCGCGCCGAGCGTGAAGCCCTGGCCTGGGCCGCGGCCGAAGTCGATGACGACCTGTCCAAGGGCGGCGACGACCTCTAAGCCGGTCCGGCACCGAGGCACTGCAACGGCCCCCGCGTGGGGCCGTTGGCGTTTTCGGAATCCGTCGTCCTCGGTCGGTCCTGGGTGTCCGGGTGCGCTCGCCCGAGGCTGCAGCTTGGCCCGCGCCAGGGAATTCCTGCCCGAACCGGCCCCAAACGCTTGCGCCAGCGCGCTTGCCGCCGGGTCGGGCGCTGTTTAGGCTCGCGTCATGCCCCCTTCTGCCCTAGCCAGCGCTGACGCGCCCTTCGACCCGTGTCCGGAGGCCATCGAGGCCCTCCTGGTCAAGCTGCGCCCCTACCTGCCGGCCGAGCAGATCCCCACGGTCAAGCGCGCCTACCACGTTGGTGCCGTGGCGCATGACGGCCAGACCCGCAAGAGTGGTGAGCCCTACATCACCCATCCGCTGGCGGTGGCCGGCATCCTCGCCGAGCTCGGCATGGACGTCGAAACCCTGTGCGCGGCGATCCTGCACGATGCGCTGGAAGACACCCAGCTCGGCCGCGAGGCGATCTCGGGCGAGTTCGGCGAAGCCGTGGCCGAACTGGTCGACGGCGTCACCAAGCTCGACAAGCTGAGCTTCCGCGATCGCAACGAGGCGATGGCCGAGAGCTTCCGCAAGATGCTGCTGGCCATGGCCCGCGACCTGCGGGTGATCCTGATCAAGCTCGCCGACCGCCTGCACAACATGCGCACGATCGGCTCGATGTCGGCGGAGTCGCGCCGCCGCATCGCCCGCGAAACCCTGGACATCTACGCGCCCATCGCCCAGCGCCTGGGCATGAACCGGATCAAGTCCGAGCTGCAGGACCTGGGCTTCCGCGCCATGCATCCCTGGCGACACGCGGTGATCGCGCGACGCATCGCGCAGCAGCCGGTGATGCGTCGCGAGGCGATGGCCACGATCGAGGCCGCGCTCTCGCAGAAGCTCAAGCAGGAAGGCCTGAAGCACCGCCTGGTCAGCCGGGTGAAAACGCCGCACAGCGTCTACAACAAGATGCGCCACGAGTACAAACCGCGCTCCGGCGAAGCGCGCGGCAAGCGCTTCGAGCGGGTGATGGACGTATTCGGCTTCCGCGTGGTGGTCGAGCAGACCATGCAGTGCTACCACGCCCTGGGCGCGGTGCACGCCCTGTACAAGCCGGTCGAGGCGCGCTTCCGCGACTTCATCGCGATTCCCAAGGCGAATGGCTACCAGAGCCTGCACACGGTGCTGTTCAGCCCCTACGGCTCGCACGTCGAGGTGCAGATCCGCACCGAGGACATGGACCTGCTGGCCGAGCGCGGCATCGCCGCGCACTGGCTGTACAAGACCGACGCCTCGCAGAACAGCAACAACAACGCCCAGAACCGCGCGCGCGCCTGGCTCTCCGAGCTGCTGGAATCGCAGCAGGACGCCGGCAGCTCGCTGGAGTTCCTGGAGAACGTCAAGGTCGACCTGTTCCCGGACGAGGTCTACATCTTCTCGCCCAAGGGTCGCATCTTCGCCCTGCCGCGCGGTGCGACCGTGCTCGACTTCGCCTACGCAGTGCACACCGACGTCGGCAACCGCGCGGTGGCCTCGCGCATCGACAAGAAGCTCGCCCCGCTGCGCACGCGCCTGACCAGCGGCCAGACGGTCGAGGTCATCACCGCGCCTTCCGCTGTGCCAAACCCGCAGTGGCTGGAGTTCGTGGTGTCCTCGCGCGCCCGCACGGCGATCCGCCACCACCTGAAGCGCCTGCAGCACGAGGATGCCGTCGAGCTCGGTCACCGCATGCTCGAAGCCGCGCTCGACGCCATCGAGGCCTCGCTGGAGCGGGTGCCGCCGGCGGTACTCGACCACTACCTTCAGGACAATCGCCTGCGCCGGCTGGAAGACCTGCTCGCCGACATCGCGCTCGGCAACCGCATGCCCCAGCAGGTGGCGCTGGCGCTGACCGAGGGTCGCCGCCCCGGGGAGCGTCGCTCGACCCCGCGGCTGGAGAAGATCCACATCAGCGGCGCCGGCCACGGTCTGCTCAGCTTTGCCGCCTGCTGCCGGCCGCTGCCGGGCGACGAGATCATGGGCTATCTGTCATCGGGCAAAGGGGTGGTCGTGCACCGCATGGAGTGCCCGAACCTGCCCGAGCTGCAGAAGAGCCCGGAGCGCTGGGTGCCGGTCGACTGGGACCGCGAGGTCGAAGGCGACTTCCGCGCCGGCCTGCGCGTCGAGGTGCTGAACAAGCCCGGCGTGCTTGCCCAGGTCGCAGCGGCGATCGCCGAAGCCGAATCGAATATCGACAACGTCGAATACCAGGAGCGCGACCTGCGCATGGCGGTGATGCACTTCGGCATCGAGGTGAAGCACCGCAAGCATCTGGCCGACGTGATGCGGCGCGTGCGCAAGCTGGACGTGGTGCTGGGCATCCAGCGCCTGTAGCGCCGCCGCTTCTCCATCTTCATCCCCGAATCCCGCGACGCAAGGAGCGCCCATGCCCCGCAATGCCATCCACTCCGACAAGGCGCCCGCCGCCATTGGCCCGTACTCGCAGGCCGTGCGCTGCGGCAACCTGGTCTTCCTTTCCGGCCAGATCCCGCTGTCGGCCAACACCGGCGAGCTGGTGCTGGGCGACATCGCCTTCCAGACCCGTCGCGTGTTCGAGAACCTGAAGGCCGTCTGCGAGGCCGCCGGCGGCTCGCTGGCCGACGTCGCCCGCATCGGCATCTACCTCACCGACCTCGGCCATTTCGCCACCGTCAACGCGGTGATGGCCGAATACTTCGAGGCGCCCTACCCGGCGCGCTCGACCATCGGCGTCTCGGCGCTGCCGCGCGGCGCGGCGGTCGAGGTCGACGCGGTGATGGTGCTCGGCTGAGCCCGGGCCTCCTGTTCAAGCCATGAACAGCCTCGCCGCGCGGCAGGGCATCGCGCATGCCGGCGAGGCCAGCGTGCGCGGCCTGCCGGGCGTCGGCCCGCAGGTCGCGCAGAAGCTCGCGGCCGCGGGCATCGAGCGCCTGCAGGACCTGTGGTTCTGGCTGCCGCGCAGCTACGAGGACCGCACCCGCGTCGCGCCGATCGCCAGCCTCGCCCACGGCGAGAGGGCCATGGTCGAGGGCCGCGTCGAAGCGGTGGAGAAGGGCTTCCGCTTCCGTCCGCAGCTGAAGGTCGCGATCAGCGACGACAGCGGCGACACCCTGGTGCTGCGCTTCTTCCACTTCCACGCCGGCCAGGTCGCGCAGTTCACGCACGGCGCCTGGGTGCGCTGCTACGGCGAGGCGCGCAATTCCGGCCTGTCGATGGAGATGGTTCACCCCAGCTATCGGCGGATCAGCGAATCCGAGCGCGGCGAAGTCTCGGAAAGGCTCGACCCGGTCTATCCGACGGTCGAGGGCATCGGCCCGGCGCGGCTCGCCCAGCTGGTGCACGCGGCCATCGACGCGCTGCCGCCGTCGGAGGAGTTCGAGCTGCTGCCCGCAGGCCTGCGCGCCGAGCTCAAGCTGCCCGACCTCGGTCGCGCCCTGCGCTTCGTGCATGCGCCCACGGTCGGCACCGATCTCGCCGCACTCAGCGACGGCCGCCATCCGGCGCGGCGCCGTCTGGCGCTGGAGGAGTTGCTCGCCCATCACCTGAGCCTGCGGCGCCAGCGCGTCGACCTGCGCCAGCAGGGCGCGCCGCCGCTGCGCGCGAGCGGTCGCTTGGCCCGAAGCCTGCGCGCACATCTGCCCTTCGCACTCACCGATGCGCAGGAGCGCGTGCTGGGCGAGGTGCTGCAGGACCTCGGCGCCAGCGAGCCCATGCTGCGACTGGTGCAGGGCGACGTCGGCTCCGGCAAGACCGTGGTCGCGGCGATGGCGGGCCTGCACGCGGTGGAGGCCGGCGCCCAGGTGGCGCTGATGGCGCCGACCGAACTGCTGGCCGAGCAGCACTTCAACAACTTCCGCGGCTGGCTGGAACCGTTGGGCGTGGAGGTCGTCTGGCTGGCCGGCAAGGTCAAGGGTCGCGCGCGCTCGGCCGCGCTCGCGCGCATTGCGGAAGGCGCCGGCGTGGTTGTCGGCACGCACGCGCTGATGCAGGAGGGCGTGGCCTTCGCCGGCCTCGGGCTCGCCATCATCGACGAGCAGCACCGCTTCGGCGTGCACCAGCGCCTCGCCCTGCGCGACAAGGGCCTGGTCGGCAGCCGCATCCCGCACCAGCTGGTGATGACCGCCACGCCGATCCCGCGCACGCTGGCGATGACTGCCTATGCGGACCTCGATGTCTCGGTGATCGACGCCCTGCCGCCCGGGCGCACGCCGGTGCAGACGGTGGCGCTGGGCGTGGAGCGCCGGCCCGAGCTGGTCGAGCGCATCCGCGCGGCCTGCGCCGAAGGGCGCCAGGTGTACTGGGTCTGCACCCTGATAGAGGACAGCGACGAGGTGCAGGCACAGGCCGCGCAGACCACCTACGAGCAGCTGCTGGCGCAGCTGCCCGAGGTGCGCGTCGCGCTGGTGCACGGGCGCATGAAGCCGGCCGAGAAGCAGGCGGTGATGCAGGCCTTCAAGGCCGGCGAGCTCCAGCTACTGGTCGCGACCACGGTGATCGAGGTCGGCGTCGACGTGCCGAACGCCAGCCTGATGGTGATCGAGAACGCCGAACGGCTGGGCCTGGCCCAGCTGCACCAGCTGCGCGGCCGGGTCGGCCGCGGTGCGGCCAAATCGAGCTGCGTGCTGCTGTACCAGTCGCCGCTGTCGCGGTTGGCGCGCGAGCGCCTCGACACCCTGCGCCAGACCAACGACGGCTTCGTCATCGCCGAAAAGGATCTCGAACTGCGCGGCCCGGGCGAACTGCTGGGCACCCGCCAGACCGGCCTCGTCGGTTTCCGCATCGCCGACCTTGGTCGTGATGCCGACCTGCTGCCGGCTGCGCAGCGGCTTGCCGACGCGCTGCTCGCCGACAGCCCCGAGCGCGCCGACCGCGTGATCGCCCGCTGGATCGGCGCCGCCGTCCGTTATGCAGGTGCTTAGGGTGGGCCCTGGCCCACCCTGACGTAATGTCTGGCGGTGGGCCCTGGCCCACCCTGACGTAATGTCTGGCGGTGGGCCCTGGCCCACCAGGGCCATGACACTCGCCCCGGTCAACTCTGCAGCCTTGGCCAAGCCACTCCCATCCGCCGGTCGGCCCATCGCCGACGCCAACGATTTCGAACCGCTCACATCGAGAACCCAGTGACCACCAAGCAGAAGCTTCTGATCGACACCGACCCCGGCGTGGATGACGCCCTCGCCCTGCTGATGGCCCTGCGCCATCCGCGCGCCGAGGTGGTGGGCATCACCGTCACCGCCGGCAACGTCGGCCTCACGCACACCACCCGCAACGCGCTGACCCTGGTCGAGCGCTGCGGGCTGGAGGTGCCGGTGTTCGTCGGCGCCGATCGGCCGTTGGTATGGCCGGCCGTCGATGCCGCCTATGTGCACGGCAGCGATGGCTTCGGCGATGCCGGTCTTGAGGCACCCACCCGGGCGGCGCAGAGCGAACACGCGGTGCAGGCGATCCTGCGGCTCTCGCGCGAATACGCGGGCGAACTCACCCTGGTGACGCTGGGGCCGCTGACCAATCTGGCGCTGGCCTTGCGCCTCGATCCTTCGCTGCCGGAGCGGATTCCACGCCTGGTGGTGATGGGCGCAGCGGTGACGGGCCTCGGCAACATCACGCCCAGCGCCGAGTTCAACATCTACTTCGATCCCGAAGCGGCCAAGGTGGTGTTCGACGCCTGGCCGGCCTTCGAGCTGGTCGACTGGGAGGCAACCCTGGCGCACGCCATGCCGGACGAGCAGTTCGGCCGCTGGCTGGCCGAGGGCGGCGAGCTCGCCCGCTTCTACGACATGATCTCGGCGCAGACCCGCGCCTTCATTCGCGCCCACCACGCCGACACCTTCCACAGCGCCGACGCGCTGGCGATGGCGGTGGTGCTGGAGCCCGAGATCGGCAGCGAGGTGCGCCTGCGCCGCATCGAGGTCGAAGTGGCGCAGGGCCTGTACCGCGGCGCCACCCGCGTCGACTGGGACAGCCGCGACCCGCGCGGCCCGAACGCCGCCATCGTCGGCCGTATCGATCCGCAGCGCCTGCAGGTCCTGCTGCGGAGGGCGATCGGGCTCGACGCCTGAGGGCCGGCGCGGGCTTTGCGGCTCAGACCGCCGGAGCCTCCGGCCGCTCATCGTTCGATGAGCGGCGACCCTCGGCCAGCGCGGCCGGCAGATCGCGCACGTGCAGGTCCATCTGCGGGAACGCGATCTCGATGCCCTGTTCGGCCAGCAGGGTGGCGACGCGACCATGCAGGTCGCTCTGCGCCAGCAGGCGCAGATCGATCGAAGGCACGAACACGCGCAGCTCGAAGTCGAGCGAGCTGGGGCCAAAGGCCATCAGCCAGGTGCGCGGCGGAGGCTCGGAGGTGATGTGCGGGCACTCGGCAGCGGCCTTCAGCAGCAGGCGGTGCACCTGCGCGACATCGCTGCCGTAGGCTACGCCGACCTTGACGATCAGCCGCGTCATCGAGTCGCTCAGCGTCCAGTTGGTCAGGCGGTCGGTGATGAAGGCCTTGTTCGGGATCACCACTTCCTTGTTGTCGAAGTCGAGGATGGTGGTGGCTCGCGTGCGGATGCGGGTGACCCGGCCGGTGAACTCGCCGATGGTGATGATGTCGCCGACCCGGAAGGGCCGCTCGAACAGCAGGATCAGGCCCGACACGAAGTTGGCGAAGATCTCCTGCAGGCCGAAGCCCAGGCCGACCGTCAGCGCCGCCGCCATCCACTGCAGCTGCGACCAGCGCATGCCGAGGAAGGACAGGCCCAGCAGCACGCCGACGATCACGATCGCGTAGCGCGCCAGGGTGGTGATCGCATAGCGGGTCGGCGCGTCGATGTGCACGCGGTTCAGCAGGCCGATCTCCAGCAGGCCGGGCAGGTTGCGTGCGGCCACCACGGTCAGCAGCAGGGCGGCGGCGCCGATCAGGGCCGCACGCAGCGACACCTGGCCAATGATGGCGCTGCCGTCGGCGGCCTTGTCCGAGAAGCTCCACAGGGCGATCTCGTCGAGCCGCTGCAGGGCCGGCAGGATGTCCGCCCACACCCAGAACAGCAGCACCACCAGGGCGCTGGCGCTGACCGCTCGCACCAGGCGCTGGGTCTGTGCGCTGATGCTCTGGATATCCATCTGCTCGGCCTCGCTCTCGACCGGCAGCTCACTGTCGCTGCTGTCCGCGCCATCTGCACGCTCGGCCTCGCGACGGGCCTCGGCGCGCTGCAGGGCGAGGCGGCGCTCGCCGAGCAGGAACCAGCGGCTCAGCAGGCCGTGCAGCAGGGACACCGCCAGCATCACTCCGCCGGTTTCCCACAGGCAGCGCACCAGCACGCCAGCGGTGAACACGTAGCCCTTGAGCGTCAGCGCGAGGATCAGCAGCAGCAGGGCGACCAGGGCGATACGCAGGGCCTGGCGCAGGCGCACCGGCTCGACCACGCCGCCGCGCGGACTCCATAGCCGGCCCGGCGCGAGCAGCCACCAGAACAAGCCACCACCGGTGATCGCGAACAGCATCAGCAAGCTGCGTCCGGCGGTGTCGATGGCGAGGTCCTGTCCGCGTACCAGGGCCAGCACGCTGAGCAGCTGCGCCGGCAGCAATACCCAGGCTGCGCGCGGCACCGCGGTGGCCAGCGCTTCGCGGCGGGCCCGGGTCCAGCGGAAGTGCGCATGCACCAGGCCGCGCTCGATCAGGCTCCAGCGCAGGAAGGTGAACAGGGCGATGCTGCCGGTCAGGGTCGCGAGCGCGATGCCGATCGAATGGGTGTAGCGACCGGGTTCGCCCGAGATCTGCAGCAGCCGGCCGCCGAGCCAGATCATCGCGGCCCAGGGCAGGGCAGCCAGGATGGTCCAGCCCAGTGCCTGCCACGTCAGCGCGTAGCGGTCCTCGCGAATGCGCCGCAGCGGCGGTGCCAACTCGGGCAGGCGCGCGCGCGCGCGCCGCTGCAGCACGAACAGCCCGAGCACCAGCAGCAGGCCCAGGAGGCTCGACCAGAAGCGTTCGGAGACGGTGTGCAGCACGCGTTCGACGCTGCTGCCGAGGCGAGGCGGATTGAGCAGATCGGACCAGCCAGCGCCCTGCTGGCGCAGCCAGTCGAGATCGACGCTGCGGTGGCTGGGAATCCAGAACAGCTGACGATCCAGCAGGGCCTTGAGCTGCAGGCTGGCTTCGAGCTGGCCTTCCAGCGTGACTTCGGCCTGCTCGATCCTCTCGATCAGGCGGCGCAGGGTGGTGTCGAGCCGTCGCAGCAGATCGCCACGGGTGCGGACCAGCGCTTGGACATCCTGCGTCGGCGCCGCCGCGCCCTGCAGTCCGGCGGCCTGCGGCGGCTCTTCGTCGGCGGCTGCCGCGTTCAACTCGTTTGCCAGGCTTTCCAGCCTGGGCTCCGCGTCCGCGACATCGAGCAGGCGCAGCCGCAGCTGCACCACTTCCTCGCGCAGCTCGGCGATCTGCCGGCGCAGAACCTCGGGCTGGGGAAGCCGCTGACGCTCGCGCAGCAGCACCGCGCCCACTGCCTCGCCGCTTGCGCCCAGCGCAACCCGCGACTCTGCGTCGCGCAGTGCGCGCTGCAGGCGCTCGCGCTCGCGCGCCAGCGTCGCCGTGTCCACGCGCATCGCGCTCAATCGACGGTTGGCCTGGGCATAGGTGCGACCCAGCTCGACGTTGGCGGCCGCCGCATCGGCCAGAGGCCGCGGTGCCTCCGCCAGCGCGAGCTGCTGCACGGCCAGCGCCGCTTCCAGGGCGCCCAGCTCGGCCTCGCCCCGCTCGCCCAGCTTCGACTGCAGCAGGGCCTCAAGCGGCTCCAGCATCTCCAGCTGTCGACGCAGCAGGCGTTGCTGCAGCAGCAGCGGCGCGCGTCGGGTGTCGATCGTTTCGGCGCGCACCTGCGCGTGCTCGAATTCGGCGAGGCGCAGCTCGCGTTCCGCCTCGATCTGTTCGCGCCCGACGCGATCGGCAAGGCCGCCATCGCCGGTGGTTTCCGCCAGCCGTTGGCTCAAGGCATCGATGCTTTCCTGCAGGCGCACCTGCGAGACGCCCGTGCCGGTGTCATTGGCGTCCAGCGCCGCGGTCACGGCCTGCAGCTCGCGCCGCAGCGGTTCGATGCGCGCCTGCAGCGCGCGCAACTCCTGTTCCAGCGACTCGGTGTCGTCGAGCGCGTCGATCCGGCGTCGACTGCGCTCGATGTCCGCCGATTCGTCACGGGCAAGTTCGCGCTCAAGTCGCTGGACCTCGGTCGCCGCACCGGCCGCAGCGGCGCGCAGTGCTTCGGTTTCCGCGCGCTTTCGCGTCGCCGCGCCCAGGTTCTGCTGGGCCGCGTCCAGGCTCGCCAGCAGGCCGCTGCGCTGGGATTCCTCCAGGCCCACTGTTTCCTGGACCTGGGTCTTCAGGGCGGCGGGATCCTCGGCGCGAGCGCCGCTGGCGGCTAAGCCGAGTAGAAACAGCAGACTTGCGCCCTTGAGGAAGGATGCGCAGCTCGGTCCTGGAGGCAGCATGCGAGGAGTGACTTGCAGGGGGCGGCGGCGAACGTTACCATGCCGCTCTTGTCTCGCCGAATTCCGGGCCGCGCCATGAAAGCCGACATCCACCCCAAGTACAATCCGGTCGTGTTCCAGGACGTGTCCTGCGACTTCTCCTTCCTGACCCGCTCCACGCTGACCAGCAAGGAGACGATCAAGTGGGAAGACGGCCAGGAGTATCCGCTGATCAAGGTGGAAATCTCCGCTGAGTCCCACCCGTTCTACACGGGCAAGCAGAAGATCGTCGATACCGGCGGCCGCATCGACAAGTTCCGTCGCCGCTACGCCCAGAAGTAATCCCCCCACAGGGTTTCGTCTCCAGGCCTGGCAGCCTTCCGGCTGCCGGGCCTGTTGCCGTTTCCGGAGCCGGCCAATGCGCCCTGCGCAGCGCTGAGGCGACCCTGCGCTTCACCAAAGTTGGACTGACCCTCACAGGCCTGCGTGGCATACTTCGACGGTCTTTCAACAGCGCTGCCCTGATGCGCGGGCGTCGTCCGGATGCGTGCCACGCACCGCACTCGGGCCCAGCTCTTGCTTGCATGCGCGTCGGGAATGCGCGGGGACTCCCCCAGGGCAGGCCCGCTGCAGTGTGAGCGCTCCGCAGAGACGGTTGCCGCCGCATTTCCTCCCCAGATAACACGCACCAAGGAGTTAGCCGTGTCCGAGAGCCAGAGCCTCACGCTCACCGATTCCGCTGCCGGCAAGAGCGCCGAGTTTCCCCTGCTGCGCGGCACGCTCGGCGCGCCCTGCGTCGACATCGGCAAGCTGCCGAAGGAAACAGGCTACTTCACCTATGATCCGGGCTTCGTCGCCACTGCCAGCTGCCGCAGCGCGATCACCTACATCGACGGTGATCAGGGCGTGCTGCTGTACCGCGGCTACCCCATCGAGCAGCTGGCCAAGCATTCGAGCTTCCTGGAGGTCGCCTACCTGCTGATGCAGGGCGAGCTGCCGACCGCGGCCGAGTTCAAGAGCTTCGAGCACGAGGTCACGCATCACACGATGATGCACGAGGCCCTGAAGAACTTCCTCGGCGGCTTCCGCCACGATGCGCACCCGATGGCCATGCTGTGCGGCATGATCGGCTCGCTCGCGGCCTTCTACCACGACAGCCTGGACATGGAAGACCCGGCCCAGCGTCGCCTGGCGGCGATCCGCCTGATCGCCAAGGTGCCGACCATTGCAGCCGCCTGCTACCGCTATTCGATCGGCTGGCCCAACCGCTATCCGCGCAACAACCTCGAGTACGTCAACCGCTTCCTGCACATGATGTTCGAGGTCCCCTCGGGCCCGCTGGAGCTGCCGCCCGTGGCCGCCAAGGCGCTGGATCTGCTGTTCATCCTGCACGCCGACCACGAGCAGAACGCCTCGACCTCGACCGTGCGCCTGGTCGGCTCCACCGGCGCCAACCCCTATGCCTGCGTGGCCGCCGGCATCGCCGCCCTGTGGGGCCCGGCGCATGGCGGTGCCAACGAGGCAGTGCTGAAGATGCTGGAGGAGATCGGTCGCCCCGAGGATGTCGCCAAGGCTGTCGAGAAGGCGAAGGACAAGAACTCCGGCTTCCGCCTGATGGGCTTCGGCCACCGCGTCTACAAGAACTACGACCCGCGCGCCTCGATCATCCGCGAGATGACCCACAAGGTGCTGGCCGACCTCGGCGTCAACGATCCGCTGCTCGAGGTGGCGATGAAGCTGGAAGAGGCTGCCCTGAAGGACGACTACTTCGTCGCCCGCAAGCTCTACCCGAACGTCGACTTCTACTCGGGCCTGATCTACAAGGCGCTGAACATTCCGACCGAGATGTTCACGGTGATGTTCGCGATCGCCCGCACCGCCGGCTGGGTCAGCCACTGGCTCGAGCAGCAGAACGATCCGGAAGCCAAGATCGGCCGCCCGCGCCAGATCTACACCGGCGCCAACGTGCGCGATTACGCGCCGATCAGCGCCCGCTGAGCATCGCGCTATCCGCGTCGCGCAAATGCCCACCGCGAGGTGGGCGTTTGCGTTGCAGCAGCAGCCAATGGCGCACGGGCTCGGTCGGTGGCTCAGCCGCCCGCGTCGATCAGGTCGCGCAGCGCGGACAGCGAAGCGCGCTTCATCGGCCGATCGTCGATGCGGTCAAGGGGCGCTTGCCTCAAGGCATCGCGGGGCAGCACGGTGAGGTCGAACGGTAGGCCGTCGGCGTTGAAGACGTAAACCGGATACACCGCGCTGCGCTCGCGGTCCAGGCGCAGCCGGCGGCTCTGCTGTTCGACCGGAATGCCGTGCTCCTGCAGGAAGTGGCCAACGGTATCCGCCTCGTCGCAGAACAGGTGCAGGCAGACCGCCGAGCGCTGGTCGGCGGAACCGTCGAGCACAGCCCCGACCAATCGGGGATCGAAGCGTTCGAAGAAGCGCATCGCCTCCAGCGCAGCCTCGCGACGTTCGCGCAGCGCCTGCGGCTGTTCGCTGGCCTGGAACAGGCGCTGGTACTCGCGCAGCGCGACTTCGATCTCGGCATTGCGCGGCAGCGCGCCCTCGTCGGTGACGCCAAGCCTGGCCGCGGCGCGGCGCTTGGCGACGTTGTAGTCGCGGATGCCGCCTTCGGCCATCAGGCGCGCGGCTTCGAAGGCGAGCCGTTGACGGGCTTCTCGCGTGCGGGTGCGGGCGTGCTCGGCGGCATGTCGCATGAGGTTCCCCGGTGCGGTCGCGGTTTTCCGAGCATAGCCGAGAGACTTGATCGCGTGCGCATGCGCGCCGTGACCGCGAGGGAGTGGGCGCGGACGTGGCACCCTTCCGCCGCACGCTGGCTGGGGTGGGACTCAGGCGCCACCGGCGCTGCGCGGGCTCAGAAGATGTCGAAACTCTCCTGCGCATTCAGCGCGCGCTCGTCGGCAGGTGCGGTCCGCTGCAGACGGGCGATGTCCTCGACCCGGATCAGCTCGGGCAGTGCGCCCGGCGTGCCAGGCGGCAGCAGGACGCCCGTGGCCGGGTCGATGCTCACGGTGGCAATGCCGGACGGCTGGGTGAGCCGCGTTTCCGGCACCTCAGCCAGGGCGCCACGCATGTACTCGATCCAGATCGGCAGCGCCGCGCGCGCGCCGAACTCGCCGCGGCCAAGCGAGGCGAAATCGTCCATACCCACCCAGGCGGCGACGGCCTGGCCGCCGCCCACGCCCACGAACCACGCATCGCGGTGGTCATTGGTGCTGCCGGTCTTGCCGCCGATATCACCGCGGTTGAGGACCAGCGCATTGCGCCCGGTGCCGCGTCGGACGACGTCGCGCAGCAGCGAGTTGACCAGGTAGGCGGTGCGCGCATCGATGCGGCGCGGCGCCAGCACGGGCTCTTCTTCGCCGGCTGCCGAGGCACCTTCGATGGTCGCGCTGTCGGCGGGCGTGGCCGAGGCCTGCGCAGGGCCAAGGTCGAAGCCTGTGTCGCTGCTGCGATCGAGCTCCTCGCGCAGGCGCTGCGGGCAATCGCGGCAGGCCCTGGCTGGATTGGCCTGGTAGACCACGTTGCCGTCGCGATCCTCGATGCGGTCGATGAAATAGGGATCGACGAGATAGCCGCCGTTCTCGAACAGGGTGTAGCCGCGGGCCATGGCCAGAGGCGGCGTCGAGCTGGTGCCCAGCGCCAGCGACAGGTTCTCGGGCAGGCTCTCGGGCGAGAAGCCGAAGCCCTGGATGTAGCGCCGGGCGAAGCTGGCGCCGATGGCGTCCAGCAGGCGCACCGATACCAGGTTGCGCGAGGTCACCATGGCCTCGCGCAGGCGCATCGGCCCGGCGAAGGTCGCGTTGTCGTTCTGCGGACGCCAGGTCGTGCCGTCGTGCTGGCGGAACACCACCGGTGCATCGAGCACGATCGAGCCGGGGCCATAGCCGCGCTCGAAGGCCGCTGCGTAGACGAAGGGCTTGAAGCTTGAACCGGGCTGCCGCTGCGCCTGGGTCGCGCGATTGAACTTGTTCAGGGCGAAGCTGAATCCGCCCACCAGCGCGCGGACCGCGCCGGATTCGGCATCGACCGCGGCCAGGGCCCCCTGGGCCTTGGGCACTTGCGAGAGCTGGTAGGCGCCTTCGGCGTCCAGCTCCACCCGCACCACGTCGCCCACCGACAGCACCGCGTCGACCGCGCGCGGAGCGGGTCCACGGCGATCCTCGTCGAGGAAGGGTCGCGCCCATGCCACCTGTTCCAAGCCGAGCTCCACCAGTTGCCCGTCGCGCAGGATCAGCTGCGCGCGTTCGGTCGAGCTTTCCAGCACGAGGCCTGCGTGCAGGCCCGCTACCGTCGGGTAGTCACGCAGCAGGCGCTGAAGTTGTGCAGGAGTGGCCGCGTCGGGCACGTCGACGCTCGACTCGGCGCCGCGCCAGCCGTGGCGGCGGTCGTAGTCGAGCAGGGCCTGACGCAGGCCGCGATTGGCTGCAGCCTGGCCTGCACTGTGCAGGGTCGTGAAGACGCGGTGGCCGTCGGACATGGCGTCGGCGCCAAAACGCTCGACCGCGTCGGCCCGCGC
The DNA here is from genome assembly GCF_937888285.1 of uncultured Aquimonas sp. Taxonomy (GTDB): domain Bacteria; phylum Pseudomonadota; class Gammaproteobacteria; order Xanthomonadales; family Xanthomonadaceae; genus Aquimonas. The sequence goes on from NZ_CALART010000024.1 coordinate 63,248, forward strand.
GATCTCCGCAACATAGGGCGCTTCCAGTTCGACGGCGGGTTCGTTCGCCCGCGCGGTGTCCGGCGTCGCCTGCGCTGCGCGCAGGCTGGCCTCATCGATGAAGCCGACCTCGTGCATCCGCTGCAGGATGTAGTCACGCCGGATCCGCGCCCGCTCCGGGTTGGTCAGCGGATTGCCGCTGGACGGGAACTTGGGGATACCGGCCAACATCGCCGCCTCATGCAGTTCGAGGTCCTGCAGTTCCTTGCCGTAGTAGAACTCGGCGGCGGCAGCGATCCCATAAGCGCGGTTGCCGAAGAAACTCTTGTTCAGATAGAGCTCAAGGATCTCGTCCTTGCTGAGCTCGCGCTCCATCTTGAGCGCCAGGAAGATCTCGGTGAGCTTGCGGCTGTAGCTGTACTCGGCGCTCAGGAAGAAGTTGCGCGCCACCTGCTGGGTGATGGTGCTGCCGCCCGGGACGCGTTCGCGATCGCTGGTGGCCAGCAGCCAGACCGCACGGGTGATGCCGCGCCAGTCGATGCCGGGATGCTCGTAAAAGCGCGCGTCTTCGATGGCGATCACCGCCTGCTTGACCTGTTCGGGGATCTGGTCGATGGCGGCAGGCTTGCGTCGGGCCTCGCCGAACACGGCCATCAGCTTGCCGTCGGCCGAGTACACCGACAGGGGCACCTGCAGGCGGACGTCGCGCAGGACCTGCACGTCAGGCAGGGTCGGTGCGATCAGCCACCAGGCCACGCCGAGCGCGCCCAGGCCGAGCGCGCCAAACAGGAGCCCGAGCACGAGGGCCCAGCGCAAAAGGCGTCGAAACAGGCGCATCCGCGGCGTCCGGCAGCAAGGGAGAGGGCGCCGAGTATAGGCGCCCCGGCCTGAGCGGCAGCGCCCGCGGAGGCTGCTGAAAGCACCGGAGCACGGCCCGTGCCGTCGCCACGGAACCACGAAACCTTGACGGACATCGCGCTTGTCGCAGCCTGAACCGCGGCTATCTGTTGCCAGACTGCAAATAATCGTTATTTAATGTAGTCGTGGAGTTATTGCCTGTAAGGGCTTGTGGGAAGGGGAGAAACCGTGGGGCTGTTCGCAAACAAGAAGGTGCCCTTGATCGGCGTGGACATCAGCTCCACGGCCGTCAAGCTGCTCCAGCTGAGCCAAAGCGGCGGTCGCTATCGCGTCGAGCACTACGCGGTGGAGCCGCTTCCTCCCAATGCCGTGGTCGAAAAGAACATCGTCGAGGTCGAGGCGGTGGGCGAAGCGATCAAGCGTGCGCTCAACCGCTCCGGGTCCAAGACCCGCTTCGCGGCCGCGGCCGTGGCCGGTTCGGCGGTGATCACCAAGATCATCCCCATGCAGGCCGACCTGTCCGAAGACGAGCTGGAAGACCAGATCCAGGTCGAAGCCGGGCAGTACATCCCCTACCCGATCGAGGAAGTGAGCCTCGACTTCGAGGTGCTGGGGCCGGTCAAGGACAACCCGGAGATGGTCCAGGTCCTGCTGGCGGCCTCGCGTACCGAGAACGTCGAGGTCCGCACGGCGGCCCTCGACCTCGGTGGCCTCAACACCAAGGTCGTCGACGTCGAAGCCTTCGTGATGGAGAACGCCTTCCGCCTGATCGCCGACCAGCTTTCGGTCACGCGCGATGGCCTGGTCGCCCTGGTCGACGTCGGTGCGACCATGACCACGCTCAACGTGCTCCGCAACCAGCGCAGCATCTACACCCGCGAGCAGGTGTTCGGCGGCAAGCAGCTGACTGACGAGGTCATGCGCCGCTACGGCCTGTCCTACGAGGAGGCCGGCTTGGCCAAGCGTCAGGGCGGCCTGCCCGAGAGCTACGAGATCGAAGTGCTGGAGCCGTTCAAGGAAGCCATGGTCCAGCAGGTCAGCCGACTGCTGCAGTTCTTCTATGCCGGCAGCGAGTTCAACCGCGTCGACCAGATCGTCCTGGCTGGCGGCTGCGCATCGATTGCCGGCGTGGCCGAGATGGTCGAGGACCAGCTTGGCGTGAGCACCGTAGTGGCCAACCCGCTGGCGAACATGTCCCTGGCCTCGCGGGTCCAAGCGCAGGCCCTGGCGCAGGACGCGCCTTCGCTGATGATCGCCGCCGGGCTCGCACTCAGGAGCTTCGACTAAATGGCCAAGATCAATCTATTGCCGTGGCGCGCCGAGCGCCGCAAGCAGCGCCAGAACGAGTTCTTCGCCCTGCTGGGTTTGTGCGCCGGCCTTGCCATCGCCGTCAGTTTCGGTGCGATCCAGTACTTCGACGGCCTGATCAGCAACCAGCAGCAGAGGAACGCCTATCTGACGCGCGAGATCACGGCGCTGAAGACGAAAACCGCCGAGATCGAGATTCTGGAGAAGAAGAAGTCCGATCTGCTGGCGCGCAAGGCGGTCATCGAGCAGCTGCAGGCCAACCGCTCGCAGATGGTGCACCTGTTCGATGATCTGGTCCGGACAATCCCTGATGGCGTGCGCCTGTCTTCGGTGAAGCAGGCAGGCAACCAGTTGACTCTGGAGGGCATGACCCAGTCGAACGCCCGGGTATCGTCCTACATGCGCAACATCGAGGCGGCGGAATGGCTCACTAGCGCGGATCTTGGTGTGATCGAGATCAAGGGCGACGACAAGGCGATGCCCTACTTCTTCCGGATGAACGCCACCGCGACCAAGCCGGTTGGAGAGGGCGAGGGCGAGGGCGAGGGAGAAACAGCCGAGGGTGCGCCGGAGGTCCAGCCATGAAGAACTTTGACCTCAGCAATCTGGACTTCAACAACGCTGGTGCTTGGCCGCCGCCGGTCAAGGCGTTCTTCTGCGCCATGGTGGTGGTGCTGATCCTGTTCTTTGGCTGGTACCTGTTTGTCAGCACCCAGCAAGATCAGCTTGAGACGCTTCGTCGCGCCGAAGTCGGACTTCGCGATGACTTCGAGAAGGAGCAGGCCAAGGCGGTGAACCTGGAGCCGCTCAAGGAGCAGCTTGCGGAGATGGAAGCCATGCTCCAGCAGATGCTGCGGCAGCTGCCGTCCCGCACTGAAATGCCCGACCTGATCGTCGACATCTCGCAAACTGCGCTCGCTTCGGGTATCGCCAACGAGCTCTTCCAGCCGCAGCCGGAGATCCGCAAGGAGTTCTACGCGGAGAAGCCGATCTCGCTGCGCATGGTAGGCAGTTACCACCAGTTTGGCGACTTCGTGAGTGGCGTTGCGTCGCTGCCACGCGTGGTCATCATGACGATGCACGACATCTCGTTGAAGCCCCGCGACGAGAAGGTCGGCGCGAGCAGCGGGCTGGTGCTCGAAGGCACCGTCAAGACCTACCGCTATCTCGACGAAGAGGAGCAGGCCGAAGTGGCTGAGGCTCAGGCACAGCAGGGGGCCGCGCGATGAGCAAGATGCCGACCATCCCGCGCTTCGTTGCCCTCTTCGCCGCGACTTTTCTCCTCGCCGGCTGCGATCCCGGCATGCGCGACCTCGAGAACTACGTCGCTGATGTCAAGCAGCGCCCAGCACCGCCGCTGGAGCCGCTGCCGGTGATGAAGCAGTTCGAAACCTTCGTGTACGCGGCTCAGGACCTTCGCGATCCGTTCTCGATGCCGCAGCGGCGCGACGAGCAGAGCCGCAGCGACGGTCCGCGCCCCGACCCGAATCGCCGCAAGGAGATCCTGGAAGCCTTCCCGCTCGACGGCCTCGACATGGTCGGCCTGATCGGCGCGGGCGAGAACCAGGTGGCCCTGGTGATGGATCCGCAGCGCGTGGTCCACAGGGTCCGGGTGGGCCAGTACCTCGGGCAGAGCGACGGCCGCATCGTCGCAATCCGCGAAGACGGCCTAGAGCTCGTCGAACTCATTCCCGATGGTTCGGGTGGCTGGCTTGAACGCCCGGCGCGTCTCGCGCTCGACAACGAATAAGCAGTGGGGAATCGCATGAAGCGCACATCCAAGTCCTACACCAGCGTCCTGCGGATCCGCAGCCTGCGGCTCACGGCGCTCGCCGCCCTGCTCGGAGCGGGCAACCTCGCGCTTGCGGCGGGCAGCCTCGAGAACATCAGCTTCTCCGCCGGCCCGGGAGGGCAGGTCGACATCACCCTCAGCCTGAGTGAACCCGCGGCCGAGCTGCCGGTGTTCACCACCGATGATCCCCCGCGGATCATCGTGGACCTTCCTGATACCCGTAACGCGGTCGCCCAGCGCCGCATCCCCGTGGGCATTGGCGCGACCAGCGCGATCTCCACCGCGGAGGCTGCCGGCCGCACGCGAGTCTCGATCGACCTGTTCCGGTCGAGTGCGTACCAGACGCGCAGCGAGGGCAACAACGTCATCGTCAGCGTCGGGGCCGCCAGCACGACGGCGACCCAGGTCTCCGCCTATTCGGCCGATCCCGCCAAGCGCACGGCGAACGTGACTGAAGTCGCCAATATCGATTTCCGTCGCACGCCACAGGGCACCGGCAGGATCATCCTGACCCTGGCAGGCGAAGGCGCGGCGTCCGACATGCGTGTAGACGGACAGCGCGTGCAGGTCGATCTGGCCGGCGTGTTTCTCCCGGAGCAGATGGCCGAACGGCTCGACGTGTCCGACTTCGCCACGCCCGTGCAGTCAGTGCAGCTGAGCCGCAGCCCCGCAGGCACGCGGTTGGACATCGCGGTGAACGGTCGCTTTGAACCTTTGGCCTACCAGACCGGCAACGAGTTCGTCGTTGAGATTGATCCGGTCCAGCAGGTCGTCACAGCGGATGGTGTCGTCGCCGAAGGTGCGGAGCCCGGCTATACCGGTCGCCCGGTCACCTTCACCTTCCAGGACATCCCGGTCCGCACCTTGCTGCAGCTGATCGCCGAGGAGTCGGGCCTCAACATCGTGGCTGCCGACAGCGTCACCGGCAACATGACGCTGCGCCTGATCAATGTGCCCTGGGATCAGGCGCTCGATCTGATCCTCCGCGCCAAGTCGCTGGACAAGCGCCAGGATCGCAACGTCATCTGGGTCGCTCCGCAGGCCGAGATCGCAACCTACGAGAAGGCGATCGCCGACGCGCGCATCGAGCAGGAGCAGCGCGCCGAGCTGGTCAGCGAATACATCGCGATCAATTACGGCAGTGCCGAAGAGATCGCCAAGCTGTTGACCGAGGAGAGCAAGGGTAATCAGCAGGGGGGCGCCCAACAGCAGGCGCAGCAGGGCGGTGAGTCACGCGGCTTTCTTTCGGCTCGCGGCTCCGTGACTTTCGACAAGCGCACCAACACTCTGCTGGTGAACGACATACCGCCGAAGGTCGAGGAGATCAAGAACCTCATCGTCCTGCTGGATCGCCCGGTGGACCAGGTGCTGATCGAAGCGCGCATCGTCATCGCGAGCGAAAACTTCGCGCGCGAGCTGGGCGCCAAGTTCGGCGTCAGCGGTGCCGACCAGAGCAGCAGCGGGCGGGTGATCACGACCTCCGGCTCGCAGGCAGCGAACAATGCTCTGATCACCAGCGCCTTGAGCAATCGCTATGGGGCCCGAAACACTGCCAGCAACATCGGCGACGCGCTGACCATTGGTCCGCTGCTTGAAGGCCGTGGCCTTATTCCCCAGCGTGGTGACATCCTGCCTGCGGCGAGCCGCCTGGGTGTCAATCTGCCGGTCCAGAATGCTGCCGGTTCGATCGGCTTTGCGATCCTCAGCGCCGACTACCTGGTGGACCTGGAGCTTTCTGCGCTTCAGTCCGAAGGTCGGGGTGAACTGGTCTCCAGTCCCCGCGTGATCACCGCCAACCAGCGCGAAGCCAGCATCAAGCAGGGCGATGAGATCGGCTACATCACCACAACGGGCACGGGCGCATCGGCCCAGATCACCACGAAGTTCAAGGAGGTCGTGCTGGAACTGCTGGTGACGCCCACGATCACTCAGGACGACCGCGTCTATCTGACGCTCAAGGTCAAAAAGGATGAACTGGCTGAGTTCATTCCCAGTCCTCTGGGCAACATTCCTCTGATCTCCAAGCGAGAAATCAATACCGCGGTGCTTGTCGACAACGGGCAGACCGTGGTGATCGGTGGCGTGTACGAATTCAACAGTCGAGAAGATCTCCGCAAGGTGCCGTTCCTGGGCGACGTGCCGGTGTTGGGCAACCTGTTCCGGACCAAACGCAACGGCACCGAGAAAGCGGAGCTGCTGATCTTTGTGACGCCCAAGGTGCTGGCGGTTTCGGGACGCAGCACGCGCTGACGCCAGTTGCCCAGCTGACAGGACATCAACAATCGGGTCGGCGATGGAACGCTGCCGGCTTTTCTGGAGAGAGAAGATGAAACCAACACTTTTGCTCAAGTGCCTGCTGCTGGGCTCGGTGGCGCTGCTGACAGCCTGCGGAGGGGGCGGGGGCAGCGGAAACGACGGTACCTTCGGACCGATCTCGAGTGCCCGCATCAGCGCCAGCGCGCAGAGTGCAACCGTGCCAGCGGGTAGCAGCCTGGCTGTCAGTGTCAACGCCACGACATCCAACAACACGCCGCTCCCCGATGGCACCGTGGTCACCGCTTCGGCGAGCCCGAGCAATCTCGGCGGCATCTTCGGCGTCATCGGTGGCCAGCAGTCCTCGACCAACAGCGCCCCGACTGTGGGCGGCCGCGCGGAGTTCATCTACCTCGCGGGTAACAGCCAAGGCGCGGTCACGCTGACCTTCTCCGTCCAGCCTTCTAGTCAGCAGTCAGCGTCTGCCGCCTCGATCCCGGTGACCATCACCGCTCCGGCGCAGACCGGAAACATCACCATCGAAGCGACGCGAACGCAGCTCCCCGTGAATCTGTTTGGCGTTGGTCCCTTCCTGGGCTCGCCCTACATGAGTGAGCTCACCATCACCGCGCGTACCGCTAGCGGCCAGCCGATCTCCATTCCACGCGGTGGGTCGGGTGGTCTTGGGCTCTCGATCAACCCGGTGACCGTGGCCGCTCTGTCGACCCTTGATGATCCTGAAACGGAGGACGATCCGAGCACGCCGGTGATTGAGAACAACGAGTTCTTGACCTTGGTGGGCAGCACCCCTGTCGGTATCAACTCAGGCCGTGCCACGGCGTTCGTTCATTCGTTCAACACCACCGGTACCGCAGTCGTTACCGCGAGCATTCAGGACCCCGAAACTGGTCGTGTCCTGAGCACGACCCAAAGCATCCAGATCGTTTCCAACGCGCCGCCGCTGCCGGCAACGGTTCAGCTGCTCCCGACGTTTGCCGGTCTGTACGCGCAAGGTTCTGGTGGGCGCACCTCGGGCGTCTTCGAGGCTGAAGTGAATGATGGCATCGGCCAGCCGGTGCCGAACCCGGTCGCCGGCAACACCTCCTTCAACAACATTCGCGTGGAAGTGATCGGTGATGCCTCGACCGCCGCTGGCGAGCGCGTCAATGGCGTCAACGCAGCCGGACAGAACGTCAGCGGCGCGAGCATCGCGCTGAGGACCACTGCAGGTGGTGCCACATTCAACTTCATCTCCGGCTCGCGCATCGGTCAGTCCACCATCCGCGTCACCGCTGATCGCGCCGACAACAACGTCGACAACGGCATCAGCGATCCCGTGGTCGCCGAGCGCACGGTCGTGATCTCGGACGGCAAGCTGTTCGCGCTGCAGCTGACCAGCCCCAATGTGGAAGCCATCGAGGCAAATCGCGTCGCATCGAACGAACAAGGACTGATCGGAGGCCTCGACGGTACCTACAGCCTTACCGTCAGTGCACTTGCCACCGATCGCCAGGGCAACCCGGTGATTGCGGGCACACCCGTCGAGTTCGGCCTGATCGACGCTCCGCTGATTGGTTTCCCGACCCAGGGCTCCGGTGTGTTCGCGATTGCGGGCAACGACGGTAACCCGCAGGAAAATGGCTTCCTGTTCAGCGCTCCGGGTGGTGCATTCCAGACCGCCGGCGGCGGTGCCGGCCCGGGTGACACCCTGCTCGTGTTTGGTCAGTCCGTCCAGGGCAACCGCGACCTCGAAAGCGCGCGCACCATCGCCCAGGTCAACAGCCAGACGGCCCTTTCGACGGTCCAGCGCTTCAATCGCAACGACGACACCGGCACCAGCGTGGACAGCGGCAATGTCCTGCCCTACATCATCGGGCGCGCCCAGCACGGCAACATCATTGCAACCGGCTTCACCGATGAGAACGGTGTAGCGACAGTGCGGGTGAACTACCCGGTGTCGCGTCTTGGCCAGAGCGTGGCGATCTGGAGCCGCGGCAGCGCGACCACGACGACCGGTTCCAAGCTGGTGTCCGATATCGCGACTCTGGTGTATCCGGGTATCGCCGAGCTCAACATCATCGCCAACCCGGGCGCCATTCCCGGCAACACCACCGCCAATGTGACGGTCTGCTTGCGCGATGCCTTCGACTCGCCGATCCAGGGTGCCTTCGTCAACTTCGGTTTCAGCCTCGCCTCGGGCACTGGCACCATTGGCGGTCGCAACAGCGGTCCGCTGCCGAGCCCGACGGGCAGCAACGGCTGCGTCCTGGTTCCCGTTGTCACCAGCGGCATGACCGAGGATGGCGACAACCTGTTGACCTTCACCCTTGGCGATGCGGAACCTGCGGAAGTCGAGATCAACGTTGCGGATGATCTGATCCTGCAGGCCTTCCCGACCGCGTTCATCGGCGACGGATCGTTCACCGTCAACCTGCGCCTGATCGACGGCGCCGGCAACGGTATCTCCGGCCGCGCGATTGCCGCGCAGTGCTCCGGCGACGGCGACACCGCGGTGGTCAGCGTGTCGCAGGCGCCCACGATCACCGATGCCGGCGGCAATAGCACCGCCGTCGTAGTCGCTTCGCTGATGGATCAGCCGGGCGGCGGCGCGGAGTGGGAGTGCGAGTTCAGCCTGGCAGGCGGTGAGCCGTCGGCGACCGTGATCTTCAAGGGCCGCGACAGCTGCGCAGGCGGTGGTGGCTTCAGCCCGCCGCCGCCGGCCAATGCGTGCAATACGGGTGGCAACACGCAGAACCAGACCCTGACGCTGGTCCTCAACTCAACTCAGGCAATGGGCGGTGGCGGCAACGTTACGGGTACCGGTGGATTCACATGCAGTATCCCCGCCGGATCTGGCACTCCGCCGCAGGCAGTGACTTGTGCGCAGCCATTTCCAGCCAACACTATCGTCTCGATGACCGTAACGCCCAACGGAGCCGGGCCGACCCGACCAGTGCCTACCGTCAGTGCAGGCTGTTCTCTCTCGCCACTTAGCCCTGCCCCGGCAGCAACTTACAACGTCAACACCAGTGCCTTGAGCGGGCCGACAGCATGTAACATCACCTTCCAGTGATGTTCGACAGCTGAAACGACAAAGGGCCGCTCATGCGGCCCTTTGTTTTTGTGCCTGCGCGAGCGCGGACTGTGCCGCCGACATTTCATGCTTCGGCGTGCGCGCAGCAGCGGCCGCTCGATCAGGGTGCGCAGCACACTGGGACCAGTTGGGAAGCTTCGGTGCACCCGCGTGCGCCCACGGTCGCGAGCGGCGCTAGACTCGGCGAACGCTCGGCCACGGGCCGGGTGTTTGCGGGCTGGCGTAGCGCCTGGCGCGTTCGCTTGCCTGGCCCCGGATAGACGACTGCAGAGAGCCCACCGTGTCCCAGCACAGAATCGAACTGAAGCCCGGTGAAGTGCTGTTCCGCGAGGGCGATCCTCCCGACTGCGCCTTCCTTGTGCAGGCCGGAACGCTGCAGATCACCACCGGTCCGGAACAACGCATGCTGGCCGAAGTGCGTTCGGGGGAGTTGCTGGGCGAGATGGCGGTGATCGATCGCTCGCCGCGCACGGCCACGGCGACTGCGATCGACCACTGCGTGCTGGTGCCGATCACGCCGGAGCAGATCGCCGAACGCCTGCTCAATACCGACCCCGTGGTGCGCGCCCTGCTCGAAGGGCAGCTGCGCCGCTACCGCGCAACTCTGGCCAGCCTCCAGGGACAGGCACCTGCGGCGCCCGAGGTGATCCATGCGGGGATCGATGGGATTGGCAAGATCCGCTTGGAATCCGAACTGCGCGAAGCGCTCAGCACGGGCGGACTGGAAGTTCGTTTCCAGCCGCTGCTAGAGATCGACCGCGGTGAGATCGCTGGCTACGAAGCGCTGGTGCGTTGGCACCACGACCAGCGAGGCCAGATCTCTCCTGGCGAGTTCATCGCGCTGGCCGAAGAAACCTCGCTGATCGTGCCGGTCGGCGAGTTCGTGCTCGAGGCCAGCCTGGACGCCCTCGCCCGCATCGGTTCACCCCGCGGGCGCCTGCCCTTCATGGCGATCAACGTCTCGGCCCGCCAGCTCGTCGAGGACGCGCTGCTGCCGCGGCTGCTGGATCGCCTGCACGCGCGGGGCATCCAGCCTGCGCAGATCAAGATCGAGATCACAGAGAGCCGTCAGCTGGACTACCAGCGGGTTGCCGCGATGATGCGCAGCGCGCGGGAAGCTGGCGTGCGGGTCGCCCTCGACGACTTCGGCACCGGCTACTCGAACCTGCAGCACATGCACCTGCTGAGTTTCGACACGCTCAAGGTCGACCAGGCCTTCGCGCGCGCCATGCTCGAGGACCCGCGCGCCCGGCGCATCGTCGAGGCCATCGTCGACATGGCGCACGGTCTGGGTGCGGACGTGGTCGTGGAAGGCATCGAGCGCGAAGAGCAGCTCGGCGTGCTCCGCGAACTTGGCTGCCGCTACGCGCAGGGCTGGCTGGTGGGGCGTCCCATGGCGCTGGACGAACTCCTCGCACGTCAGGCGCGCGCCGACGCCTGAGGCTGCTGCCCCGCCGCGAAACAGATGCGAGCTGGACGCCCTCGACCGAGCAGCCACAGCAGCTGGACCTCGACGCGGCGAGGCTCGAACGCCGCAAGCGCGCCGCAAATGCGCCGCAACATCGCATTGGCGCGCTCAAGCGCAATCGATCTCGCCCGGCAGCCGGCCCCACCAATCGCACAGGCTGCTCTGCAGCATCGTCGGCATACTGGCAACGCTAGCGTCGGTGTCCGAACTGCAAGCGAGACGGCGTCGCCCCCCGAGGTCACTGTGTTGCCTGCTGAGGGTGCCACGCGGAAACCAAGCCCACGCTGGCGTTGTCCATGCCCGCCCCAAGACGGTGAACCCCCGATGCAAGCCACCGAAAACCCCACGCCTGAAGCCCGGATGGATCCACTGGCTGCCCGCTTCGCCGCCCTGCGCGACGCGCTCGCTGCCGAGGTTGTGGGCCAGCCCGAACTGGTCGAGCGGCTGCTGATCGCCCTGCTCGCCGACGGCCATCTGCTGGTGGAGGGCGCGCCGGGGCTGGCGAAGACCACGGCGATCAAGGCGCTGGCGGCACGCATCGAGGCCAACTTCCACCGAGTGCAGTTCACCCCCGACCTGCTGCCGGCCGACCTGACCGGCACCGAGGTCTACCGGCCGCAGGAAGGCCGTTTCGAGTTCCAGCCCGGTCCACTCTTCCACAACCTGCTGCTCGCCGACGAGATCAATCGCGCCCCTGCGAAGGTCCAGTCGGCCCTGCTGGAAGCCATGGGCGAACGCCAGATCACGGTAGGACGGGTCACCTATGCCCTGCCCGACCTGTTCCTGGTGATGGCCACCCAGAACCCGATCGAACAGGAGGGCACCTATCCCTTGCCCGAGGCCCAGCTCGACCGTTTCCTGATGCATGTGCGCATCGGCTATCCCCAGGCCGACACGGAAGCCGAGATCCTGCGCCTGGCGCGGACCCGCGCACTGAAGCCCGGGGGGGCGGCGCCTGCCAGCAACAGCGTGGCGCGCATCAGCGCCGATGACATCCGCGCCGCACGTCGACGCATCCTCGATCTGCACTTCGCGCCCCGGCTCGAGCGCTATCTGATCGAGCTCGTGCTGGCGACGCGGGATGCCACGCCCTACGGCGCCGAGCTGAAGAGGCAGATCGCATTCGGCGCCAGCCCGCGCGGATCGATCTCGCTGGAGCGCTGCGCGCGCGCCCACGCCTGGCTGGCCGGGCGGGATTTCGTCGCGCCGGAGGACATCCGCGCGATCGCGCTCGATGTCCTCCGGCACCGCGTACTGCTCAGCTTCGAGGCTGAAGCGGAGGGCCTCGACAGCGACTCGATCCTGCGCGCCCTGCTGGACCGCGTGCCGCTGCCTTGAGCGCGGCGCACGATACGGTGCTGGCGGTGAGCCACGCAGCCATCATTCCCGAGCTGGCCGAACTGGTCGCCCTGCGCTCGCGGGCGGCACAGCTGGCGGCCGGCGCGCGCCGACGCTCGGCGGATCGTGCTGCGGGAAGCCGCCACAGCCCTTTCCGTGGACGCGGCATGGACTACGCCGAGTCGCGCGCCTATGCGCCCGGCGACGACGTGCGCCACATCGACTGGCGTCTGACCGCCCGCACCGGCGATCTGCACACCAAGCTGTTCGCGGCGGAACGCGAGCGCACCTCGGCCATCCTGCTCGACACCGCCGCCGCGCTGCAGTTCGGCACCCGAGCGTGCTTCAAGTCGGTGCAGGCGGCCCGTCTGGGCGCATTGTTCGCCTGGTTCGCGCAGGCTGAGGGCGATCGCGTCTGTGCGGCCGCTTTCGGCCGCCGCGCCGGGCAGCTGCCTGCCGCCGGCACCCAGCGGGGCGTCCTGCGGGTGTTGAAGGCGCTCTGCGAATGGTCCCTGCCTGAACAGCCCGGCGGCGCGCCGCAGCCTATGGCGCGAGCCATCGACGCACTGGACCGCACCTTGCGTGCAGGCGCGCATGTGCTGCTGCTGCTGGATGCTTCCAGCCTCGACGACGACGCCCTGCGTGGCCTGCTGCGGCTGCGCCGGCAGCATGATGTGATCGCCGCGCTGCTGGTTGATCCGCTCGAGCGCGATGTCCTGCCGGCTGGCCGCTATCGCGTGCAGACCGCGCGCGGAGAATCCCTGCTGGAAGTGCCGGGCAGCGGTCGGCCATCGTGGCAGCAGACGCTGCGCGCGCGCCAGGACGGCGTCATCGAGCGCCTGCAGCGCGCGGGCGTCGGTGCGCGCCTGGTCAGCACGCGCGAAGACCCGGTCCCTGCGCTGCGCGATCTGCTGCGTGGCGGCCCACCGCGGGAGGGTGAATGAAGCCCGGCCCCGAACTCCGCGATATCCAGCTGCCGCCCGAACCCGGACTCTGGCCCTGGCCGCCGGGGGTGTGGGTGCTGCTGCTGGTGGCGCTTGCAGTTCTGCTGTGGCTCGGTCTGCGCGCACGTCGTGCCCTGGTCCGACGCCAACGCAATCGCCGATGGCTTGCGGCATTCGGCGCCATCGCAAGCGACAACGCCATTCCCGCGATCGAGCGCGTCGCGGCTGCGTCCGAACTGCTGCGGCGCGCCGTACGCCAGCAGGCGCCGACAGAGGCGGCATTCGAAGGTGCGGCATGGCGCGCCTATCTGCAGAGCCTCGGGCCTGCGTCCGACGCCGATCCTGGACTGGACACCCTCGTGCAGGGGCCCTGGCGCGCACAGCTCGCCGAACACGAGGCCAGGCTCGCGACCGCCTACGCCGAACGCTGTCTGCGGCGTCTGCTGGAGCGGTGGCCATGAGCGCCTGGCTGGCTGCTGTCGAATCGATCGAGCTGGCCCGACCCTGGGCGCTGTGGCTGCTGCCGCTGCCGCTGCTGGTCCTGCTGCTGCCGCCGGCCCGGCAGCGGCAGGGCACTGCCCTCAGGCTGCCCTTCGAGCTGCCACAGATGGAGGCCGGCAGTGCGCGCTCGCGGCTTGCGAGCGCGCGTCTGTTCATCGCCGTGCCGATCTGGCTGCTGGTCTGTCTGGCTGCCGCCCAGCCGCAGCGCTTGGGCGAGATCGAGGCACCGCCCAGCAGCGGCCGTGACCTCATGCTCGCCGTGGATGTCTCGGGATCCATGGCCGCCGAGGACATGCAGATCGGCGGACGCCGGGTCGATCGCCTGACCGCGGTCAAGCGTGTGCTGGGTGATTTTCTCGACCGCCGCGCCGGCGATCGCGTGGGCCTGATCCTGTTCGGCCAGAGTGCCTACCTGCTGACGCCGCTGACCTTCGATCGCGCCCACGTACGCTACCAGCTCGAAACCAGCGTGATCGGCATGGCCGGACGCGAAACCGCGATCGGCGATGCCGTGGGCCTCGGCGTCAAGCGCCTGCGCGAGCGCGGCGAGGGCGAGCGCGTGCTGATCCTGCTCACCGATGGCGTGCACAACGCCGGTGCGCTCGATCCCGAGCGGGCGACCCAGCTCGCCGTCGCCGAGAACGTGCGTGTACACACCATCGGCATGGGGGGCGACGGCGGCAGCGCCAGCGTATTCGGCCTGCAGGTCGCCACGCCCGGCGCCGAGATCGACGAGGCCAGCCTGCGGCGGATCGCCGAGAGCACTGGCGGACGCTACTTCCGCGCCCGCGACACCCGCGAGCTGGCCGGCATCTATGCCGAGCTCGATCGCCTGGAGCCGGTCGAGCAGGACGCCGAGCCGCTGCGCCCGCGTCACGAGCTGTTCCACTGGCCGCTGGCGCTCGCCCTGCTGCTCGCACTGAGCGTGCTGCTCGCAGGCAGCCTCGCCGCCGACCGGGAGCGTGCATGAGCGCGCTCGGCCTCGACGACTTCCACTTCCTGCGGCCGTTTTGGCTGCTGGCGCTGTTGGCCCTGCCGCTGCTGGTCTGGCTGCGCCATCGTGCGCACCGTGTCGGCGATCCCTGGCGGCGGGTGGTCGACGCGCCCCTGCTGGCGGCGCAGTTGGCGGGTCGCGCGCAGGGGCCACGCCTGCCCGAACTCCTCCTGGCCAGCGGCGTGGCGATCTGCGTGCTGGCGCTGGCCGGGCCGGCCTGGCGCGAGCTGCCGCAGCCCCTGCTGAAGCGCCAGGCGCCGCTGATCCTGGCCCTGGACCTGTCTGCCAACGTGCGCGCGGCCGACCTCAAGCCCGATCGCCTGAGCCGTGCGCGCCTGAAGCTCGCCGAGCTCGTGCGTCGCCGCGCCGACGGCCAGACCGCGCTCATCGCGTTTGCCGGCGAAGCCTTCACCGTGGCCCCGCTGACCGATGACGCCACCACCCTGGACGGACTGCTGGGGGCCCTCGACCCCTCGATCCTGCCGGTGCCCGGGCAACGCCCCGAGCGCGCGATCCGCATGGGCCTGCGCCTGCTGGCCGACAGCGGGGCCCAGCGCGGCGATCTGCTGCTGCTGACCGACCGCGTCGGCACGGCGGCGGTGGAGGCCGCGCGCGAGTCCGCCGCGCAGGGGCTGCGCGTCTCGGTGCTCGGCCTTGGAACCCCGGAAGGCGCGCCGGTGGCGGTGGGCGGCGGCGGCTTCATGCGCGACGAGGCCGGCAACATCCGCCTGCCGCGGCTCGACGAGGACAGCCTGCGCGCGCTGGCGCTGGCCGGGCAGGGCGGCTATGCGCGCTTCGCTGCCGACGGCAGCGATCTGCGCGCGCTGGGCTTCGACAGCACGCAGCCCACTGCCGATGCGGGCCGCGTGGAGACTGTTCGCAGCGATGCCAGCAGCCCGCTGCGCTACCAGGACGAAGGACCGCTGCTGGCCCTGCTGCTGCTGCCGCTGGCGGCGCTCGCCGCGCGCCGCGGCTGGCTGCTGGTGCTGCCTTTGCTCCTGCTGCCGCTGGCGCCGCCACGCACGGCGCAGGCGCAGCCCGCGCCAGCGCTGACTACTGCTCCAGCCGATGTCGCGGCCAATGCAGCGACCGGCGACGTCGACACATCGCCGGGCGCACTCGCGCAGTTCTGGAACGATCTCTGGGTGCGTCGAGACCGCCAGGCCTGGGACGCCCTGCAGAGCGATGCGCCCGAGCGTGCCGCGGCCCTGGCCGAGGATCCGGCCCTGCGCGGCAGCGCCGCCTATCGCGCCGGGGATCTCGAATCTGCGCTGGCCGATTTCGCCCAGGGCGACGATGCGCGCAGCCACTACAACCGCGGCAATGCACTCGCCGGGCTGCAGCGCTACGACGAGGCCCTCGCGGCCTATGACGCCGCCCTGGCCCGCGAGCCCGGGCACGCCGATGCCGCTGCCAACCGCCAGGCCGTCGAGGACTGGCTCAAGCAGCAGGAGCAGCAACAGCAGCAGGCTCGGGACGGCGAGCAGGGCAAGGACGGCGAGAAGTCGCAATCCGGCGACTCCGGGGAACCAGTGCCCGACGGCGAGCAGACGCCGGACGAGGGCAGCGAGTCGGAGTCCTCCGAAGGCACGTCGCCGCCGTCGTCCGAGGGCCCGCAGAACGATTCAACACGGGGCGAACAGGGCGGCGAGTCCGATCCGCAGGAGGCCGAAGCCGAAGGCGATGCGGCCGAGTCCGAGCAGGCACAGCAGGATTTCAACGAGGCGATGCAGCAGGCCCTGCAGGAGTCAAAAGCGCAGACCGAGCCTGATCCCCAGGGCGAGCCACCAAGCGCGGAAGCCATGGCCGAGGCGGAGAAGCGCCAGGCCCTGGAGCAGCTGATGCGTCGCGTGCCCGACGATCCCGGCGGCCTGCTGCGCCGAAAATTCCTGCTTGAGTACCAGCGCCGCCAGCGCGAGGGCGATCCGCGATGAATGTGCACCTGAAGAACCTTGTGGTCCTCCTCGCCGCCCTGCTGCTGCCGCTGGTCGCAGCGGCGCAGGGCACGCGCGCCTTTCTCGACCGCGAGCAGGTCGTGCTCGGCGAATCGGTCACCCTGAACATCGAGACCGATCAGCCTGGCAGCGGCGAGCCGGACCTGTCCACGCTGGGCAGCGATGTGCGCGTGCTCGGCAGCTCCAGCAGCACCCAGATCAGTCTCGTCAACGGCCGCCAGAGCATGCGCACCCTGTGGGGCGTGGTGCTGGAACCCCTGTCCGCGGGCGTACTCGGCATTCCGGCGCTGGAGGTGCGCGGTCAGCGCACCGAGCCACTGCGGCTGACCGTCCTGCCGGCCGCCGCACAGCCCCGCGACGGCACTGCCGACCTGCTGCTCGAAGTCGAAGTCGATCGCGAGCAGCCCTACGTCCAGCAGCAGGTGATCTACACCGTGCGCCTGCTGTATGCGGTGACCCTGCTCGACGGCCAGCTCGACGAGCCCGGCGCCGCCGGTGCCGACATCCGCCGGCTGGGCGGTGATGCCACCTACAGCCGCGAGATGGGCGGCCGCCGCTACAGCGTGGTCGAACGCCGCTACGCGCTGACGCCGCTGGCATCGGGCCCACTGGCGATTGAAGCCCCCCGCTTCCGCGGGCGCGCGCTGGCGGGCGGGCGCAGCAACCGCATGTTCGATCCCGGCACTCCGGTCGCGGCCGCTGGCGATGCGCTGCAGCTGGAGGTGCGGCCGCGACCGGCGACGGCGGGCGAGCCCTGGCTGCCCGCACAGTCCCTGGACTACCGCCTGCAGTCCAGCGCCGCCGGCACCCTGCGCGTGGGCGAGCCGGTGACGCTGTCCTTGCGGCTGTCGGCGCGCGGGCTGTCCGCGGAGCAGTTGCCCGAGCTGGTGCTGCCTGCGATCGACGGCGCCGAGGTCTATCCCGACCAGGAATCCAGCCAGACCCGCGAGGGGCCGCGCGGCATCGAAGGCGAGCGCAGCCGCAGCTTCGCGGTGGTGCCCAATCGCGCCGGCACGCTCGAACTGCCCCGACTCGTGATCCGCTGGTGGGATGTCGAAGCGGACGCGATGCGCGAAGCGGTGATCGAAGCGCAGCGCTTCGAGGTCGAGGCTGGCGCCGGCAGTGCTGCCGCCACCAGCGCAGGAGCGCCGATCACGGCCGCCCCGCAGAGCGAGCCGCGCATCGCGAACATCGTGCAGCAGGGCGTGCATCCGCTCTGGCGCATCGCAGCCCTGCTGCAGCTGCCGCTGGTGCCGCTGTTCGCCGCGCTGTGGTGGCGTGCGCGCAGGCGACGCCACGCGCCGGCGGGCACCGCCAACGCTGGTCCCGCTCCGCCACCCCAGGCCGGCCCCTCGCTGGCCGCGGCGCTGCGGCAGGGCGAGCTGGCCGACATCGCCGAAGCCCTGCGCGGCGTTGCGCGCGCGCGCGGCCTCGGCCCCGACCTGGGCGCGCTCATTCGGGCGTTGAGCGATCCCGGGCAGCGCGCTGCGGTGGAGGCACTGCAGCGAAGTCTGTATGCCGGCGCTGAGGGCGCACCGGCCCTGCAGGCGCTGCGCGCGGCGTTCGCGCGCGCGCCGGCGTTCCGCGCCGCAACGACGGCGGTTGCCGAGTCTGCTGGCCTGCCGGCGCTGTATCCGGATCGCGAGCGTCGCTGAGCGCAGCGCGCGGCCGAGCACTGCGCGTCGAGGGTCCGTGTCGATGGGCACCCGACCCCAGCGGGACCGTGATGTACCATCCGGTCTCGTTGCGTGCAGACCAAGGTCGGTCTTGCGCGGCGTCGATGCGGCGGGGAAGCCGCATCCTGGCGGTGCCCGGTGCGGCTGCGCCGAAGGCACGCTCAATCCACGCACAGTCCTCTGGGGGGACGCCCGATGATCCAACGTGTCGCGCTGGCTTTGCTGCTGGCATTTGGTCTACCTGCGCTTGCGCAGGACTCCGCGCCCGAGGGCAATCAAGGCTTCGAAACGGTACAGGCCGCCGAAGCTGCCGATGCCGCCCAGGCTGAGCCAGCACCACCGCAAGCCGCGCCGGCGCCCGCGATGTCGGCCGTGCCCGATGCGCCCGCTGCAGCGGTCGAGCCGAGCCTGGACCAACGCATCGAAGCTATGATCCGGCCGGTAGCAGACGCGGTGTCTGGACAGATTTTCAGAGCGGTACGAGTCGGCGGCACCGACGAAGCGCCGGTGATGTTCCCGCTGATCGTCGGCTGGCTGATCCTCGGCGGCCTGGTGTTCACCGTGTACCTCGGCTTCATCAACCTGCGCGGCTTCGCGCACGGCTTCCGCCTGTTGCGCGGCGACTACAGCAGCAAGCGCGACGCCGGTCCGGGTGAGGTCAGCCATTTCCAGGCCCTGACCTCCGCGGTGTCGGGCACCGTCGGCCTCGGCAACATCGCCGGCGTGGCGGTGGCGATCACCATCGGCGGCCCCGGCGCCACCTTCTGGATGGTGCTGGCCGGCCTGCTCGGCATGTCGACCAAGTTCGTCGAGTGCACCCTGGGCGTGAAGTACCGCCTGGAGAAGGCCGATGGCACGGTCTCGGGCGGCCCGATGTACTACCTCTCGCGCGGCATCGCCGAAAACTATCCGGGCATGAAGTGGTTCGGCTGGAAGCTGGCGATCATCTTCGCGATCTGCACCATGCTCGGCGCGATCGGCGCCGGCGCCATGTTCCAGGCCAACCAGGCCTATTCGCAGCTGCTCAACGTCACCGGTGGCGCCGAGGGTCCGCTGGCCGGCAACGCCCTGTGGTTCGGCCTTGCTTACGCCGCACTGGCCGGTGCCGTCGTGCTGGGCGGCATCACCCGCATCGGCAGCGTCACCGCCAAGCTGGTGCCTTCGATGGCGGTGCTGTACGTGCTCGGCTGTCTGTTCGTCATCCTCACCAATATCGGCCAGCTGCCTGGTGCGATCGGCGCGATCTTCACCGGTGCCTTCACCGGCGAAGGTGCCGTCGGCGGCATCATCGGCGCGCTGATCGTCGGCTTCCGCCGCGCGGCGTTCTCGAACGAGGCGGGCCTGGGCTCTTCGGCGATCGCCCATTCGGCGGTCAAGACCCGTGACCCGGTCACCGAGGGTTTCGTCGCCCTCTGGGAGCCCTTCATCGACACCGTGGTGATCTGCACCATGACCGCGCTGGTGATCATCATCACCGGCCAGTACCTGGTCGCGGGTGGTGGGGACGGCGTGCAGCTCACCTCGAACGCCTTCGGCAGCGTGGTCAGCTGGTTCCCCTACGTGCTGACCTTCGCGGTGCTGCTGTTCGCCTTCTCGACCACGATCACCTGGGGCTACTACGGCGCCAAGGCCGCGGCCTTCATGGCACGCGAGAACAAGGGCGTGCTCTACGGCTTCAAGATCTTCTACCTGTTCACCGCGGTGCTCGGCTGCACCCTGCAGCTGTCCAGCCTGGTCGACATCGCCGACGCCCTGCTGTTCATCATGGCGATCCCGAACCTGATCGGCGTCTACCTGCTGATGCCGGTGGTCAAGCGCGAGCTCAACGCCTACTGGGCGCGGCTCAAATCGGGTCAGCTGCGCAGCTACCGCGAACAGCCGGAGAGCTGAGCCATGGACCCTGTCCGCGGCATGTCCCTGCACACGAAGATGGCCATCGGCTTCGCGGTGGGTATCGCCGCGGGCGTGCTGGCCAACCTCACTGCCGCCGACGCCGACTGGCTCGGCGGCCTGATCCGCTACGTCACCGATCCGGTCGGCCAGGTCTTCCTGCGCCTGCTGTTCATGCTGGTGGTGCCGCTGGTGTTCTCGGCACTCGTGCTGGGCGTGGTGGAGATCGGCGACCCGCGCTCGCTCGGCCGCATCGGTGGGCGCACCCTGGTCTTCATCCTCGTCGTCACCACGATTGCGGTCAGCATCGGCCTGGTCGCGGTCAACCTGCTGCAGCCGGGCCAGGGTCTGCCACCGGACCTCGCCGACGAGCTGATCGCCGGCTCCAGCGAGCGTGTGGCCGACATCGCCAGCAAGGGCAGCGCGGTCTCGGGCATCGACCTGCTGATCAACATCGTGCCGCGCAATCCGCTCGCATCCGCGGTCAACGGCGATCTGATCGGGGTGATGTTCTTTGCGCTCATGTTCGGCATCGGCGCCACCGTGGTGGCCAGCGCCGGCACCCGCAGCTTCGTCGGCGCGGTGCAGGGCGTGTATGACATCTGCCTGAAGCTGATCGGCTGGATCATCCAGCTCGCCCCCTATGCGGTGGCGTGCCTGCTGTTCGGGATCACCGCCAAGCTGGGCTTCGACGTGCTGGTTCAGCTGGCGCGCTATGTCGGCACGGTGGTGCTGGCGCTCGCCATCCACTTCTTCGTGGTGTTTCCGCTGCTGGTGCGCGTGTTTGGCGGCATGTCGCCTCTGAAGTTCTTCAAGGGTGCGCAGCCGGCGATCCTCACTGCGTTCTCGACCAGCTCCTCCAGCGCGACCCTGCCGACCACGCTGGAATGTGCCGAGCATCGTCTTGGCGTGCCGCGTCCGGTGGCGCGCTTCGTCTGCACCCTGGGTGCCACCGCCAACATGAACGGCACCGCGCTGTTCGAGGGCATCACGGTGCTGTTCCTCGCCCAGTTCTTCGGCGTCGAACTGAGCTTCGTGCAGCAGATCAGCATCCTCGTGCTCTGCATCTTCGGCGCGATCGGTGCCGCCGGCGTGCCCGGCGGCTCGCTGCCGGTGATCGCGATGATCCTCGCGATGTTCGGCATCCCGCCCGAAGGCATCGGCCTGATCCTGGGCGTCGACCGCTTCCTCGACATGTGCCGTACCACGGTCAATGTCGGCGGCGATCTGGTCGGCTCGGTGGTGGTGGCGCGCGGCGGCCTGCTGCCGCCCGCGGAGTCGGACTACGGGGCACAGGCCGGGCCGGGCGAAGGCCGCAGCGAGGTCTGAGCCCGTGTCGGACAGCGACCTCACCGGCCTGCTGCAGGCCTGGCGCGGCGGCGACCGCGCCGCGCTCGATCGCCTGCTGCCCGAGGTCTACGGGCTGCTGAAGCGCATGGCGGCTGGCCGCGTCGGCAGCGTCGACCGCACGCCCACGCTGGAGCCCACGGCGCTGGTGCACGAGGCCGTGCTGCGCCTGCTGGGCGGCAGCCCGGACTGGCAGAACCGCAGCCATTTCCTCGCCGTGGCCGCGCTGCAGATGCGCGCGGTGCTGGTGGATCACGCCCGCGCCCGCGTCGCTGCCAAGCGCGGCGGCGGCGCGGCGCTGGTGACCCTGCGAGCCGCCGAGTTCGAAGCCGCTGGCGACGGCGTCGAGGTCGATCTGCTGGCCCTGGACCAGGCCCTGCAGCAGCTCGCCGGCACCGACGACCGCGCCGCCCGTGTCGTCGAGATGAGCTACTTCGCCGGCATGCAGCGCGAGGAGATCGCCGAGGTGCTGTCGGTCAGCCCGGCGACCATCGACCGCGACCTGCGCTTCGCCCGCGCCTTCCTCAATCGCCAGCTCGGCGGCTGAGTACGCAGCCCGCGGGCGTGCTCGCCGCGCCGCGCGAAACCTGACGCACCGCAGCAGCCGAGGGGCGACACCATCGCGTATGTTCCTCGGCTGGACAGGGGAAGGCAGATGGCGGCGAGCCTGCACTCGGACGTACTGGTGGTCGGTGGTGGCCTGGCCGGCATGGTCACGGCGCTCGAGTGTCTGCGCGGCGGTCGATCGGTGACGATCGTCGACCGCGACACGCCCGCGCGCTTCGGCGGCCTCGCGCGCTGGGCCTTCGGCGGCATGGCCCTGGTCGGCACGCCGCTGCAGGCGCGCATGAAGATCCGCGACACGTCCGAGCTCGCGCTGCGCGACTGGCTGAGCTTCGGCGAACTGGACCCCGCGGACACCTGGTCGCTGGCCTGGGCGAAGCACTACGTCGAGCGCTCGCGCGCCGAGGTTCATGATTGGCTGCTGGGCGAGGGCGTCCGCTTCCTGCCCGCGGTCAATTGGGTCGAGCGTGGCCGTCACGGCGAGGGCAATTCGGTGCCGCGCTACCACATCGTCTGGGGCACGGCGCGGCAGCTGGTGCTGTGCCTGCACGAGGCGCTGCGGCGTGCGGACCGCGGCGGTCGCCTGCGCGTGCTGCACCAGCACCGCGTCAGCGCGCTCGAATCGCGGGACGGCCGCGTCTGCGGCGCGCTCGCGATCGACGAACGCAGCGGCGCGGAGCTGCGCTTCCGCGCGGATGCCGTGGTGCTGGCGATGGGCGGCATCAATGGCAGCCACGAAGCCTGCCGCGCGCACTGGCCCAGGGACCGGCCGCTGCCGGCGACGATGCTCAACGGCGCGCATCCCTTCGCCGATGGCCGCCTGCATGGCGAAGTCGCCGAGCGCTTCGGCGGCCGCATCGTCAACGCCGGCGAGATGTGGAACTACGCTGGCGGCATCGCCCATCCCTTCCCGCATTTCGAGGGCCACGGCCTGTCGATCATTCCCTGCAAGTCGGCGCTGTGGCTGGACCACCGCGGCGAGCGCATCGGCCCCGAGCCGCTGGTCACCGGCTTCGATACCCACTGGCTGTGCCAGCGCGTGGCCGAGCAGGCCCGGCCCTGGACCTGGCAGCTGCTCAATCGCCGCATCGCGCTCCGCGAGTTCGCCATCTCCGGCGCCGAGCACAACCCGCGCATCCGCGATCGCCAGTTCCTGCGCTTCCTGATCGAGACCCTGCTCGGCAATGCGCGTCTGGTCGATCAGATGCAGCGCGAGAGCGACGATTTCCTCGTCGATGCGTCGCTGCCGGGCCTTGCCGCGAAGATGAACGCGCTGACGTGCTCACACGACATCGACGCACGGCGGCTCAAGGCCACGGTCGCGGCTTTTGACGCGCACTTCGCTGCGGGTCGAAATCCCAGCGATGACGAGCAGGTGCGGCGCATCCTGCAGGCACGCACGTGGCGTCCCGATCGCCTGCGCACCTGTGCACCCGCGCCTCTGTCTAAAGCGGGCGCGGGACCCTGGATCGCGATCCGCCTGCAGCTGATCACCCGCAAGAGCCTGGGCGGCCTGCGCACCGACCTGCAGTCGCGGGTGCTGGGGGCGGACGACGCGCCCATCCCCGGCCTCTACTGCGTCGGCGAGGCCGCCGGCTTCGGCGGTGGCGGGGCCAACGGCAAGCGCTCGCTGGAGGGTACTTTCCTGCCCGGCTGCATCCTGACGGCCCGCGCCGCGGCGCGTCATCTTGGCGACGGCTGAGCCACATCCCGACTCGAGATCCCGCACGGAGCCTACCCATGCCCAACGGCGCCCAAGCCCTGATGAAGACCCTCGCCGATGCCGGCGTCACGGTCTGCTTCACCAACCCCGGCACCAGCGAAATGCACTTCGTCGCAGCACTCGACGACGAGCCGCGCATGCGCGCCGTGCTCTGCCTGTTCGAGGGCGTGGCCACTGGCGCCGCCGACGGCTACGCGCGGATGACCGATCGCCCCGCGGCGACCCTGCTGCATCTCGGCTGCGGGCTCGGCAACGGGCTCGCCAACCTGCACAACGCCCGCAAGGGCAGGGTGCCGGTGGTGAACATCGTCGGCGACCACGCCACCTACCACATGCCGCTCGACGCGCAGCTGCAGAGCGATATCGAGACCGTGGCGCGCAACGTGTCGCCGGGCTTCGTGCGCACCTCGATGCGCACGCAAGACCTCAGCCGCGACGCGGTCGACGCGATCGCCGCCGCGTGCAGCCGGCCCGAGCAGGTCGCCACCCTGATCCTGCCGGCCGACGTCAGCTGGGGCGAGGGCGGGATTCCTTGTTCGCCGCCAGAGCGTTCCTCGCCGCCCGCGGCCGATGCGGCTGTGGTCGCGACGATTGCCGATGCGATCCGCAGCGGCGGCAAGGTCGCCCTGCTGCTGGGCCGGCACGCCCTGCGCGAGCCCGCGCTGCTGGCCGCCGCGCGCATCGCCGCGCACAGCGGGGTCAAGCTGCTGGCCGAGGTGTTCCCGACCCGGCTTGAGCGCGGTGCCGGCCTGCCGCCGGTCGAGCGCATCGCCTATCTGGCCGAGCTGGCCGGCGTGCAGCAGGCCGAGTTCCAGCATCTGGTGCTGGTCGACGCGAAAGCCCCGGTCAGTTTCTTCGCCTATCCGGGCAAGCCCAGCGAGCTGGTGCCTGCCAGCTGTCAGCTGCACACCCTGAGCACCCCGGCCGAGGACGCCGCGGCGAGTCTGCTGGCGCTGGCGGAGGCGCTGGGTGCAGACCATGCAGCGCCGGCGCTGCAGCCCGCCGCGCGCCCCGGCCGCCCGCGCGGGCGGCTCACCGCCGAGAAGGTCTGCAAGGCGGTCGGCCATCTGCTGCCCGAGCGCGCGATCGTGGTCGATGAGGCCATCACCTCCGGCCTGATGCTGCCGCTGATGACGGCGGGCGCCCCGCGCCACGACCTGATCACGCTGACCGGTGGCGCCATCGGCCAAGGCCTGCCCAACGCCATCGGCGCGGCGATCGCCTGCCCGGATCGGCCGGTGCTTGCACTGATCGGCGACGGCACCGCCATGTACACGATCCAGGCGCTGTGGACGCTGGCGCGCGAGCAGCTCGACGTCACCGTGATCATCTTCAACAACGCCAGCTACTCGGTGCTCAATGTCGAGCTGGAGCGCGTCGGCGCCGAACGCATCGGCGACAAGGCCCGCGCCCAGCTGGATCTGAAGGGCCCGCGCCTCGACTTCTGTCGGCTGGCCCAGGGCATGGGCGTGCATGGCGTGCGCGCCAGTACCGCCGAGGACTTCTGCCGCGCGCTGGAGTACGCCCTCGGCCATCCCGGCCCGCACCTGATCGAAGCGGTGGTGCCGGAAAGCCTGAGTGGCGTGAAGCGCAAGGCCCTGCCCTGGGTGCTGAAGGCCCTGCCAAAGCTGCCTGCGGCGCTGGCGCGGAGGCTGAAGAAGAAGCTGGCGCCGTAGTGATCAGTCGCGGTCAGCGCTGCGCCTGACCATGATCAAGGCGCAGTCCCCCGGTGCCGATCGACCATCGCCGCACCCCGGTTGCCGCGCGCCCTCCCATGTGCCTCGCCCTCGAACTGCTGCACGCCTTGAAGCGCCACGGTGCGCGCGAGATCTTCGGAATTCCCGGTGACTTCATCCTGCCGCTGTTCCGGCACATCGAGGCCAATGGCATCCTGCCCCTGTTCGCGCTGAGCCACGAGCCCTCGCTGGGTTTCGCCGCCGATGCGGCGGCCCGCATGAACCTCGGCCTCGGCGTCATCGCGGTGACCTACGGCGCCGGCGCACTGAACGTGGTGAATGCGGTCGCCGGCGCCTATGCCGAGCGCTCGCCGCTGGTGGTGCTCGCCGGCTGCCCGGGCGAAGTGGAGGGCCACGCCGGACTGGTGCTGCACCACCAGGTGCGGCATCTCGACTCGCAGTGGCGGATCTACGAGGAAATCACCTGCGATCGCGTGCGTCTCAGCGATGCGGCCAGCGCGCCGGCGCAGATCGCACGCGTGCTGCGCAGCTGCCGCGAGTTCTCGCAGCCGGTGCTGATCGAGGTCCCGCGCGACATGGCCGATCGGCCGATGGCGGCGGTGCCGATGCTGCCGCCCAGCGCGTTCGAGCAGGCCGCGGTCGACGAATGCGCGCAGGAATGGCTGGCGAAGATCGAATCCGCGCGTGCGCCGGTGCTGGTGGTCGATGTCGAGGTGCGGCGCTTCCATCTGGAGGCCAAGGTCGCCGAGCTGTCAAGGCGTCTCCAGCTGCCGGTGCTGACCACCTTCATGGGCCGCGGCCTGCTCAGCCAGGCAGGGCTGGACGTCGACGGCACCTATCTCGGCATCGCCGGCGATCCGCACGTCAGTCGCCTGCTGGATGAATCGGACCTGCCGGTGATGCTGGGCGCGATCCTGTCCGACAGCAACTTCGGCGTCAGCGCCGAGCGCATCGATTTCCGGCGCGCGCTGATTGCCGCGCATCGCGAGGCACGCGTGGGCTATCACGTCTACCACGACATACCGCTCGCGGCCCTGGTCGATGCCCTGCTGGCGCAGGTGCCGGAGTCGCAGGCCCGTCGACGCGCACCGCTGCCGGCGAACACGCAGGCCACCTTCGAGGCCGATGACCGCGCGCTCTGCGCGGCCGACCTCGCGCCCGCCCTGAACGCCTGCTTCGCGCGTCACGGCACGCCGCCGATCGCCTCCGACATCGGCGACTGCCTGTTCGCGGCGATGGAGCTGAAGCCTGCACCGCTGGTCGCGCCGGGCTACTACGCCTCGATGGGCTTCGGCGTGCCGGCCGGCATCGGCGTGCAGGCCACCAGCGGCGAGCGTCCGCTGATCCTGGTCGGCGACGGCGCCTTCCAGATGAACGGCTGGGAGCTCGGCAACTGCCGCCGCTACGGCCTCGACCCGATCGTCATCGTGCTGAACAACCAGAGCTGGGAGATGATCCGCGCCTTCCAGCCGGAGTCGCGCTGCGCCGATCTCGGCGACTGGCGCTATGCCGAGTTGGCCGAAACCCTGGGCGGCCATGGCCATCGAGTGCGCACGCGCGCCGAGCTGGCGGCGGCGTTGGACACCGCCTTCAGCCGCCGCGGCCGCTTCGAGCTGATCGAGCTGCTGCTGCCGCCCGGCGACTGCACGCCCACGCTCAAGCGCTTCTCCGACGGCATCCGTGCGCTGCGCGGAGGCCAGGCGTGCGCGGCCTGAGCGCGCATCGGCGAATCGCGCGCGACTGACCTGGGTCAGCGCGACCGCCGGGCCGCTGCGGGGAGACTGGGATCATGCCCACATCGTTCGCCCCTGCCATGGATGCTCTGCTCAGGTTCTCCGGACTCGATGGCGGCTTCCAGGGCTATCCGGATCCCGCCCGCTTCTCACCCGAGTTCGGCGAGCGCCAGCTGCGTGCGGCTGCGCGCGAAAGCAATGAGGACCCGGTGCCGCGGCGGTTGTCCCTCTACCTGCATGTGCCCTTCGCCGAGCAGCCCTGCAACCACTGTCCAGGCACCGTCACCGTCGGCGCGGATCGGCAGCGTGTTCGCGCCTATTTCGAGCGGCTCGCACGACAGTGCGAGCAGACCGCACCGCTGTTCGACCGCGATCGCGATGTCATCCAGCTCAAGGTCGGTGGCGGTGGCCCGAGCACGCTCGATGCGCAAGCGCTGGGTGAGCTGCTGTACGCCGCCTCCCGGCATTTCTTCCTGAGCCGCGGCCGCGAGCGCGAATTCATGATCGAGCTGCCTGCCGGCGCGCACAGCGGCGACGAGATCCAGGGCTTTGCCGACCTGGGCTTCAATCGCGCGCGCTTCAGCGTGTTCGACTTCGACCGCGCCACCCAGCAGCGACTGGGTCGCGAACTCGACGAAGCGGCGCTGCAGGCCAGCGTCGCCGCGGCGCGCAGCGCCGGCTTCCGCTCGGTCTGTTTCGATGTGATGTATGCCCTGCCCGGGCGCAGCGAGCAGGATCTGCTGCAGTGGCTGGAGCGCGTGCTGCAGCTGCAGCCGGACAGGATCAGCCTGCATCCGCTCGGCGGCCGCATCGGCCAGCGGGTAGCGCCTGCCAGCGAGCTGATGCGCCCGCTGGAGGAACGCATCGCGCAGCGCGCCGCAGCGATCCGCTGCCTGCTGCAGGCCGGCTACGACGCGATCGGCCTCGATGTGTTCGCCCTGCCGCAGGACGACCTGTCCCGCGCGCGCCGCAGCGGCCAGCTGCATCGCAACGCGCTGGGCTACACGCCGCATGCCGAGACCGATCTGATCGGCCTCGGCGTCAGCGCACAGAGCCGGATCGGTGATGCCTGCTGCCAGAACCATGTCGACCTGCCGGCCTGGGAGGGCGCGGTCGACATGGGCGAGTTCCCCCTGTGGCGCGGCCTGTGGCTGGACGTCGACGCGCGCCTGCGCAGCGATGTGCTGCACGACCTGCTGTGCCGCGGCGCGCTGGACCTGGTGCAGCTGCAGGAGCGCTACGAACTGGACTTCTGCACCTACTTCCGGCGCGAGCTGGCGGCGCTGGCACCGCAGCAGGAGGCGGGCTTGTTCGCGATGGACGAGCGCCGGCTCTGGCTGAGCGACGCCGGCCGGCTGGCGCTGCGCTCGATCTGCACGCCTTTCGCCGCTTGAGCGCCGCCGCCGACTGCGGGCCCCGCGGGGCCTCAGCCGCTGCAGCCGCCGCAGCAGACCGATGGCAGATGGACCAGCGACTCGGCTTCGATCGCCAGCCCGCAGGCGCGCAGTGCCCCCAGCAGGGACTGCGTGCCCATCACCGTCGACACCCGCAGGGCACCACTGAGCGCTTCGCGATCGAGCACCACCGCAGGATCGATGTCCTGCAGCAGGGCCTGCAGTCGCGCCATGTCCAGGTCCGCGCCCGGTCGTTCGATGCGCACTTCCATGGCGGCGCTAGCCCGCCTGCGGGCTGAAGTCGATCACCACCGTGCCCGGCTCGCGCTGCACGTAGGCCACCCGCAGGGCCTCGCCATAGCGCTGCTGCAGCTGCTGCAGCAGGGGCAGGGGGTCGTGGTCGTTGACGAAGCGCATGGTCTCGCCAGGGCGCAGCGCGTCCAGCGCGCCGAAGATGGCGGCGTGGCGGAAGCGCTTGGCGATGCCGCGCGCATCGAAGGGGTAGGGGCCGATCTGGGCCGGTCCGCAGTGCAGCTGCATGGGCGATCTCCGCGAGGGTGAGCCGGCAGGCTAGGAGCCGCCGGGGCCGCGCGCGCTGACCC
The DNA here is from genome assembly GCF_937888285.1 of uncultured Aquimonas sp. Taxonomy (GTDB): domain Bacteria; phylum Pseudomonadota; class Gammaproteobacteria; order Xanthomonadales; family Xanthomonadaceae; genus Aquimonas. Next base: position 92,358 of record NZ_CALART010000024.1, read on the forward strand.
AGATCAGCCGCGCGCGAGCCTGACCTGGATCAGCGCGGCGCCCATCGCAGCGCGGCAGGCTGTGGGACCCATGAGCCGATCACCGCCCACTGACCTCCAACCGCCACGAGAAACCCGCATGAGCCTGTCCGCCCCCGATCCCGTCCTGCTCGAGCAGGCGCGCCGCGCCCTCACCGCGCAGGATGAATCCGCCCACGTGGAGTTCGATGCCGCCAGCGGTGCGCTGCGCGTGCACTCGCAGCTCGACCAGGCCACGGTGCTGAAGGTGCTGCAGTCCGCCGCCCTGCCGGTGACCGTGGCGGCCGAACCGGCCGAGCGCAGCGACTGCTGCGGTGGCTGCTGCGGTTCCTGAGCTCAGGTCGATCCCAGCGATCCGAGCCGCGGATGCGCTGCGCCACTGAAGGAGATTCCGCATGCACAGCCCCCACCCTTTCCGCGTGTTGCCGATGAGCCTTGGCCTGCTGCTGCTCGCGGCCGGCGGCTGCAGCCGCCAGCCGGCGTCGGAGGTCGCGTCTCCGCCCGCCGCCACACAGACGCAGGCCACCGTGAGCCCGCCCGCCGAACCGCCGGCATCGGCAGCGGCCACGAGCGAAGCCCAGACGCAGGCAGACCCCCACGATGCCGGGCACGCGGGAGAGCACGCGCACTCCATCGAGCCCGGCACCCGGGTCGCGCCCGAGGGAGGCTGGGCCTCGGACGCGCCGCTGCGCCAAGGCATGCAGGCCATCCTCGATGCCGTGGTCGCTGCGGTGCGTGCGCAGGGCGAGGGCCCGGCACTGGCCGCCGAACTGCGCGCGCAGATCGACTTCCTGTTCGCCAACTGCCGGCTGGAGCCCGAGGCCGATGCGGCCCTGCACGGCATCCTCGCCGAGCTGCTGCTGTCGGCACAGCGTCTGGAGGCCGGTGCCAGCGCGGTCCAGGAGCACGACGCGCTGCACGCCAGCCTGCAGCGCTACGGCCAGCAGTTCCAGCATCCGGACTGGCCGCTGCGCTGACGGCCGCGACCCGGGCCCTGTCCTCACGGCGGCGGGCGCGGGAAACAGGTGGGATCCGCACCCGCCGCTGCACTTCAGAGCCGGCTGACTTCGCTGCTGTCCGCTGCCGCGTGTCCCGCGATGGGCGTTGCACCGTCGACCGCTGCCGGCGCGTTTGCTGCGTTCTCGCCCGCGGGGCCGGCGCCAATGCCCATCCGCGCCAGCAGCCCGTCGCGCCGCACCCAGGCGTGGTGCAGGGCCGCGCCGGCGTGCAGCAGCACCAGCGTCAGCAGGCCATAGGCCAGCCAGGCATGCAGCTCGCGCAGCAGTCCATAGCGCGCGAGATCCGCCTCCACGAGCGCCGGCAGCGCGAGGCCGAACAGCTGCAGCGGCAGGCCGGCGGCGCCCTGCATGGCCCAGCCGGTCAGTGGAAGCGCGAGCATCAGAACGTACAAGCCCAGATGACTGAGATGCGCGATCGCGCGCTGCGCCGCGGGCATGTCGTCCGGCAGGGCAGGGGCGCGGAAGCGCAGACGGTTCAGCAGCCGAACCAGCAGCAGGAGCAGGGCGAGCAGGCCCAATGCCTTGTGCAGCTGGAGGGCGCTCGTCGCCCAGGGCTGCCAGCGGTCGACCATGGCCGCGCCCAGGCACAGCATCGACAGCAGCAGGGCAGCCATCGCCCAGTGCAGCAGGCGCGCCGACAGCGGATAGCGCGCACTCATGGGCCGGCTCCGGTCAGGGTCTCGCGGGCGCGGCGGCGCAGGCTCTCCGCATAGGCCGCGCGGCGCGCGTGCAGGATCGGATCGGCCGAGGGCTCGATGCCCTGCGGCAGCACCAGCGGGTCGAAGTTGACCCCGTTGCAGGCACCGCCCTGCTGGGCTTCGGCGGCGACCAGCTCGACCACGCCGGCGTCGATCTCACGCCGCTGCGCCGGCCAGGGCTGGCTCGGGTCGGTGATGGCATCGCCGGGCTCGGCCAGCTGCAGGCGCAGGGTCCAGCGCACCGGCCCGCGCTGCAGACGCTGCACGAACTCCCGGCTGAGCGCGTCCTCCGCATGCGGGCCCTCGCCCAGCGGGGCGAAGGCCTGTTCCGGGACCAGCGCCCAGCGCACCGGCTGGCGGCGGCCGCTTGCTGCGACCAGCACGAAGGCATTGATGCTGTGGTAGCGCGTGTTGGCCCAGCTGTCGCTCGGCCGGTACTGCGCCTGCCAGGCGCGGAAGGCCGCGCTTTCCGGGTGCGCCTCGAAGAACGCCGCGAGCCGCGCGGGATCGTGCCGGCCGGTGGCGGGGTCGGGCGCGAGCGCGCGCAGCTGCGCGTGGAAGGCCTGCGGGGTGCCGACCGGCAGCACCGGCGGCGTGTTCATCGCCATCCGCCACTGCTGGCCATCGGCCTGGGTAACCACCAGGGCCAGGCTGCGCACGCCGGCGCTGGCTTCGGGGGCGGTCGGGTTGCCGCCGCCGATGGAAAGACGGCCGAGCAGGGGCGATTCGGTGGCTGCGAACAGCGGTGCAGTCGACAGCTCGGCCGCCTCGCCCGAGCCGATGAAGCGTCCGCTGACGCAGAGCCCGCGCGCATGGGCGCGGCGGAAGCCCGCATGCCGCGGCTCGGCGCCGCCCTGCTGGGTGTCGACAATCTGGCTGGGCCGCGAATCCTCGGCGCTGCCCAGCGCGCCGCGCAGGCCGGCCACGCTCAGGCCAACCGCACCGACCAGGGCCAGGATCAGCGCGTTGCGCAGCGTGCGGGCGCCGGGGCTCAAAGCGGAGGCGGGGTTTGTGGGCTCGGGCGGCGGAGAGTCGGGGTGGCCGGGGCTTTCCATAGCGTTTCCATGTGTCGAGCGAGCGTGATGCCACTCGCGGCGTGAACGCGGCGCCTCCGCGCCTGGGCAAATGTGCGGGGGCCTGATGGCAGAGCATGGCAGGCGCGTTGCGATTGCCGCGCTCCTGTCACCCGCCGCTGCCACCGTGGCGCGGACCAATGCGCTGCGCTTGAACATTCCCGCCAAAGGCGTAGTCTTGGACCCACGCCGCCGGACTGACCAGCGGTACCAACGCCAGAGGGATCCTCATGGACTTCGACTACGTGGTCTTCATTGGCCGCTTCGAGCCGTTCCACAACGGCCATCTCGCCGTCGCCCGCCACGCCCTGCGTCTGCTCCGGGGCACTGCCGACGGAAGCCCCCAAACGACACGCGCGGCCGCCCGGCCCGGCAAACTCATCCTGCTGATCGGCTCGGCCGACGCCCCGCGCACGCCGCGCAATCCCTGGACCGCTGCCGAGCGTCGGGTGATGCTGCAGGCCGCGCTGGAAGACGCCTCTGAGCAGATCCTCGTGCGTCCCTTGCGCGACCACCTGTACAACGAGGCGCAGTGGATCGCCGCCGTGCAGCGCACCGTCGCCGAGGCGATCCGCGCCGACGGCGGCCCAGCGGACGCGCGCATCGGCCTGATCGGCCAGCGCAAGGACGCCAGCAGCTACTACCTCGAGGAATTCCCGCAGTGGCGGCTGATCGATGTCGGCCACACCGAGACCTTGTCGGCCACGGATCTGCGCCGCCACCTGTTCGAAACCGGCCCCGGCGACTACGGCAGCCTGATGCTGGTGCGCGCCAACGTGCCCGAGCCGGTGTTCGCCATGCTGGATGCCTTCCGTCGGCATGACCCGGCGCATGCCGAGTTGGTCGAGGAATACCGATTCCTCCGCGACTACCGTGCGGCCTGGAATGCAGCGCCGTACGCGCCGACTTTCGTCACCACGGATGCGGTGGTGGTGCACTCGGGCCACGTGCTGCTGATCCGCCGCCGCAGTGCGCCCGGCAAGGGCCTGTGGGCGCTGCCGGGTGGTTTCATCCGCCAGGACGAGGCGCTGCTGGATGGCTGCATCCGAGAGCTGCGCGAGGAGACCCGCCTCAAGCTGCCGGCGCCGGTGTTGCGCGGCTCGCTCAAGGGCAGCCACGTTTTCGACCACCCCGAGCGCTCGCTGCGCGGGCGGACGATCACCCACGCCTTCCACTTCGAGTTCCCGCAGGGCGAGCTGCCGGCCGTGCGCGGCAGCGACGATGCCGACAAGGCGCGCTGGTTCCCGATGGCCGAGGCGCTGGAGATGGGGCCACGATTGTTCGAGGACCACCTGCACATCCTCGAATACTTCATCGGACGCGGCTGAGCCCGATGGGGTGCGTGTCGTCCAGCCACGCCCACCACAGCGGCCCTTCGGCCCCCGCGAACAATAGGGTGGTCCCTGGCCCACCATGGCCCCAACCCCGCCCCGCTCACCCGTGAGCCAAAGCCTCCGATATCGACGAGAACAGGCAAGCATCCAGCCCATGGTGGGCCAGGGCCCACCCTATGACTTCCGCTCCGACGCGAGTCATCGACACGCTCAAGGCATCCACTCATCCCCACCGCCGGCGGACAGACCACCGGCATCCGACGCGAAGGAGTTTCACGTCATGAACATCCGCAACCCGTTCGACAACCTCATCCTCAACACCGACAGCTACAAGGCCAGCCACTGGCTGCAGTATCCGCCGGGCACCGACGCCAGCTTCTTCTACGTCGAGAGCCGCGGTGGCACGCATGAGCATGTGCTGTTCTTTGGTCTGCAGGCGATCCTCAAGGCCTACTTCAGCGCGCCGATCACCCACGCCGATGTCGATGAGGCGCGCGATGTCTTCGCCGCCCACGGCGAGCCGTTCAACGAAACCGGCTGGCGGCGCATCGTCGACGTGCACGGCGGTCGCCTGCCGCTGCGCATCCGCGCCGTGCCCGAAGGCCACGTGGTGCCCACCCACCAGGCGCTGATGACGATCGAGTCGACCGACCCGGAAGCTTTCTGGCTGCCAAGCTACATGGAGACCCTGCTGCTGCGCCTGTGGTATCCGGTCACGGTGGCCACCATCAGCTGGCAGGCCAAGCAGACGATCCGCGACTACCTGCAGCGGACCAGCGACGACGCGCAAGGCCAGCTGCCCTTCAAGCTGCACGACTTCGGCGCGCGCGGCGTGTCGAGCACCGAGAGCGCGGGGCTGGGCGGCTTGGCGCATCTGGTGAACTTCCTCGGCACCGACACGGTGTCGGCGCTGATGGCGGCGCGCGCCTGGTACGGCGCCGACATGGCCGGCTTCAGCATCCCCGCCGCCGAGCACAGCACCATCACCAGCTGGGGCCGCGAGCGCGAGGTCGATGCCTACCGCAACATGCTGAAGCAGTTCGCCAAGCCCGGCGGCATCGTCGCCGTGGTGTCGGACAGCTACGACATCCACCGCGCGATCCGCGAACACTGGGGCCAGACCCTGCGCCAGGCGGTCATCGACTGCGGCGCCACGGTGGTGATCCGCCCCGACTCGGGCGACCCGGTCGAGATGGTGCTGAGCTGCCTGCAGGCGCTGGATGAGGCCTTTGGCCACGCCGTCAACAATAAAGGCTACAAAGTGCTGAACACGGTGCGCGTGATCCAGGGCGACGGCATCGATCCGGTCAGCCTGAAGCAGATCCTTGAGCGCTTCACGCAAGCCGGCTACAGCGCCGACAACGTCGCCTTCGGCATGGGCGGCGGGCTGCTGCAGAAGCTCAACCGCGACACCCAGAAGTTCGCCCTGAAGTGCTCGGCCGCCCGTATCGATGGGCAGTGGATCGACGTCTACAAGGACCCGGTCACCGACCCCGGCAAGCAGTCGAAGCGCGGCCGCCTCACCCTGATCCGGCATGCCGAGTTCGGCAGCTGGAAGACCGTGCCGGTACCGAACGAGATCGAGCGCATCGAGGACATGATCCTGCCGGCCGGCTGGGCGCATGCGATGGAGACGGTGTGGGAGGACGGCGCGCTCACCCGCGAGTGGACGCTGGACGAGGTGCGGGCGCGGGCGGCGTGGGGCCTGTGAAGGGACGGCCATGAAGACCTCTACGAAGTTCATCCGCCGCGACCGCCTCGCCGGTGGCCTGTACGGCCTGCTCATCGGCGATGCCTTGGGCGTGCCCTACGAGTTTCATCCTCCACAGGCGATTCCCGAGCCGCATGAGATCGAGTTCATGCCGCCGCCGGACTTCCACCGCGCGCACATCGGGACACCTCCCGGGACCTGGTCGGACGACGGCGCGCAGGCGCTGGTGTTGTTGCACTCGCTGCTGGAGCGCGATGGGCTGGATCTGGATCACTTCGCTCAGGGCCTTATGCGCTGGGCCGACGAAGGCTATTGCGCGGTCGATGGGCGCGTCTTCGACATCGGCATCCAGACCTCGAACGCCCTGAGTGCACTGCGGCGCGGCACGCCTACCGAGCGCGCTGGCCCCAGTGGCGAGCGGGAGAACGGCAACGGCGCGCTGATGCGGGTGCTGCCGCTCGCGCTATGGCATCGCGGTAACGACGAGGAGCTGGTCGCGTTGGCCATGCGGCAGTCGCTGCCCACCCATGGGCATCTGCGCTCGCAGCTCTGCTGCGCGCTGCTCTGCCTGTGGGGGCGCGCCGAGCTTGAGGGGCGCAGCGACGCGTGGGACTGGGGCGTCCAGCGCCTGAGCGCGCTGGCCTCTGCCGACTGGGGCGGTGAGCTTGCGCGCATTCTTGATCCTGCCAATGCAGCCGCGTCACGCGGCACTGGCTACGTGCTGGACACGCTGTGGTCGGCCAGGCGCTGCATGGATGCCGCGGAGAATTTCGAAGCCGCGGTGCGCGCAGCCATCCGCCTTGGCAATGACACCGATACCACGGCAGCCGTGGTCGGCGGCCTTGCCGGTCTGCGCTTCGGTCGCTTCGGGCTTCCGCAGCGCTGGGTACAGGGCCTGCGTGGCACCGAGTTGCTGGAGGAGGTGATCCCTCGTCTACTCGATCACGCGTCACCGCGTGCGCCAAAGCACACTGGCTCGGCGCGCACCAGCGAAACCCATCCGCTGTCTATCGCGACGTTGGCGCTTGGAACAAAGCCCGGCCGCGTCGGCATCACCTTCTGTCCCGGCAAGAAGCAGTCGAACGCCATCACGGGTGCTTGGGATCGCGACCTGCGCGCCGACCTTGAACGTATCCGGGATTGGGGTGCAAAGCATGTCGTCACCCTGATCGAGCCCTGGGAGATCGAGGCACTCGAAGTGCAGGAGCTGCCCAGCGCGTGTGCGTCACTGGGCTTGGTTTGGCATCACGCCCCCATACAGGATGGCTCCGTTCCTGATGAGCAGTGGGAGGCGCGGTGGGCTGCCATAGAACCGGTGCTGTTGTCAGCGTTGGATCAGGGCCATGGGGTTGTCGTTCACTGCAAGGGCGGCTTGGGTCGTGCTGGATCGATTGCATGTCGTCTCGCGATCGCGGCGGAGGACGTGACGTCCGCAGACGGGCTGATCGAACGCGTGCGCTCGGTAAGGCCAGGTGCCGTAGAGACCCGCGTCCAAGAGCGTGCCGTTTTCGAGTGGGTGCAGCGGTACAACCGCCAGTCCTGAAGAGTGCGGCCTGCACTTACGCGTAACCTGCCAGGGCGTCGTCCGAGGCAACATCGAACGAGCGGCAGGTCGAGGCCGCTCTACGGAGCGTGCAATCGGGTACTTCACGCTGTCGGCGAATGCCGGCGATGCCCAGGCCGCAGCGAACCTCGGCAACCTGTTCGCACGCGGCACGGACGGAGTCCAGCGCGACACCGTCCAGGCCGAGGAGTGGTGCCGGCGGGCAGATATGCTGGGCCACGCCAAGGCGGGTGAGTACGTCCGCGCCCTCGGCGCGCAGCGCGTCGCCGGCAACTGAGCACCGTCATGGCGCTATGGACGGCGCCGCGCGTAAGCAGAGTCGTGGCGGATTCGGCGGCCAGGCGGCGCTTGCGCGTCTCGGGGTCTGTGTTAGGTTTGCTTTAAATTCCTAGAATATTTAAAGCAAAATGAAAGCTCCACCGCCGGCACCAAGACTGAAAGGGTTCAACACACTGTCGCCGGAGAGGCTGGCGGTGGTTTTCAGCGCCCTGGAAGGGTTGGATGACGGCGCTTATCTGCACTGGGAGCAACTCCGCCATCGGACGCCGCCCGCTGGGCTGACCGTCGAAGAGTGGTGGCTTGCGGTCAAGTTCCGGCGTACCGCGAATCAGATCAAGTTTCCCGAACTGGTGGCCTGCAACGGCGATCCGCTGACGGTTTCGCGTCACGCACGAGTAGACGCAGGCCTCGCGCGGATGGACCGCCAATTAGGCGGCCACGTCGGCCTGCCCGAGGGTGTCGCGAACGCCTCCACGCGAGACCAGTACGTCGCCAGCTCGCTGATGGAGGAAGCGATCCACTCCAGCCTATTCGAGGGCGCGGTCAGCACACGCGAAGCCGCCAAGGATCTGCTGCGCAACGAGACGATACCAGCGACGCGCGATGAGCAGATGATCCTGAACAACTACCGCGCCATGCTTCGCATCCGCGAGCTCCGCACGGAGCCGATGTCGATGGAACTTCTGCTTGAGCTGCATCGCATCCTCACCGAGGGAACATTGGACCGGCCGGATCAAGCAGGCCGAATCCAAGCTCCCGAAGATCGACGGATCGAGGTGATCGACGAACGCTCCAAACGTGTGGTGCATCGGCCTCCCCCCGCAGAGCAACTCCCCCAGCGGCTGGAACGTCTGATCGAGTTCGCCAACGGAGCCGACGAAGCCAGCGGTCGCTTCGTGCACCCCGTGCTCCGTTCCATCCTGCTGCACTTCCAGCTCGCCTACGACCACCCTTTCTACGATGGCAACGGGCGAACGGCGCGTGCGCTCTTCTATTGGTCGATGCTGCGCCGAGGCTACTGGTTGGCGGAGTTCATATCGATCTCACGACTGCTCTATCGCAGCCGAGGCCCGTATGAGAGAGCCTACCTGTACGTCGAGAGCGATTCGCAGGACGCGACGTACTTCGTGCTCCAGCAGATTGAAGTGCTGGAGCAGGCGGTGCAGGAGCTGCATGCATACGTACAGCGAAAGAGTGCAGCCCAAAGGAACGTGCGCGCGATCCTGAATCAACGCGCCGACCTCAATCATCGTCAACTCGCCCTTCTGGATCATGCCATGCGTCATCCCGACGCGCGCTACACACACGAGTCCCACGCAAGCTCTCACCGCGTCACCATCGTGACCGCCCGCAGCGATCTTCAGAAGCTGGTGAAGCTCCGTTGGCTCAAGCCGGAGCGTGTGGGCAAGCGCATCCTTTATCGCCCGACGCCTGCGCTCAGCAAAGCGTTTGCCGGACAGTGAAGCTCCACAGCCACTGATCAACGGCGAATCAAGCCGCGAACGAGCCCCAGCAGATGGCCCTCCGGCGTCCTGAGCCGGCGGTGTAAAGAAGACCGAGCAGCGTCCCCCGCACTCCCGGACCGCTGGTGTCCCTTTCCATTAGTTCGCAGTAGGAACCAATTTGGTTGCAAGCCGCGCGATCGAGCCGAGGATGGCGTCTGCGGACGTGGTCCACACGAACGGCTTTGGGTCCTGGTTGTAGCCCTCGAGATAGCGGCCAATCGAAGTCTAGAGGTCTTTGAAATTGTTGTGTGCGCCGCGATTGATGTGTCGCTCGCCGATCAGTGCGAAGAACCGCTCGACCAGACTGATCGACGACGAGGTCGGGGTGATGAGGTCGACCTTCTGCTCCTTCGGCACGTTTGCACCGATGGTGTCGAGGAAGCGCAGGAATTCCGCGCTGCAACGTCGTCGCTGCAGCTGTCCGAACACCTTGCCGGTCGCCGCGTCCAAAGCAGCGAACAGCGAAGTCGTGCCGTGGCGCTAGTAATCGTGCGTGAGTGCGTGCGCGTCGCGGGCCTGACGGAGGTCAGCGGCAAGCCGGGTTGGGTCCGATTGAGCGCTTGGATCTGGCTCTTTTCGTCCACGCAAAGCACCAGCGCACGCTCAGGCGGAGCCAGGTACAGGCCCACGATGCCGCGCACCTTGGCGACGAAATGCGGATCGCTGGACAGCTTGAACGTCTTCTGCAGATGCGGCTTGAGTCCGAAAGCGCGCCAGACGCGACTGATCGCCGCGGGGTACAGCCCCGTGGCCTTGGCCGTCAGCGTCGTACTCCAGTGGGTCGCGTTCTCCGGAACCTCGTGCAAGGTCTTGCGGATCACTTTCTAGATGAGATCCTCACCGATCGTGCGTGGCTGGCGCGAGCGCGATGCATCGCTAAGGCCTGCGATAGGGGAGGTCACATCTAGTCGGGTGCCGGTTTTCTGTGGGCTTCCCATGACTGCTTGCTCCGAAGCGAGTGCAGGAGAGCGCCATCGTCGAGTGGGTAGAGCGGTATCAACGGCCTCGCAAGGACTGAGCCAAGCCGATGCCTAAGCCGGAGTCAGCGCCCCGGCAGCCTTAACCAGACAGAAGGGTTTGGGCTGGATAAGCCAGATCCGAGCATGTCTCGACTTCCAGAAATCTGCCCGAAACCGGGGGGTATTCGGAAAGTGGAGCGACTGTCGGCCTCGTAGAGTGGAGACCGTTGCCCATGGGTGTGTAGGTGCCGGGCAACTGCCCCGCTGCGCCTGACTGCCCGGAAAGCCATGCATCACGAATACCCAACCGACCCCGCCTTGTCGATCCGCGCAGAGTCCTGCAAGCGGAGCCGCTCCGATGCCTTGCCGGAGAACGGCACCCCTTAGTCTCAACTTCCAAGTGCAACACCCCACTTCAAGTAGGGTGCAGGCATG
>NZ_CALART010000025.1 GCF_937888285.1 uncultured Aquimonas sp.
GGTGGCTGTTCGCGTCAAGGGATGCGATGCGAACGGGTTTCGATCAACGCGGACAAGCCGCGCCGTAGCCTTGAAGATCGATGGCTACCTGGGCATGTCACCGGCAACGCCGGCGGGCATGTCTGGGGAGTGGGCGGGTTCGGCTACGGTCGTGTTGCCGGCGGCGAGCAGGTCGATGGCCGACAGCAAAGCATCGCCTTCGACGGGGCCGTGCAGCAGAATGGACTTGCCGGACTCGCGATCGCGCAGTTGCAAGGCCGGCGTGGCCGCGATGCCCTGCTGCGCTGCTTCCACCGCCTGGGCGCGGATCACGGCATCGGGGCGATCGCTGTCGAGACAACCCAGCATGGTTGGCGTGAGGTCGGGATAGCGCAGGCCCTCCGGCAGGCCCTGGCCGTCGCCACGGGTGTTCGAGTAGAGCCACGCCACCGCCTGCCAGAACGCGGCATGCCCGCCCACCTCGCCCGCGCACTCGGCCAGGCGTGCCCCGGCGGTCGCGGCAGGCTCGTGCATGGACAGCGGCAGGTGATGCCACTGCCAGTTCACCTCGCGGTGGGCGTCGATCCAGCGCTGCAGCGTCGGGAAGTACGCCCGGCAGTACGGGCACTCCAGGTCGGCGTAACCGACCACCGTGAAGCGGGCATCGCTGCGGCCGTACAGCCACGGCGGCCCGGCCGGCTTCGGTGGCTCGGGCACGGTCGTGATCGGATGCATGAACTCCGGGGTCGCATCGGGCGTGCGCAGGAGTAGCCACCCGGCGGCGGCCACCGCCGCGACCAGCAGCGCGATCAGGGTATGGCGTCGAGTGAACGAAGGCAGGCGCATGCTGTTCCTCCTTCAGGCCAATGCATCCAGCGCCAGCGGCTCGATGCCGCGGGCGCGGTCGATCTTCTCGGCCACGCGGAAGGCGGCATCCAGCTCGCTGATGCCGTGCTGCTGCATCAACTGGAAGCGTTCGGCCTTCTCCTCGGGCTCGGTCATCGCCATCGCCAGGTAGAGACTGGGCGGCACGGCGCGGAACAGCACTTCCATGCTCTTGGAGAGGATGACGCCCTCCGAGAAGGCGCCGGCCTGCTTGCGCGCGGACAGCATCAGCGCCTTCTGCGAAGCGTTGAGTTCGCGGAAGCGCGCGACCTTCTCCACCTCATCCGGCGGCATCGACAGGCAGATCCACCACTCGATCATGTTGAGCATGGGCTCGGCCGCCTTGGGCAAGTCGTCGAGGTTTTGCGTGGCCAGCCAGAACCAGGCGCCGAGCTTGCGCCACATCTTGGTGATCTTGACGATGTACGGCGAGAGCAGCGGGTTCTTGGTGATGATGTGGCCTTCGTCCGTCACGTTGACGATGGGCCGGCCCAGGTACTGGTCCCGCTCGGCGATGTTGTTCACCGTGTTGATGAGCGAGATGTAGGCAATGGAGAGCTGCGCGTTGTAGCCCTCGCGGGCGAAGGTGGCGAGATCCACGATCGTGATGTCAGCCTCGGGCCACGGCGTTCCCGGACGGTCGAACATCTCACCGTCCACGCCCTGGCAGAACATATCCATCGCGTCCGCCATCTCCTGCAGCCGCGCCCGCCGCGCCTCCGGCAGCGTGGCATCGCGGCTGCGCTCGCGCAGCGCGTCGCGCACGTCGCGCGTAAGCACCGTGCGTTGCTCGGCCACGCAACGCCGCGCCGCATCGAGGATGCACTGGCGGATCAGGCTGCGGTCGGCGCGCGTCATGCGCGCTTCCTCACGCTCTTCACCGCCCGTGATCATCAGCCGCGCCGTGATCTCCAACTCGCCGAGCACGTCGCGCTGCTCGTCGCCTTCCATCGCCGCGGCAGTTTCGGCGCGGTCCTCGTCGAGCGCGTCGGCGTCGAGCGTCTGCACCTGGCCCGGCGTATCGACCAGGCGCCATGCATCGGCAAACGGGGCCAGGCTGACGCCCGAGCCTGGTGCGAGCTTCACGCGGTTGACTCCGAGCCCAAGGCGCGCGGCGAAGTCGCCGAACAGCCCGAACGAGTTGCCCGCCTCGACGATGAACAGCCGCGGCCGGTAGATGGCGGTGACCTGGTTGAGCAGGTTGTTGAGGGTCGCGGATTTGCCCGAACCCGTGGGACCGAACAAGAACAGATGCGCATTCATCTGCCGGTCGAGCCGGTTCAGTGGGTCGAAGCTGATCGTGCCGCCGCCGCGGTTGAAGAAGGTGATGCCGGGGTGGCCTGTGCCCTGGCTGCGGCCCCAGACCGGCGCCAGGTTCGCGGCGTGCTGCGCGAACATGAGCTGCGTGTACCACCCGCGCTTGTCGGCGGCCGGGTCGTAAACGCAGGGCAGCCAGCGCAGGTAGCTGTTCAGTGGCGCCACCTCGTCTTCCTCGCGCACCGGCTGCAGGCCCGCGTTGAGCATCACGTTGACGAGTTGCAGGCCGCGCGCGTCGAGCTGGGCCTGATCTCGACCACGCAGGTAGAACGCCAGCGCGCCGCGGTAGAGCTTGTGCGCGCTGCCTATCAGGCCGCGGGCCTGCTGCACATCCGCGCGCGTCTGTTCGGAGGCCAGGGTTTCGCCGACGGCCTTCTTGGCGAGGTGATTGAGATGGCTTTCCAGCACGTCCTGCGGTGTCGCCACCACGGTCAGGCACATCACCGTGTCTTCCGGCATCTGGTCGAACAGCGCGTTCATGGCGTCGCCGCCCTTGCGCGTCTCGCCCGTCAGGTGTCCGGTCGCCGGCGGCGTGCGCAGGCGATCCATCACGATGACGCGATGCGGGAGCCCATCGAAGAACCACAGGCCCTGCTCGACATCCGAGCGCGGCGGGCCGAAGAACAGCCGCTGCGCGAAGTCGGTGCCGCTGGAGAGTTCGACTTCGCCCTCCTCGGGCTCGTCGGGGTAGCGGGTCAGCGCATAGAAGCGCTCGCGGTCTTCGGCGTTCGGGCCGAGCAGGGTCGGATGTGGATTGAACCAGCGCAGCAGCCAGGCGTGGATGTCCGCCGCGCCGAGGCGCCGGGCCTTCACCCCGGCATTCGCCAGCCCGCCCACCAGGCGGTCGCAGATCGTGGTCAGCGCCTGCTCGGGCGACTGGCCGCGCCGCGTGGCCGCGGCCGTGGGCGTGCGGCGGTAGACCACCATGCGCACGCGCCGCACCTGGCCGCGCCACGGCAGACGGGTGACGGTGGTGTCCTCGAACAACCCGCCCGGCTTGGCGATGGCGCGCAGGTGGTGGGCAAAGAAGCGCAGGTAGAACTCGCTGAACGCGCTGCCCTGCGCACGCGGCTGCACGTAGCCCGCCAAGTTGCTCAGGTAGTGGTTCCAATCGGCTTCGTCCTGGGCGTAGAGCTGCACCACCCAGGGGTTCTCATCGAGTTCGTCGAAGGAGTCCTGCAGGGCGTTCTCCAGCGCATCGCGGGCCTGCCACAGCCAGGCCAGCTCGCGGCCTTCAGTGCCCACCGGCAGCAGCTCGAAGAACGCGGCCACCGACTGCCCGTCTTCGAGCAGCATGATCTTCGAGCCCGGCAGGTACTCGACCCACGGCAGCATGTCCGCGAACGACGGCGCGACGGTGTAGAGCGCGTCGTGGTCGGCCTGGGTCGCGGGCCGGCGCTGGCCGGCGAGCGCGCCGCCGGGCTCGGGTATGCCCTGTGCGGCCAGCGTCGACAAATGCCGTTCCCAGGCGTCGGCTGCACGAGCCCCTGCGGCGGGCGACGGGGCCGCCTTCCGCGGCCATGGCAGCGACCAGGCCATCAATAGTCCTCCACCCGCTCGCCGGGCATTGCGTACTGCACGCGCTGGTACAACGGGAACACCGTGCTGTAGCCAGGCACCGGCACCGGGTCGGTGCCGGTCAGATGCGGGTACACGTACATCACCAGGTCGGGATTCGGCAGGCGATGAAACTGCCGGTAGATTTCGTTGCCCGCGGTGCGCGTGTAGCGCTCCTGCACGGCGGGCGCGGCCTGCACGTCGGCTTCGGTCAACGGCCGACGCAGGCTCTGGCGTGCGTCGAGCAGTTGCCGTGCGATGGGGCCGCTGCCTTCGCCGCCGCCGGTCTCCTGCTGCCAGATGTCGAGCATGGTGTTGTGGCCGTGGGGCAGCAACTTCTCCTTGCTGGTCGCGCAGCCGCCGAGCAAGGCAGCCGCCAGCAACACGGCGGCCGCGTCAATCCAGGTCCGAGGCATGGGCTTCTCCGATGCGGTGGCTCACCCGACGCCCCTGGGCGTCGTGGTCGATGTGGAGCGGCTGCTCCAGATGTACGGCGACCCTGGCGCCGGGCTGCACGTAGACGGCCGCGAAGGCCTGGCCATACAACTTGTTGACCCAATCGGCCATGTCGCGCACGCCACCGGCCAGGATGCGGCCCATCGCTTCGTTGCCGCCGATGCCGACCGTGCCGAGCGAGCCGTTGCCGTTGGCGACCACGGCGACGCTGCCGTTGTCGGATTTGATGAGCGAGGCCGCGCCCGCGCCGGCCGCGGTGATCAGCGCCTGGCTGCCGAGGTACTGCTGCGCGTTGCTGCGCCGCTCGCCGCTGACGCAGGGAATGCCATAGGGATCGCTGATCCAGCCGAGGCCGCCTTGCGTGGCACTCGTCGTGCTGTTGGCGCTGGCTTGCCCGCCGCGCTGGTCCCGGTTGCCGTCCTCGGGCACGGTGCGGATGGTGCCGTCGTGGAACACGAAAGTGACCGAACGGATTTGCCCGCGCACGCACGAAAGCGTCCAGTCCCCAGAGGCCGTGCCGCTGACCACGGCGCCGGCCACGTCGGGGATGTCGATGCCGTTTGCCGTCAGGTTGTCCGGGCCGATCAGCACCTTGAAGGGGTACGGGTCATTGACCGTGCCGTCGATGGGCACGCGGCCGATCAGCGCCGTCATCGCCACCGAACCCATCAGCGTTGCATTGCGCGGCACCGTGTAGAACGGCGTCGTGGTAGCACCCACGGCGCCGACCACCGCACGCCCGCCGGCGTCGGCGACGGACTCCACGGCGGCCGACAGGGTTTTCTGCGCCGGGCCGAAGCTCAGCGGAAAGCTCGGTTCCTTGCTGCTGTTGCGGGCATCGGTCTTGGCATCGCCTGGTTCGACCCAGTGTGTGCCGTTGCCTGCGCCGCTGCCGTCATCGTTGCCGAAGCGCTTGCCGTCGCCTTCTTCCAGACCCAGCCCGACGGGCAGGTCGATCTGGCCGCCTTTGCCTGAGAGGCCATCGAGCCGCTGCTGCAGATCCTGCAGCAACCCCTGCGTCTGCTGCTTCTCGCTCGCCACCTGCTCGCGTTCCTGCTGCAAGCGGCTGCGTTCGCTTTCGAGCGCGGTCTGGATGCGCTGGTCGATCGCGCTCTCGCGGGTGCGCAGGCGCTCGTTCTCGGTCTTCTGCTGCCGGTTGTCGCCCAGCGCGGTCTGCAGCTCGGTGCGCAACTGTTTCACCTGCGCGACCAGCGTGGCCACCGTGTCGCGCGGCGTGTCGCCCTCGATGCCCAGGGCCTTCATCTCCTCGGGCGTGAGCGGGTTGGCCGTGCCCGACAGCGCGGGCCGCTGGCCGGCGGGGCCGGAGAACAGCTTGATGCCGACGAACACCAGCAGCAGGATCACGGGGATCAGCAGCCACTTGAGCAGCGGGTTACTTTTCATAGGACGCTCCTCCTGCCGTGCCGGCGGCACCGGACGGCGGCAGATTCACGCTGGCGTCGATGGGGCTCAGCCTGGGCAGCAGCGCCTCGGCCAGACCGCGGCCGCGCGTGACCAGGTAGACCACGGTGGTGTCGGACGCGTGGCCGGCCGGCCCCAGGTTCGGGTGCTGGAAGGTGGCCGCCACGAAATTGCCCTGCAGCGCACGCGGATCGAGGTCCAGCCAGCGCGCCGCCGTGTTGGTGAGCCGCACCGCCGTCACCCACTGGTCTTCGAGCCGCCAGGCGGCCAAGGCCCGCGCCTGCACCGGCAGCGTCGGCAGCAGGGTGTCCAGCGGGAGGTCGCGGCGCAGGTTCACGCGGCCGATCCCGGCGACCGGCTCGACGGTACGCAACGGCGCGTACAGGTTCTGCGCGGCGTAACGTGTCAAAACGACCGGGACGGGTGTTTCGCGCTTGCGCACTGGCCGATCCGGCGCGGCGGCTTCCGTGGCGCTGGCCGTCTCGCCGCCGTAGCGCGTGGCGGGCGACTGCTGCGCGTCCACGATGCGCACTGGCTCCAGCAGGGGCTGTCCGTCCTGCGCTGATTCGGCAGCGATGTCGAGCAGAATCAGCGCGCCGGATTCCACGTCCTGCAACTGCAGTCGCGTCGGCGGCAGCGGCTCGCTCGCCCGCAGGTAAATCGCACCGCCGGCGCTCTGCACCCGCAGGTGCGCGGCCGCGCTGTCCGGTACGCCGACACGCACGTTGCGGTCGATGAAGATCACGCGCTCCTGGCCGACCACCAGCGGCACCGCCAGCGGCAGGCGTTCCCAGCGCAGGATTTCTACAGCCTGAGCCGGCGCGAGCGCGAGCCACAGCAAGACGCCGGCAAAGGCCGACAGGGCATGGCGTTTCATGGGGAGTCTCCCTGCGAGTGGCCGGATGCGGCGCCGGGCGTCGGCGACGTCTCGATGCGCTGAGGCGCGCTGGCATGGCAGTCCAGCGCCAGGCCGAAGGGGTTGCGCTCGGGATCGACGTCCATGCGCACAACCTTCAGGGCGTAGCGCACCAGGGCACGCTTGACCTGCTCGGAGCCGTGGTACTCGTCGGCGCTCACGTCCAGCGTGACGATCCAGTCGCGGTCGGAGACCGCCTTGACGCGCGTGCTGGGGCTGTCGCCATAGCCGCGGCCGGGAATCTCGTAGATGCCGCGCACGCGCTGCCGCAGCTCGCCGCTTGCGCGACGGTACTCGTAGTCCTGTTGCAGGAAGGCCCGGCAGCTCGGCGTCAGGTAGGCCGACAGCGCGTGCAGGTTGCGCGGGTAGTCGGTCTCGCCGTTGGTGGGCCAGCGCTGCACCTGCTGCCAGATGTAGAAGCTGAACGCGTACACGCTCTCGGGCGGCACGTCCCACCACTTGCGCACGCTGCCCGAGCGCAGGTCGGGGGGCACGTGGATGGTCAGATCGCGCGGCGCGCTCCACCAGCCGAAGCCGAGCAGCAGCGCCACCACAAACAGCGCCGCGCCGCCCAGGCGCAGCGTCTTCACGTGTGCCTGCAGGTGCGCGACCTCATTCTTGAAACGGCTCATGCCGCACCTCGGTGGGCCGTGCGCCGTGTGCTCCACCAGCCCGTGCGGATGATCAGACGGCACCCGCCCAGGTGAGCGGCGAGCACTGGATAGCGCAAGGTCAACCGCCACTGAAGCTGCCGGTACAGCCAGGTGTCGGGCCGGCCGCGCTTCTGGCTGCGCAGGAAGCCACCGCCGACGAAGACGCCGAGCGCGATGCCGGCGACGATCAGCGTAGGCACCATGGCAATGCTGCGCGTCAGCCAGGCCAATGGCACACCGAGCACGAGCCCGGCGGCCGCCGACAGGCCAGCGCAGATCCACAGCTCATCGGCGGTCAGTCCGCGCACGACCACCGGCTGGCGATTCAGCCGGTGCGGCAGGAACGTCACCAGCGCATCGCGCGCTGTCTCCGCGGGGGTGGCCATCACGTGCAGCCCTTACAGCACGCCGGTGGCTTTGGTCAGCAGCCAGATGCCGACGACCAACAGGATCGCACCCACGGCGACCGTCAGCCCGAACTGGCCCCAGGTGGCGCGGCCCGTGTGGATCTCCGAGTAGCGTGTGTAGGCGTGATAGCAGACACCGACGAACATCGAGGCGACCACGAGCAGCGCGATCAGCAGCACGATGTCGTAGCCGTAGTTCTGCAAGGTCTGCAGGATGCCGCTGCCCTGGCCGCGCGAGGGGTCTTCCATGGTCGGCAGGCCCTGCGCGAACGCGGATGGCGGCAGTCCCAGGAGCGCCAACGGCGCCAGCAGCGCGGCGATGCGCGAGGGAACGCGAGAAGTAGTCGGAGGCGTGTGCATGATCGATGGCCCTTCGTGGTGGTCAGGAGAGGAGGAAGAAGGTCAGCACCAGGTACATCGCGACGAAGCGGATGCAGACGCCCAGGAACTGACGTTGGTTGATGCGGTTCTCGGCCCAGCCCACGTAGGCCGTGCGCATGGCCCACACGCCCCACAACAGCAGCACCGCGAACACGAAGCCGAGCACCACGACGGACACCGCCGAAGGCGCAAAGCCGCCGTTGGCCTGGAAGGCGGCGATCTGCTCGGCGGTCATGGCGAGGGCTCCTCCTGTTCGTCGCGGCGCAGGTAGTCGCCGGCCAGCGGAACGGGATCGCGCGGCTGGGCGCGCTGAGGCACGAGGAAGTCCTGCACGCCGGTGCGCACGCGTTTCAGGTCGGCGCGCAGCCGGGCGTAGTCGAAGTGGTAGCGGGCGCGCGCCTGCGGCGCGGTGGTGGTGGCGTGCTCGACCAGTCGGTCGATCAGGTCGAGCTGGCGCGCGAGCGCGGCGAGCTGCTCACGCTCCGGGGTGTCGTCGGCAATGGCGGGTTGCAGGGCCGAGAGCGACACGGCCAGCAGCACGGCCAGCGAAGGCCATGCGGATGCGCGGCGGTTGGTCTGTCCCATCGAGCCATTCCCCGTTGATGCGGATGGCCAGATGCTGTGCCGCGCTCTCGCTTTGCGCCGCAGGGAATGGGAACTACGGGTTGACCGGATTCCCAGGCCGAACTGGCCATCAACTGCGCAAGGCTCCCCGGATTGCGGAGTTGGCCAGCGCCTACCGCGGCCTGGTAGAATTGGCTAAACTTGGCAATCCAAGGCTACGAAAGGCCAAATCGGATGGTTTCCGGATGACTGAAGTCGAGAGCGAGATCCTCACGCTGGAGGAGGTCGCGGCCTACCTCAAAGCCGGGAAACGCACGGTTTATCGCCTTGCCCAGAAAGGAGAGATTCCGGCGTTCAAGCTTGGAGGTACCTGGCGCTTTCGCCGCTCGGAGCTGGATCGGTGGATCGCCGAAAGCATCAGCAAGAAGAAGCCGGAGGCCGAGTGAGCGTGCGCCAAGTCAGCGACCGAATCGCATCCGGAAAAGAACAAGGGGGGGATCGCCGTTGACAACACAGCAGCTTCTAACGCCGCACCAGAGCCAGTACTTCGCCTGGCTGCTGACCCGACGCGCGGCGGGCGACTCTGTGGAGTCGCTGGCCTCAACCTTGGTCGATTCGCAAGTCGATCTGAATCCTCATCAAGTCGAGGCCGCGCTCTTCGCTTGCCGCAACCCGCTCTCACGCGGCGTGATCCTCGCCGACGAGGTTGGTCTGGGCAAGACCATCGAAGCCGGTTTGGTCATCTCCCAACGCTGGGCCGAACGGCGACGGAAGATGCTCATCATTGTTCCGGCGAACCTGCGCAAGCAGTGGCACCAGGAGTTGCAGGACAAGTTCGGCCTGCAAGGGCTGATCCTTGAAGCCAAAAACTACAACGCGATCCGCAAGCAGGAGCGGCAGAATCCATTCTTGTTCGCGTCCGGCCCGATCATCTGTTCCTACCAGTTCGCAAAGGCCAAGGCCGACGACGTCAAGGGCATTGACTGGGACTTGGTCGTGCTCGACGAAGCGCATCGCCTGCGCAACGTTTACAAGACCAGCAATGTCATCGCCAAGACCCTCAAGGAGGCGTTGTCGCGCGTTCACTCCAAGGTGCTTCTGACCGCGACGCCGTTGCAGAACTCATTGCTCGAACTCTATGGGCTGGTCAGCTTCATCGATGACCGCGTGTTCGGAGACCTTGATAGCTTCCGCTCGCAGTTCACTGGCAGAGAGCAATCCTTCAGCAGCCTGCGTGACCGGCTGGCCCCCATCTGCAAGCGCACCCTGCGCAAACAGGTTCAGCCCTACGTTTCGTACACAGCACGCAGGGCCATCGTCGAGGAGTTCACGCCATCGAGCGAAGAGCAGGAACTTTCCAGGCTCGTCGCCGACTATCTGCGCCGCCCCAACCTCAAGGCCCTGCCCGACGGGCAGCGCCAACTGATTTCACTCGTGCTGTGGAAGCTGCTTGCTTCCAGCACGCACGCGATTGCGGGTGCGTTGGAGACAATGGCCAAGCGTCTCCAGGGCGTGCTGGATCAAGCTCCCGTGGTTCCCGATCTCGCCGAAGAACTGGACGAGGACTACGAGTCGCTCGACGAGACCGCCGACGAATGGGAGGACCAAGAGCCGGGCAAAGAGGCAACGAACCGCTCCGAGCGTGATGCCGTCGCGCAGGAGATAGAGGAGCTTCGCCACTTCAAAACGCTGGCAACCAACATCCGTGACAACGCCAAGGGTAATGCGCTACTCACTGCGCTGGTTCGCGCCTTCGCCGAACTGGATCGGTTGGGCGCGGCCAGAAAGGCCATCATCTTCACCGAGTCCAGGCGCACGCAGGAATACCTCCTCAACTTGCTGGCCGACACGCCATACGGCGACGGCATCGTGCTCTTCAACGGCACCAACAGCGACCAGCGCGCGCAGGCCATCTATAAGGACTGGCTGAAACGCCACGAAGGCACCGACCGCATCACCGGCTCCAAGACCGCCGACACCCGCGCAGCCTTGGTCGAGCACTTCAAGGAGCGCGGCAAGGTCATGATTGCCACCGAGGCTGGGGCCGAAGGCATCAACCTCCAGTTCTGCTCGCTCGTCATCAACTACGACCTGCCCTGGAACCCGCAGCGCATCGAACAACGCATTGGACGGTGCCACCGCTACGGTCAGAAATTCGACGTGGTGGTGGTCAACTTCGTCGACCGCAGTAATGAGGCCGATGCACGGGTGTACGAGCTGCTGTCGCAGAAGTTCCAGCTCTTCGAAGGTGTATTCGGGGCCAGCGACGAAGTTCTCGGCGCCATCGGCTCCGGTGTCGATTTCGAGCGGCGTATCGCCGAGATCTACCAGAACTGCCGAGAGCCCGAAGAAATCAAGTCCAGCTTCGAGCAACTCCAGCTCGACCTCTCCGGCGAGATCAACGAGGCGATGGTCAAGACGCGGCAGGTCTTGCTTGAGAACTTTGATGAGGAGGTGCAGGAGAAGCTGCGCATGCGGGCAGACGACAGCCGCAACGCGCGCAATCGCTTCGAGCGCATGCTGATGGACCTGACCCGCGCGGAACTGGTCCATTGCGCCGCCTTCGATGACGACGGCTTCGATCTCCGCCACATACCGACTGGAACCGACCATGGCGGTCTCGCGGGCATCGAACTGGGGCGCTACGAGTTGCCCCGCCGCTCCGGCGACGCGCATCTATACCGCATCAATCATCCGCTGGCGCGATGGGGCATCGAGCAGGCCAAGGCTCGCGTACTCGACGGGGCTCGACTCGTCTTCGACTACAACGCCTACGGTTCAAAGATCAGCACCCTCGAAGCCTATCGCGGCAAGGCCGGATGGCTCACCGTGAAGCTGATCTCGGTCGAGACTTTCGGCAACCAGGAGCAGCATCTGCTGGTTGCCGCGGGCACGACCGACGGCGTCGTGCTCGCGGAAGTAGACCCGGAAAAACTGTTGCGCCTGCCCGCGACCACGCAAGCAGCCAGTCTGTTCAACGCCCCTGACGCCACCCTGCTGGCCGACGTGGAGACCCGCAAGACAGCACTCCTGCGCGATGTCAACGAGCGCAACCTCGGTTACTTCGAGCAGGAAGTCCAGAAGCTGGACGCCTGGGCGGACGACCTGAAGCTGGGTCTGGAGCAGGAGATCAAGGAGATCGATCGCGAGATCAAGGAGGTACGCCGCACGGCCGCGACCTCACCAACCCTCGAAGAAAAGCTCTCGTGGCAGAAGAAGCAGCGTGAGCTGGAAGGCAAGCGTAGCAAACTGCGCCGGGAGCTGTTTGCCCGGCAGGACGAAGTCGAAGCGCAGCGAAATGACCTCATCAGTCAGTTGGAAGTGCAGCTCCAGCAGCAGGTGGAAGAGCGCACGCTGTTTGCCGTCGAATGGGAGCTGGTCTGATGGCAACAGTTGTCGCTCGGCCCCTCGAACTCGATCTGCTATGCCAGAAACTCGATGCAGATTACTCCACCCGAATCACGGGAACAGGGAACACGCCAGAATCTCGGCGAAGCAACTTTCTGTCCAAGGCAATTGCGGCATTCGTCCTGCATGAAGACGCCGGCGCCAATCTCGATGAGTCCGTGGCCGCCAGCATCGATGGTGGTCAGGATCATGGAATCGATTCAGTATTCGTTTCAACGGATCAGACGATCTGGCTGGTCCAATCCAAGTACAAAGAGTCAGGCACTGGCGAGCCGGAACTCGGCGAGGTATCCAAATTTCGGGACGGCGTAACCGACCTTCTGCAAGGACGCTGGAATCGTTTCAACAACGCCTTGCAAAGCCGCCAAGCGGCAATCACCAATGCGTTGAACAGCGGTATCTGCAGGGTCAAAGTCGTGCTGGCCTATTCCGGCACGGCGGTATCCGATGATCGGCGCGACATCTTTGCCGACTTGGAGCGTGCGTTCAATGGCGCAAATCCGGGCTTTCTTCGATGCCATGCCTATGGGCTCACGACCCTTCACGATCTGCATCTGGACGGGGTTTCGGCCCAGCCCATAGAAGCCGAAGTCGAATTGAAGGACTTCGGTCACACGCAAGAGCCCTACCGGGCGTTCTACGGGCGCATGGACGCCAAGCGGCTCGCCGATCTTTGGGCGGCACACGAGGAGCATCTGGTTGATCGGAACATTCGCCGGTTCAAGGGCACGACCACCGTCAATGCTGGACTAACCGAGACGATTCGACAAGAAGCACAGCACTTCTTCTACTTCAATAACGGCGTCACCTTCCTCTGCGACTCCATAACGGAGCAGCACCCCCGCGACCCGAATCGGCAGACTGGCACGTTTCGCATTCGAGGCCTGTCCATCATCAACGGTGCGCAGACGGTTGGGGCGATAGCCCGCGAGCCACTGGCCCACTACGATGCACATCCCACCATAGTCATGGCGACTTTCGTTTGTCTTGAGAACGCGCCTGATGGCTTTGGCGATCGTGTCACCCAATCGCGTAACCGCCAGAATGCCGTAGAGCTGGAAGACTTTGCCGCGCTCGATGAACGGCAGGCCATGTGGCAGCAGACCTTGCAGATGGCGGGCATTACCTATCTGGTCAAGCAGGGGGACGACGATCCGCCGCTATCGCCGACCTGCTTCAGCGCGCGTGAACTTGCGCCATTCCTGGCTTGCACCGTAACCACGAACGACTGGCAGGACTACGTGACCGCCGCCAAGGCCGACAAAAAGAAGCTGTTTGGGCGGGAGGGGTTGGTATCAGCAACCGACCCCTTACGCCATTCCTACGAACGGCTCTTCGCCGACTCCCTCACGGCAAGGCAAATGTGGCGGATAGCCCAAGTCGGCCGAGTGGTCGTAGAGAAAGTCCGCGCCAGAGCCACTGCCGAAGGTGATCCCGCCAACTTGCCAGCGGGGGCACTCCCTGCACGAGAGATTCTCAATCACGGCGCTTGGCTGGTTCTACACGTCATTTTCATCCGGCTTCAGTTTCAAAACGGACCGATGCTGGCGTTGACCCAGGATGAGATGACAGCGATTTCACGCGAAGTCGATCTTGTTTCCGAGCGCCTTGTGAGTGCCGTCCAAGGCGCGCAGTGGAACAAGCAGGCGCGCAGCATCTTTGAGAACAAAACGGACTGTCGAACCGTGAAAGGCCGTTTGATGGCGGCCTTGGCGCAGCAGAGCCAGGGAGGAAATCAATAGTGCAAGCAAACATCAAAGGTCTGGTGGATCGACTGGAGCTTTCCCAGTCCAAGGCAATGATGCCTCTTTACGAGGCTATCTCGAATGCCGTCGATGCAATCGAAGAGCATCAAGACGGCTTCAGCAATCATTTGATTCGCATCCGGCTGGTAGCTTCTACCGATCTTGCTCATCAAGCTGGCGATGAGACTCTGGTCGTGGACGGCTTTGATGTCATTGATGATGGCGTTGGCTTCAACGAAAAGAATTTGGCCTCGTTTCAGGAGGCACACACGCTTTCCAAGGTGAAGGTCGGTGGTCGAGGTGTCGGACGCTTCACCTTCCTGAAGGTCTTTTCATCCGTACACATCCGCAGCGTCTTCAAACGCGACGGTAAGGCTTTGCTGCGCGAGTTCGACTTCAGCATCCAAGATGAACTGAAAGGTGCAGACACCACGTCTGAAGTCAAAGAGGCATGTGGCACGCATACCTCCATGCGGGGCATGGATGACAAGTTTCGGGCTGGGTGGCCTACCCAGCCCGAGACCATCGCTGAACGCATCATTGCGCACTTTCTGATCCGGTTTGCGGCCCGCTCCTGCCCTCCGATAGCTCTGGAGTCTCCTGGACACGCTCCGATTGACTTGCATGCCCTGTTTCAGTCCACCGTGCTGGCGCACATCCAAGAGCAGTTCTTTGAGGTTTCCGGCCATACATTCGCCTTGCAGGCTTATCGCCACCGAGACGGACGCTCGCGCCACGAACTCAATTTGTGTGCGAACGGGCGGGAAGTCACCACAAGCAAGCTGCGTGACCTGCTTCCGGAGCTTCCCGAAAGGCTGATCGACGGGGACCAGGAGTCGTACACCTTGATCGTGCTGGTCACCGGGGAATACCTGGACGACCATGCCAACCAAGAGCGCACGCGCATCGCTTTCCAAAGCGATGAGGAACCCGAACTTGAGCAGTCGCTCGTCTCCCGGCGCGCCCTGCACCAGGGTATTGCGGGCGCGTTGCGCCCGCTGCTCTCGGGCGACTTGAAGTCAACGAACGAAGAAAAGCGGGCTCAAATCGAGAAATTTGTGGAGCAAGCCCCCGAGTACAGGGCGCTCACGCACCCTCGCTACAAAGAAGTGATCGAGCAAAAGATTCAGCCAGGCCTGTCTGAAGACAAGCTGGACGAAGCTCTTCTGCATGTGAAGCGCACCATCGAGGACGACATTCGCAAAGAGGCCAAGCATGTCGCGGCGCTCTTCGAAACCGAAACCTTCGAACAGTACCAAGAGAAATTTAAGGAAATCGCGGAAAAGGCCAACGAAATCGGCAAGGCCCAGCTTGCTGCCTATATTGCGCACCGCCGAACGATCCTTGACTTGGTGAACAACAGCCTCAAGAAAAAACGCACGGATGACAAATACCCGCTCGAACGAGTCTTGCACAAGATGATCTTCCCCATGGGGACGACCTCGAAGGACATCTTCTTCGAGCAGCAGAACCTCTGGGTGATTGACGAGCGGCTGTGCTATCACACCCTGCTCACATCAGACAAAAAGCTGAAAAGCGTCGCTGGGCTGGACGACACCTCGGGCCGCGAGCCGGACATCTTTGCATTTTTTTATGACACACCCATCGGTGTCGCTGAGGCAGACAGCCTGCCTGGTGGTGGTGTTGTCATCATCGAGTTCAAGCGGCCAGGGCGGGACAATTATGACAAAGACCCCGCTGATCAGATCATCCAACGATTCCGAGAAATCTCCGAAGGGGGCGTCACTGACGTTGATGGGCGGCAGATCAATCCCGCCAGCCTGCGGTACACCGGGTATCTCATCGCTGATTTAATGCCGTCTTTGCATCGACAAGTATTCGGACGTTACCACCGCACCGCCGACAACGAAGGGTATTTCTCCCCTTTGGCGACTGGCAACGGGTATATCGAAATTCTCTCCTACGACAAGCTCATCAAGGATGCAGAACGCCGCAACCGCATCCTGTTTGACAAGCTTGGACTGCACAAGCATTAAGGTGGCATGACCATGAGCAAACAAAAACTAGAACTTACCTGGATCGGGAAGGAGAAGCGGCCCAAGCTGGAGCCCCGCATCCTGCTCGAAGACCCCGAGAAGTCATATCACGCCACGCATCGCGTGTCGGATGGCGACATCTTCGACAACCGGCTGATCTTCGGCGACAACCTGCTGGCGCTCAAGGCGCTGGAGCAGGAGTTCTCAGGCAAGGTGAAGTGCATCTACATCGACCCGCCCTTTAATACGCAACAGGCATTTGAGCACTACGACGATGGATACGAGCACTCCATTTGGCTTGGACTCATTCGCGATCGCGCCGAATCTCTTCGGCGATTGCTGTCCGATGACGGAACGATGTTTGTGCACATCGACGATAACGAGCTCGGATACCTGATCGCGTTGTTGGACGAAGTGTTCGGGCGGGCGAATCGGGTTTCAGTGGTGACCTTCAAGCAAGGATCAGCTACCGGCCACAAGGCAATCAATCCAGGCGTTGTGAGCACCACTAACTTCATTCTGATCTACGCAAAGAATAAATCGTTGTGGACGCCCAATCGAGTCTTCACGGCCCGTGCAGAGCGGGACAAGCGCTATGGGCAATTCATCGAAAACTACGAAGAGCCCTTCTCTCGTTGGCGATTTGTCACGCTTGCTAGCGCGTTCGCAATGAATCTCGGTATGCCGGAACGCGGCCTCAAGAAGACCTTTGGGGATCTGTACGAGGAGCAGCTTTCCGAGTTTGTGATGAAGAATGCGGAGCGTGTAGTTCGTCTCGCACGGCCAGACTACAACGCCGTTAGCAGTGAAGCGCGGGAGATGATTGACAGATCGAAGGCTCGATCCGGCGAAGTCTTGCTGCTAGAACGCGAATCTCATTCGAATATGTACTTCGTCAATGGAGAGCGAATCCTCTTCTACTCGGATAAGCTCAAGTTCATTGACGGGAAGTACGTGGCTGGTGAGCCTTTGACCAGCCTATGGGATGACATTCTCTCCAATAATCTCCACAACGAAGGTGGGATCAACTTCCCAAAAGGAAAAAAGCCCGAGGGGCTTATCAAGCGATGTCTTGATCTGGCAACCAAGCCTGGCGACATCGTTCTTGATTCTTTTGCTGGCTCTGGAACGACTGGGGCAGTCGCCCACAAAATGGGGCGTCGCTGGATCATGGTGGAGTTGGGCGAGCATTGTCACTCCCACGTGATTCCCCGCCTGAAGAAGGTGATCGATGGCGAAGACCCGGCAGGTGTCACTGCAGCGATGAGCTGGAAAGGCGGCGGCGGCTTCCGCTATTACCGCCTTGCCCCCAGCCTGATCGTCAACGACCGCTGGGGCAACCCGGTCATCAATCCAGAATACAACGCTGCGCAACTGGCCGAGGCGCTGGCCAAGCTGGAAGGCTTTGCCTACGCTCCGTCGGAAACGCACTGGTGGCAGCACGGCCACTCCAGCGAGCGCGATTTCATCTACGTCACCACGCAGAACCTGTCCGCTGAGCAGTTGCAGGCGCTGTCCGATGAAGTCGGCCCGGAGCGGAGCCTGCTGGTGTGCTGCGCCGCTTTCCACGGAGTCACGGCGGCCAGAGCGGCAGAGCGCTGGCCGAACCTGACGCTGAAGAAGATCCCGAAGATGGTGCTGGCCCGCTGCCATTGGGGCCGTGACGACTACAGCCTGAATGTGATCAACCTACCAATGGCGGAGATTGAGAAGACCGAGGCTGCGGCCACGGTCGATAGCAGCAAGAAGATCAAGAACAAGAACAAGAATGCGGCCCTCGCCAACGCGGGACAGGGCGGCCTGTTTGGGGAGAACGAATAATGAGCACCCGCGTCCTGCACGCCGTTACCGGCCGTCTGTCTCTCCGCCTGCCCCAGGCCGAGTCCCTTATCAAGCTCGCTCGCGCGCTCGATGCTGCGCCTGAGCTATTGGGTCACGAGCGCGATGTCTCGGCCATTCTGTCCACGTTGAAGGCCGAGTTCAGCACGCTGGAGGACTTCGAGCGCGAGTTCCCGTCGCTGTGTTTCGCGCTGGCCACGGGCGTGGGCAAGACGCGCCTGATGGGAGCCTTCATCGCCTACTTGCATCTTGCGCACGGCATCAACAACTTCTTCGTGCTGGCGCCCAACCTGACGATCTACAACAAGCTCATCACGGACTTCACGCGCAACACGCCGAAATACGTGTTCAAGGGTATCGCCGAATTCGCGCAGCAACCGCCGCTGATCATCACCGGCGACAACTACGACCAGACCGGTGCAGCGGTAGGCGATCAATCGATGGGCTTCGCCCACGACGTGCGCATCAACATCTTCAACATTTCCAAGATCAACTCCGAGGTACGCGGAGGCAAAGAGCCCCGCATCAAGCGCATGCGGGAGGTGCTTGGCGACAGCTACTTCAACCACCTGGCTAGCCTGTCTGACCTGGTGCTGCTGATGGACGAATCGCACCGCTACCGGGCCAGCGCCGGCGTGCGCGCCATCAACGAACTCAAGCCGCTGTTCGGTCTGGAGGTGACAGCGACGCCCTTCGTCGAGTCCAGCCGAGGTCCTGTGCCGTTCAAGAACGTGGTGATCGACTACCCGCTGGCGCGGGCGATGGAGGATGGCTTCGTCAAGGAGCCTGCCGTGGTCACACAGCGCAACTTCGACGCCAAGGCCCACACGCCCGAGGAGATCGAGAAGACCAAACTGGAAGACGGCGTGCGCTTGCACGAGACGACCAAGGTCGAGCTGCTCACCTACGCCCGCGAGAACGGCGTCAAGCCGGTCAAGCCCTTCATGCTCGTCATCGCTCGCGATACCACGCACGCGGCGCAACTCTTGGCGCTTCTGGAGTCGGGAGCCTTCTACGAGGGGCGCTACCAGGGCAAGGTGATTCAGGTCGATTCCAGCCGCACCGGCGCGGAGGAAGAAGAGATGATCACGCGCCTGCTGGCCGTGGAGAGCGTGGACGAGCCGACCGAGATCGTGATTCACGTCAACATGCTCAAGGAGGGCTGGGACGTGACCAACCTCTACACCATCGTTCCACTGCGCGCGGCGAATGCCCGCACGCTGATCGAACAGTCCATCGGACGTGGCCTGCGACTGCCCTACGGCAAGCGCACGGGCGTCGCGTCGGTGGATCGCTTGAACATCGTCGCGCACGACAAGTTCCAGGAGATCATCGACGAGGCCAACCGAGGCGACTCGCCGATTCGCCTGAAGCAGGTCATCCTCGATGCACCGAGCGCCGACGATAAGAAGGTTAGCGTGCAGGTCGAGTCGGGGGCAGCGGCTCGCCTCGGTTTGACGGACACGCCGGTCGTGCAGACGGGCCCATCAGGTGTCGCCAATGGAGCGACAGCCACCGCCGCGCCGGCCCCGGTGTTCACCACCGAGGCGGAAAAGCAGGCCGCGCGCGTGGTCATGGACGTCATTGGCAAGTACGAGATCAGGCGCGATCTGGTGCCTACCAGCAGCGCGCTGCTGAGACCCGAGGTGCAGAAGGAAATCCTGGCGGAGGTGACGGAGCGGTTGAAACCCCTACAAGGCGAATTGCTGGCGGGCGCGGATGAATCAGTCCCCGCACTTGACTTGTCCGCTGTGGTGGCGAAGACCACCGAGATCGTGGTGCAGCAGACCATCGACATCCCGCGCATCGCGGTGGTGCCAACTGGCGAGGTCACGACGGGCTTCCACGCCTTCAAGTTGGACCTGAGCCAGCTCCATCTCCAGCCTGGCCAGCGTGAGATCGTCGGTCAGATGCTGCGCACGAACGAGCAGTTCACCCTGGCCGCCGAAGTCGGGCTGCGGGAACAGCGCCCGGAGGACTACATCGTCCACGCCCTGGTGGACTTCGACGACATTGACTACTTCACCCACGCCGATTTGCTCTACGACCTCGCGGGCCAGATGGTGCAACACTTGCGCGGCTATCTGTCCGAGGACGAGGCCATCAGCGTCCTCGATCGTGACCGCCGCTTGATCGCACGGGAAATCCACGCGCAGATGATGGCCCACTTCTGGGAGGAGGCGACTGAGTACGAGGTTCAGGTCAGTCGCGGCTTCACTGAACTCAAGCCTTGCAACTACACCGCCACGGCAGGCCAGACGGCCCACCACTTCCGGGAGACCGTGACCGAGACCAGTCGCATCAAGCAGATGCTCTTCGGTGGCTTCGCGCGTTGTCTGTACCCGCTGCAGAAGTTCGACTCGGATACCGAACGGCGCTTCGCCATCATCCTGGAGCGCGACGCGACGAAGTGGCTCAAGCCCGCGAAGGGGCAGTTCCAGATCTACTACAAGCTCGGCGCCGAGCAGCCGGAATACATCCCCGACTTCGTGGCCGAGACGGACGCGACCATCTTCATGGTGGAGACGAAGGCACGTGCCGACATCAACACGCAGGAGGTTCAGGTCAAGGCCGCTGCCGCCATGCGGTGGTGCAAGCACGCTTCCGATCACGCGGCGAACGTTGGCACCAAGCCCTGGAAGTACCTGCTGGTGCCTCATGACGAAGTCAGCGAGTCGAAACGGCTCGCGGATTACCTGCGCTTTGAGGTCAAGACGTAGTTGAGCTGCCCTTGATCGACTTCGGTGAGCAAAAGCGATTCCGGCAAGGCACCCAGGCGGCGGGAAATCGCCGCTTCACGGGCATGATGAACCGGCAGGGAAGAGGAACAAGAAATGCAGAAACCCGCCGCACCGCAAAAGACCGTCCTGGAAACGATTCTGGACTGGTCAAAGGATCGTCCACTCTGGCAGCGTGACGCCCTGCGCCGCATCATCGCAAACGGCCGTCTGACGGACGCCGATATCGGCGAACTCGTGGACCTTTGCAAACAGGGCAAAGCTGTACCCGTAGGCGCGCTGAAAGCGGTACCGCTGGAGAAGGCCCACCTTCCGGCCAACCCCGGTCAGATCGCTGCGGTATCGCTTCTGTCGATCGCCGACGCGACCGGCGTGAACAACCTTGCCGCCGGCCAGACCCTCGGCTTCGAGCCGGATGGAATTACGATCATCTACGGCGACAACGGTGCGGGCAAGTCCGGCTATGCACGCATCCTGAAGCGCGCATGTCGTGCAAGGCATGCCGGAAAAATCGAACCCAATGTGTATGCCGATCAGCCCCCGAAGCGCGTCGGCGCGAACATCGCGTACGGGGTCGGCGGTGTGCCGCAGCCGGTCGAGCAGTGGCAGAACGGCGCAAATCCGCATGCAACGCTGTCTGCAGTGAGCGTGTTCGATAGCGACTGCGCCTCAGTGCATATCCGCGAGAAGAACGAAGTTGCATTCCGGCCCTTTGGTCTGGACGTACCGGATGAGCTTGCTGCAGCCTGTCAGGCGGTGAAGGATGCCCTCGCAGCTGAACAGAATCAGCTTGAGAAGGCCCGCAATCCGATCTTTGCGGCGCCGACTTGGAAGGCCACCACGGCCGTGGGGAAGGCGCTTGCCGCGCTGAACGCCAACACAGACGCAAAGAAGATCGAAGCCCTGGCGGCGCTCTCGGCAGACGAAAGCGCCCGTCTTGAGCGTCTGCGGGAAGACTTGTCGAAGAATCCGACCAAGGCAGCGGCGGAACAGACCGTCAAAGCCGACAACGTCATGCGGCTGATTACCGCGGTGAACAGCGTTGAAGCCAGAACCACCGATGAGGAGCTTCTGGCAGCCGCTGCCCTCGCCAGGGACGCACGGTCGAAACGGGACGCTGCACGTCTTGCCGCGGAGAAGGCCTTCACGGGCGAACCCCTTGCCGGGGTCGGCGGCGAGACATGGCGGGTGCTTTGGGATTCCGCCCGCCGCTACTCGACGGAGATCGCATACCCCGGACAGCCGTTTCCGCCGTCGGCCGAAGACGCGCATTGCATGCTTTGCCAGCAGCCATTGAAAGCTGAGGCACGTGCACGGATGGCGCGCTTTGAGGATTTCATCCAGGAGGACACGGAACAGCTGGCACGCGAGGCAGAGAAGGCGGCTCAGACCGCACGTCAGACCATAGCTGCCGGGGCAATCGGCACGCGGGCGGTGAAGGCCAGTCTCGACGAGCTGGGCCTCCAGAATCAGCTGCTGCAGCAGCAGACGCGCCGCTTCATCGCCGCAGCCCGGCTGCGGCGCCACGTTCTGCTCAAAGCCTTGGGCGGAAACGGCGAGGTACAGCTTCCGCCCGTTCCACTGTCGCCGCTGCCCGATCTCGGCCAGCTTCAGACCACGGTCCGCAGCTACGCCGCCGAGCTGCGCAAATCCGCTGACGCGGATGAACGCAAGAAGCTCGAAGCCGATTTCGCCGAGCTGAGCGACCGGGCACTGCTCGCCGGCATGCTGCCGGTCGTCACTGACGAAATCCAGCGGCTGAAGACCATCCGGTTTCTGACCGAGTGTGCGGGCGACACGGCGACGAACACTATCACCAAGATGGGCAATGACATTGCCGACACCGTGATTACGCCTCGGCTGCGCGACAGATTTCAGGAAGAGATCGTCAGGCTTGCGGCCTCGAAGGTTCGCGTCGAAATCGTGCGCTCCGGCGGCAAGTACGGCTCACCGCAGTATCAGGTGCGCCTCTTCGCAAAGCCGGATGCCAAGGTCCACGAAATCCTGAGCGAAGGGGAAAAGACCTGCGTGGCGCTGGCCGCCTTCATGACCGAGCTTGCCACCGCGATGCACCGCTCTGCTCTGGTCTTCGATGACCCGGTGTCCTCGTTGGACCATCGCTGGCGTGGGCAGGTGGCCAAGCGTCTCGTGGAAGAAGCGGAGAACCGTCAGGTCATCGTCTTCACGCATGATCTGGTGTTCGTGAACGATCTGAATGACCACGCGACGAAGACCGGGCGGGCAGTGCGGCTCACGACGCTCAGTCGTGGCGCCGCGGGAGCCGGTATGGTAGCCGACGGCCTGCCCTGGAAGGCCCAGAGCGTCGAAGATCGCATCGACAAGCTGGAGAAGGCTGCACGTGCGGCAAAGCTGCTGCATGACAACAACCAGGAAGACGAGTACGCGGTCGAGGTGGCAAAGCTCTACAACTCGCTGCGCGCCACATGGG
This sequence comes from uncultured Aquimonas sp., assembly GCF_937888285.1. Classification (GTDB taxonomy): domain Bacteria; phylum Pseudomonadota; class Gammaproteobacteria; order Xanthomonadales; family Xanthomonadaceae; genus Aquimonas. The sequence continues at coordinate 22,714 of NZ_CALART010000025.1, forward strand.
AGCGCGGCCTGGAGGACATCGCTTTCGTCCGCGTTATTCAACGCCATAGGGACTACATCAACGCCAGGGACCTGAAGAAGGTCAGTGCGCTCACCGAGGCTGACTGCGATGCTTTTGCCGCCGGATTCAAGAAGTGCTGCGACATTGTTGACGCACACGATCCATCCAGCGGTAGGAATGCCGTGCCGCCACCACCTGCTGATCTTTTTCAGGACATCCAGGCTTTGAAGAACTGGGCCGCGTCTCTGCGAGACAGGCAGAAGAAGATTGCTTGAGATGTATTCGTTCACGCCGATGCTGGAGTACTTGACGAAGCAGAGAACCGAAACTGTGGCATCGTTCATCTGATCTGGCGCAGGGCTGCAGCTACAGATATTTCTTGAACGTCGCCGCCGCAATGCACACCGCCACGCCGAGCAATGCGGCGCTGGGCAGCAGGATCAGCAGCGGGTTCACGCTGACCGGCAGTGCGAGGTAAGTCACCCACGGCAGCACGGCCAGCGGGATCAGGCTGGCCCTGGCGCGGTGATAGATGAACCCCGATTCGCGGCCCGCGCCGAAGCGGCGGATGTCCCGGCGCACCAGGCCGTCCACCAGCCCGACGAAGGCGGCCATCAGGAACAGCGGCAGGGTCAGGCAAAGCACCAGCAGCCGCACGAGGAAGACCAGCGTCGTGTAGGCCGCCGCGATCAGGTAGCTCTCCACGTTCACGTAGACCAGGCCGATGTAGTAGCGGAAATCCTTGGTCGGGCGATGGCTGCCGGCGCTGGCCTGCGCCGAGGCGTCGCGTATCCAGTCCAGCAGACCGC
>NZ_CALART010000026.1 GCF_937888285.1 uncultured Aquimonas sp.
GGCATGCCGCGCGCGCGGCCGAACGCCCGAGCGCTATGCGCGAGGGCCGGGGCCGGAGGCAGGCGGCGCGTTTGCGCGGCATGCCGCGCGCGCGGCCGAACGCCCGAGCGCTATGCGCGAGGGCCGGGCCGAGATTCGCGAGAGCGCGATGCCGGAGCTGCATAGGGTGGGCCCTGGCCCACCATGAGCTCCACGCTCGCCCCGGTAACCACGTGATCGGACCGGCCAACACGCACGAGAGAGCGCAGCGTGCGACGACGCCCTCGCAAGCTCAGGTGTCCGAAAAGAACGAAGCCCGCTTCGTGTACACGAAGCGGGCCTCTCCCTCCCCAGGGTTCGCGGCGGACGTCTTGGCGCCGCAACCGCGAGGTGGACTTTAGACACTGTTCATGCGGGCTTGCACGCTGCAGTGCACTAAAGCCCGCCAGAGTCGCTTCGCGACAGGCTTCGCTGTGCCCTGGGCGGTGACGCGTGGCCGCGCCCTACCGCGGCATGAACGGCCAAGCGATGCGGGCACGGAGTCCGGCGAGTGGCGGACCGAAGGCGAGCGAGAGCGCCACGAGAGGAGGACCGTGGCCAGCATCGAGCTCATGGTGGGCCAGGGCCCACCCTATGAAACTCAGGCTTCGTGCTTCTGCGGACCCCGAGTCCGGAACTCCAAACCTTGCCGCCGGCACCGGCACCGGCACGAGCGGGGGCTCGGGCAGCCGCACCGTCATCGACATCGGAGCTTCGCGCCAAGCAGACAGAGGCCGCGCCTACACCACCCCAAGCCCGCGGCCCTGCCAGGCCCGCGTGATCGCCGCTCGCGCCGACTCCGGCGCTTTCGCCTCCGGCACCAGCCGCGGCCGACCGTCCAGGGTGCAGGCGAGGCCGAGTGCGAGCAGCGCCGCATGGGCCGACGCCAACGACGCTGCGGTGTCTGAATCAAACCATCCCGCCCCGGCGCAGCGCTGGATCAGCTCGGCGCTTTCGCGAGCCTCGACCAGCGTTGGATGCGCAGCGCCGAGCGCCAGCACGCCGGCCTGCAGCAGGAACTCCAGATCGACCAGACCGCCTTCGCCCTGCTTGAGGTCGAACTCGCCCATGCGGCTGCGATCGAGTGCCTCGCGCATGCGCCGACGCATCGCCGCCACTTCGCGCAGCACCTCGTCGAGCGCGCGCGGCTCGGCCAGCACCTGCGCGCGCACGCGCTCGAAGCCTTCGCCGATCTGCGTATCGCCACAGACGAAGCGCGCGCGCACCAGGGCCTGCTTTTCCCACAGCCAGGCGCGCTCGCGCTGGTAGCTCTCGAAGCTCGCCAGGGTCGAGATCAACAGGCCCTTGCTGCCGTCCGGGCGCAGGCGCAGATCGACCTCGTACAGGCGCCCGCCGGTCGTGGTCATGCCCAGCCAGGAGATCAGCTTCTGCACCACGCGCTGGTAGTAGCGCGCGGCATCCAGCGGGCGCGCGCCGTCGCTCTCGGCGCCCTCGCGGGCGCGGTAGAGGAACACCAGGTCGAGGTCGGAGTTGAAGCCGAGCTCCAGCGCGCCGAAGCTGCCGAAGCCGAGCAAGGCGAGGCCGCTGTCGGGCAGGCGGCCGTGCGCGGCGATGACCTCGGCCTCGGCGCGCTCCAGCAGCAGGCCGACGATCACCTCGGCGAGCCAAGCCAGCTGACGCGCGCTGTCGCCCGCGGCCTGGCCGCCGAACAGGGTGGCGCGGGCGATGCGGAAGGCCACGCTCTGGCGGAATTCGTTCAAGGCCGGAAGCAGGCGCTCGATGTCGTCGCGCGGCACTTCGATGAGCGCCTGGTCGAGCTCGTCCGCGATCGCCTGCAGCGACTCCGGCGCCCCCTGGCTGCGGGTGTCGAGCAGGTCGTCGAGCAGCAGCGGGTGCGCCGACAGGCGCTCGGCCATCCAGGTGCTGGCGACGAAGGTGTCGAGCAGGCGTTCGCGCGCCGGCGCGCTCTCGTCGAGAAGCGCGAGGTAGCTGGAACGGCGCAGCACCGCGTGCAGGAAGTGCAGCACGCGTTCCAGCAGCTTCTGCGGCTGCGGTCTTGATGGAAGCGCATCGAGCAGGGCCGGCACCAGTCGATCAAGCCGCGCACGCGCACGCGCCGACAGCTGGGCGCGCACGGGGCTGGCGGCGAACTGCAGCAGGCGCTGCTGGGCTTCCTCAGGCTGGGCGAAGCCGGCCTGCCGCAGCAGCTCGATGGGCGGCTCACGGTCGATCTGCCGCCAATAGTCCTGCATCAGCCCGGCGCGCGGGCTGGTGGCATCAGCACGGCCGCTCTCGAACACCTCCTCGAAGGCTGCGCGCACCAGCGCACGCTGCGCATTCAGCACCTCCAGCAGCGCGGCATAGTCGGCAAAGCCCAGGCCGCGCGCCAGCCGCAGCTGCTCGAAGGCATCCTCGGGCAGCTCGTGGGCCTGCTGCTCGCGCAGCATCTGCAGGCGATTCTCGACGTGCCGCAACAGCCGGTAGGCACGCAGCAGGGCATCGGCCTGCGCCGCGTCCACATGACCGCCCTCACGCAGCGCCGCCAGCGCCGGCTCCAGCCCGCGTGCACGCAACGGCGGCTCGCGGCCGCCGCGGATCAGCTGCTGGAGTTGCACCATGAACTCGATCTCGCGGATGCCGCCGGGGCCGAGCTTCAGGTGTTCGGCCAGCTCGCGACGCTGCACCTCGGCCTCGATCATCGCCTTCATCTCGCGCAGGCCCTCATAGGCCGTGTAGTCGAAGTAGCGCCGGTAGATGAAGGGACGCAGCGTGCGCAGGAAGACCTCGCCGGCCTCGATGTCGCCGGCGATGGGGCGCGCCTTGATCCAGGCGTAGCGCTCCCAGTCGCGGCCCTCGCGCTGGAAGTAGTGCTCCATCGCGGCGAAGGACAGCGCCAGCCGGCCGGCATTGCCGAAGGGCCGCAGGCGCATGTCGACGCGGTAGACGAAGCCGTCGACGGTGACCTCGCCGAGCAGGCGGATCAGCAGCTGGCCCAGACGTACGAAGAAGCTCTCGTTGTCGAGCGCGCGCATGCCGTCGGTTTCGCCGCCTTCGGGATAGGCGAAGACCAGGTCGATGTCGGAGCTGAAGTTGAGCTCGCTGCCGCCCTGCTTGCCGAGGCCGAACACCACCAGCTGCTGCGACGCACCCTCGCGCGAACGCGGCTGGCCGTGACGCGCGACCAAGGCCGCCATGGCGTAGTCCAGCGCCAGCTGGCAGCAGCGGTCGGCGAGCACGGCGCTGGCCCGCACCGTGTCCTGCACTGAGTCGATACCGGCGACGTCGCGGGCGATCTGGCGTACCGATTCGGCGTGACGCCAGCGGCGCAGCGCGGCCATCGCCGCGGACTCGTCGAGGCCGTCGAGCGCGGGCTCCGGTTCGGGCTGCAGCAGCTGCGCCATCAGCGCTGGCCGCTTGCACAGCTGCTCGTAGGCGTAGTCGGAGGCCGCCAGCAGACGGTCGAGATGCGGGCCGATCGGGCCGGCGATCAGCGCTTCGAAGGCGATCGGATCGGCGTCACGAAGGCGCGTGCGGCGTTCGATCAGCAGTCGGTCGAGAGCGTCGATGGGCACCGGATCGGACTCGTTGCGGAAGCAGCGCCGGACTCTAGCAGCTTGCCGGGAGCGCTCGATCTCGACGCGCGCCTCGGGTGGTCTCCATGCGCGATGAGGTGCCCTGCACCACAGTTGCCATCCAACATGACAGCCGCACAGTCGCCGCGCTCGGACGCTACCATCGCGCTCCCGTCGTTTCGTCGAGACGCTCAAGATGCATGAGTCCGCCCCGCAGCTCGAGCCCTCCGAGCCGCCGCAGCCGCCCGGCTGGATGAACCGCACGGTCGCGGGCGCCGGCCTGACCAGTGCGCTGGGCGATTTCTGCTACGAAACCACCACGGTCGTGCTGCCCGGCTTCCTCGCCGTACTCGGCGTGCCGGCGGCGGCGCTGGGCCTGATCGAGGGCATCGCCGACGCGGTCGCGAGTTTCACCAAGATGATGTCGGGCTACATCGGCGATCGGCTCGGCCATCGCAAGCTGCTGGTGATGACCGGCTACGCGCTGACGCCGATCGGCCAGATCCTGATCGCAGTCGCCGCGGGCTGGCCGCTGATCCTGCTCGGGCGGCTGGTGTCCTGGTTCGGCAAGGGGCTGCGCGGCCCCTTGCGCGATGCCATCGTGATCCAGGCGGTCAACCCGGCGACGCGCGGGCGCGCATTCGGTTTCCATCGCGCGATGGATTCGGTCGGCGCGGTGCTCGGCCCCTTGCTGGGTGTCGCCCTGCTCGGGCTGGCGCAGGGCTGGACCTGGAGCGATGACAGCGGCCCCTTCCGCTTCGTGCTGTGGATCTCGGTGATCCCCGGCCTGCTCGCCGTGCTGGCCTTCGCCGCGCTCGTGCGCGATCCACAGCGCTCCGCGAACCCGGCGCTGCGCTTCTTCAGCTCGCTGCGCGGGCTGCCGCTGCGCTTCAAGCGCTATCTCGGCGCGGTCGGCGTGTTCGGCATCGGCGATTTTTCGCATGCCCTGCTGATCCTCGCAGCGACCACCCTGCTCACCCCGTCGCTCGGCCTTGTGCAGGCGGCGCAGCTGGCCGGCCTGCTGTACGTGCTGCGCAATGTGGTGCAGGTCGTTCTGTCCTGGCCGATCGGCTGGCTGGCCGATCGCGTCGGCCATGCGCCGCTGCTGCTCGCGGGGTACGCACTCGGCGCCAGCACCGCGGTGGCGATGGGCCTGGCGTTCTGGCTGGACAGCGCAGACCTCGCCCTGCTGATCGGCATCTTCGTGTTGGCAGGCGCCTACACGGCCGTGCAGGAGGCGCTCGAATCCACGGTCACGGCGAGCCTGGTGCACGCCGACACGCTGGGCTTGGGCATTGGCGCATTGGGCACCGTCAACGGCTTCGCGCGCTTTGCCTCCAGCGCGGGCGTGGGACTGCTGTGGACCGCGCTGTCGCCGGCCCTGGCCTTCGCGACAGCGGCGGGCCTGATGTTGCTGGGCACGTTCGCGCTGCAGCGGGCTTTGCGTTGACGCGGCCGCCCAGCCCCGATGCGCCGCCCGGTCCGCGCCCGCGGGGCCCGGACCTGCCCCTGCGCATCCTCATCATCGAGGACCAGCGCGACCTGGCCGAGAGCCTCTGGGATTTCCTGGAGCGCCGCGGCCATCGGGTCGATCACGCGCTCGACGGCCTGCAGGGCCTGCGCATGGCGCTGGCCGGCGGCTTCGATGTGATCGTGCTGGATCTCGGTCTGCCCCGGCTGGACGGGCTGGACGTGTGCGCGCGCCTGCGTGCTGCCGGCCAGACCCTGCCGGTGTTGATGCTGACCGCACGCGACGGCCTCGATGACAAGCTGGCGGGCTTTGACCGCGGTGCCGACGACTATCTGGTCAAGCCGTTCGCCATGCTCGAACTGGAAGCGCGCCTGCACAACCTGCATCGTCGCGCCCGGGCACGTGCCAGCCTGCGAGTCGCCGACCTGCAGCTTGATCCGCAGACCGGCGAAGCCCTGCGCGCGGGCCAGGCCTTGAGCCTGTCGCCGCTGCAGCGACGGCTGCTCGAAGCCCTGCTGCGCGCCAGCCCGGCGGTGCTGGAGACCGCAACGCTGACCGGGCAGGTCTGGGGCGACGCGACGCCGAGCGTCGATGCCCTGCACAGCCTGGTGCGCGCGCTGCGCGTCGCCGTCGATCGGCCCTTCGGGCGCCCCCTGATCCACACCGTGCATGGGATCGGCTATCGGCTGTCGGCCGATGACGAGGCCTGAATCTCCACACCGGCAGGCGCGATCCCCGCACTCTCCTCGTCGGCGGTCTCCGGCTCGGTGGCCTCCACGCGGCCTTCGATGAAGGCCCGTGCCGGCAGCAGCCAGAGCGGGCTGCGCTTGTAGCTGAACCGCGCTTCGGCGTGCTCTGCCATCGCACCGCGCAGCCGCTTGTCGCGTGCGAACAGCAGGCCCTGCGGATGCGCCAGCGCCCACGCCTGCGCCTGCGCCGGAGCGAGCTCGGCGATGCTCTCGCGCAGGCGTCCGGCGAACTGGAACTCGCCCTGGTAGTTGCCGATGTAGGCGACGGCGCGCCCTTGCGCCTGCACCGCTGCGAGCGCGTCGGCGATCGGCTGCAGCGGATAGCGCCCCGCCACCGCAGTCGAGGCCAGCGCCAGGGCGAGCATCACGCCGAGCTGGCCGGTCGCGGCGATCCGGCGGGCCCGGTGCAGGCTGTCGGCCTGCCCGGCGAGCAGGCGCGACAGCAGCAGGTAGCCCAGCGCCAGCATCGGAATCAGGTAGTGCACCTGCTTGCCGGCTACCATCAGGTGGGCCAGCGACGCCAGCACCAGGGTCGCCATCGCGAAGCGCGCGCCCGCCTCGGCAGGCAGCGCACGCAGACTGCGCAGCGCGCGCCATGCGCGTGGCCACAGGCTCCAGGGCAGCGGCAGCAGCAACAGGAAGGGCAGGTAGAACCAGAACGGACGCGGATGCCCCATCGCCCCCTGCACGCGGTCCAGGGTCTGGCCGAACAGCAGCGCCTGGCGGAAGGCTTCACCACCGCGTTCGCTGGCGGCCAGTGCCCACAGCAGCAGGGGCAGGGCGGCCACTCCGGTGAGCAGCAGCGGCCGCCACATGCGTGATGCGCCGGGCTGGCCGCGGGGTCGCCACCATGGCCAGGCGAGGATCGGCGCCAGCAGATGCAGCAGCGCCACCGGCCCCTTGCACAACAGGGCCAGGGCCGCCCACAGCATGAACAGCAGGCCGGCGCGCGCGGACGGCGCGACCAGCAGCCTGTGCAGCTGCAGCCAGGCAGCCAGCAGCAGGGCCAGCAGCAGGGTGTCGAACATCAGCGCGGAGCCGTAGGCGAACAGGTACAGGCTGCCGAAGGCCAGCATCGGCGCCAGCACCGCCACCGCCGGGCGCTGCGGCCACAGTTCCAGCGCCAGGCTGCGCAGGCCGAAGACGGCAGCGAGCGCCGCCAGCGGGCCCAGCAGGCGCGGCCAGACCTCGTTGACGCCGAACACCGACCAGCCGGCATGGATCAGCCAGAACAGAAGCGGCGGCTTGTGGTGATAGGGCTCGCCGTTCAACCACGGCAGCACGAAGTCGCCGCGCCACCACATCTCCCAGGCGACCGCGAGGTAGCGCGTTTCATCGACCGGCAACAGCGGGCGCAGCCACAGCGAGGCGAGGCCAAGGGCGGCAATCGCCAACAGGGTCGGCACCAGTGGCGACAACGCAGTGCGGCCGTCGCTGCGGCTGAGGCTTGTAGTGAGTGCGGTCACGGCGGGTGCCAGGTCAAGGCGGTCGGTGCGTCCAGCCTCACCCGAGTGCCGTTAAGAACTTCCGTCGCCGCCGTAATGGCGCAGCAGCGCGCCGGGAATTCCGCGGGGCTCGCGCTCCACGTGCCGTCGCCCCGGCATGGCCGGGCTGCCCGCGTCGATGAGGCATGCCGCTGCCTTCCGGGGTACCGAGCGGCGCGGAAGGATCGGGGGGGGGGGGGGGCTCTCAAGAAACAGAACGCTCGCGACCCAATGAATCGTCGCCCCCGCGCAGGCGGGGGCCCAGTCCCAGCCTGACCCAGTCGCACGATCACTGGATCCCCGCCCCCGCCTACTTGAGGGCAGGCTCTTCGCGGGGATGACGAATCCAGGATTCTTCGAGAACACCTGCGCCGCTGCGCCGCGCTGGGAGGCTCTCAGAGGGTGTTGACAAATTAGGTGGTCAGGCGTCGAAGCAGCATCCGCGCCTCG
>NZ_CALART010000027.1 GCF_937888285.1 uncultured Aquimonas sp.
CGGAGGGTGCGCTATGGTAGCGGGCGCGAGGGATAAATCAGAGGGTCCCTAGCGCACCCATCGATCTTCAGAAGTGAGCGAAGCATCCGGACCACCGTGGTCTTTCCAGTACCCCAAGGTGAGTCAATTGCGAGAACAAATGGGCCATCGAGTCGACAAACCAGATCACGAAGTAGCTCAACGACTGGCTTTCGGTTCAACGAGTCGTTCAGAAACGGATTTTCTTCACGAACTTCAATCTCTTCTACTCGAAACCTCATCACTAAGACTCCCTCGTTCTTGACATCAATTGAACATCAGTGCGCTAGCAGTGCGAGAAATTTAGTCTTGTAGATTCGAAGTGACTGGGAGCACTTCGTTGCGACCTCCAACTCAGCCCCGCGTGGGCCAGCGAAGCCTATGGACCTACGCAAGCAACCGCAACGGCAACGGCAACGGCAACGGCAACGGCAACGGCAACGGCACGAGGTTCACGCAACAGCACGAGGGTCATGTCCTGTTCTGCCACATCGTCGACCAACGCCGCGCGCCACCCCGCAGCACAGCCTAACGATCACGCCCCCAACAACCACTCCGCTAGCACCGACTGCAGATCATGGCGCCCGCGAGCGACCAGCACCAGATGCACCGCACCGCCTTCGACGCAATAGATCAGCCGCGAGGGCTTGAACAGCGCCTGCCGGTAGGCCTTGATGCCCAGCGCAAGCAGCTCTTTGGGGTAGCTGCCGCGTTCGGCCACCTAGTCCAGGCTCTGCACGACGCTCATCAGTTGATCGAGCCGGCGGTCCGTGCTGGCGGGATCGCTTAACTCGGCGAGGTGGCGGTGCAGCGCTCCCTGATCACTGCAGCGTCCGCTCCCCGTTACCAATCCGTTACCCGTCAGCGCTGGACGGACGTGAAGGGCTGCGGTATCGATAGTAGCGGCGCCCGCCGGGGCGCTTCGTTCATCCTTTCCGCGAGTCTCCTGCCATGACCCTTCGATCCCTTTCGCGTTTGCGTCCTTTTGTTCCCGCGCTGCTGCTGATGCTGTTTGCTGCGGCTCCGTGTCACGCCGACCTGCCCGACGGCTTTCAGCTGCGTGCCCTGTCTTCCCCGCCGGACACCCCGAATGTGGTGCGTGCGGGCGAGACCGTGGTGCTGGAGTACAGCGGTGTCTGGCACGACGGCTGCGTACCCGAGGTAGTCACGCTTGAGGGGACGGACCGGCAGCGGGTGTTGCGTCTTGCGCCACTGCCGCGGGACCTCGATTGCACGACCGCGAACACCCCGTTCACCCGTCGAATGGAAGCCCTGCGCTTTGACGAAGACGACGTCGGCGTGATCAAGGTCGTGGTGGTCCGTGAGGGTGCCGGCTGGGTCAGCGAACACGAGCTGGTGGTGCTGAGTGCCACGCCCGGCCCGGAAACCCCCAGCTTTGGCGCCTTCGATGTCGGCGGCTCGTGGTACGACCCGGCGCGATCGGGCTCGGGTCTGCTGCTGCAGCACCGGCGCGAGGGCACACAGGACGCGGTGATTGGCGGCTGGTTCCACTTCACGCCCAGCGGCGAGACGCGCTGGCATCTGCTGGTGGCATCGCGCTGGGAGTCGCCGACTCGGCTTGTCGGCAGCGTGTATCGGGCCAGCGGCCAGCCCTTTGGCTGCACGGCGCAGTCGCCGAATCCGGACTGCGACTTCTCGCCTGCGCCCAGTGCGGACGTCGCGCCGGTGGGCATTTTCTGGCTCAGCTTTGAAAGTGAGGAAAGCGCGGAGCTGCGCTTTGCGCTGCCGGGCAACCCCACGCTGAACTGGATACTGGGCCACCCGATCCCGCTCAGGAAGCTGATGTAGGTGCGGTTGCGCTGAGCTGAGGCAGAGCCAGCCGTGGAAGCACAGCCCACGCGTGATTCAACCTCACGCACGGAACGTTGGCGACTGAAGCAAATTTCGCGCACGCACGTTCCTGGCCAGTCCCTCGAAGTACCGGGAACCGAGCCCCTCTCCCCTAGTGGGAAGCGGAAGAGAGCGCTCATCGGCTGCCAGTGGCAGTCGACGCTCTCAAGAAACAGAATCGCAAGTGGTTGATCATATTGGCTCGCCTTCGCGGCAGCACGGCGTGAAAATCCGGCCCAAACAGCGTCCAGCGACCCCTGGCTCGTCGCCCCCGCGAAGAGCCTGTCCTCGCGAAGGCGGGGACGGGGGCCCAGACCGGACCTGCAGCAGCGGCCAGATCACTGGATCCCCGCATGCGCGGGGATGACGCCCCCATGTTTCCTCGAGAACACCCGCCCCGCGACGCGGGCCCGGGTGGCTCTCAAGGAACGAAACGCTCGCGACCCAATGAATCGTCGCCCCCGCGTAGGCGGGGGCCCAGTGTCGCTTGCCGCGGTCGCACGAGTCCTGGATCCCCGCATGCGCGGGGATGACGACCCCGTGTTTCTTGGAGAACACCTGGCCCGCCGCGCGGGGCTGGGAAGCTCTCTAGAGCCCGAGCGAAGTGAAGGAAGGTGTGAAAGGGGGGCTTGTGGCGAGGCCTCCACCCATCTCCTCCGACCTGCCGTCGCTTCGCTAGCGCTCAGAACAGCGTCGGTGTCACCGGCGGCCGACGCTTCTCCCCGCTTACTTCGAGGGGGCTGGGCGCAGAGTGCGCATCACGTGCGGCAATGTTCTCCCCCTCTCCGACCCCTCTCCCTCTAGGGGAAAGGGGAGACAATCTGCTCGCAGCGCAGGCTAAGGCCGCGCGGGCTCCAGCCTCACCGCCCTGCCCTCCAGCCGCGGATCCGCGCCGCCCTCCAGGCCCTGCGGCGTGACTTCGATCAGATGCGTGCCGCTGTAGAGGTCGGCCTCGACCACGTTCCAGCCGAGCTGGCGCAGGCCCTCGAGCATGGCGGGCGGCAGGCGTCCGCGTTCGGCTTCGATCGTGCCGGTGCGCGCGAACAGGGCGGGCGTGGCCAGGGCCTGCTGCGGGCTGAGCTGCCAGTCGAGCACGCCGATGATGCTGCGGGCGACCGAGGCGATGATGGTGCTGCCGCCCATCGATCCGGTGACCAGCACCAGCCTGCCGTCAGCATCGGTGACGATCGAGGGCGACATCGACGAGCGCGGCGCCTTGCGCGGGGCGACGGCGTTGGCGACCGGCTTGCCGTCGATCACCGGCTCGAAGGAGAAATCGGTGAGCTGGTTGTTGAGCCAGAAGCCGCCAGCCATGCGCTGCGCGCCGTACTCGGATTCGATGGTGGCGGTAAGCGCCACTGCATTGCCTTCGGCATCGACGATGGAGAGGTGTGTAGTGCCGTTCTCCCGCATCGCGTTGCTGCCCCAGCGCTGGCGCAGGGCCTCGCCGGCCGGCGCGCCGATGGGGATCGCATGGCGGCTGGTGCGCAGATCGATCAGCGCGGCGCGCGCGTCGAGATAGTCGGGCGCCACCAGCGCCGCGGTGGGTGCCTCGACGAAGCGGTCGTCGGCCATGTAGTGGTCGCGGTCGACGTAGGACAAGCGGCTCGCCCACAGGAAGGCCGCCCAGTCGTCGATGTTCTGCGGCCCCTCGGGCACGGGCCGCGCACGCGCATACAGTCCGAGGATCGACAGCATGGCGTTGGCCGAACTCGGCGAGGGCACGGAACAAACGCGATACGCGCGGAAGGGCGCGCACAGAGGTTCAAGACGGCGCGGCGCAAAGGCGGCAAGATCGTCCAGGCTCAAAGTGCCGGCGCGCGGTTGGCGCTGCGCGGCGGCGATGATTTCGTCGGCGATGCGCCCTTGCGTGAGTGCGCGCGGGCCCTCCTCGGCAATCGCGCGCAGGCTGCGCGCGTACTCGGGGTTGCGCAGGCGATGACCCTGCGGCCAGGGCTCACCCGTTTCATCGAGATAGATCGCCCGCGCCTGCGGGTCGGCGGCGATGGCGGCGCGCAAGGTCTGCAGGCTGCGCGCCAGCCGTGGACCGATCACGAAGCCCTCTTCCGAGAGCCGGATCGCCGGCTGCATCAGCCGCGACCAGGGCAGCCGGCCGTGCGCTTCGTGCGCCATCGCCAGCATGGCCACCAGGCTGGGCGTGCCGATCGACAGTCCGCTGGCCTGGGCGATCTCGAAGGGCATCGGCTCGCCATTGGCCTGCAGGAACATGTCCGGCCGCGCGCCCATCGGCGCCCATTCGCGGCCGTCGTAGGCTTCGATCGCACCATCACGGGATCGGTAGTGCACCAGCAGGCCGCCACCGCCGACGCCGGAGGACTCCGGCTCGACCAGTCCGAGCGTCATCGCCACCGCGATCGCCGCATCCACCGCGCTGCCGCCCTCGCGCAGGATTTCCAGCCCGGCTTCGACCGCCAGTGGATCGGCGGCGGCGACCATGGCTTCGCCAGGTGCGGCCTCGGTGCGAACAGACTGCGCGCGCTGAGAGGGCTGTGCGCAGCCTGCGAGTAGCAGGAAGAACAGGCATGCCAGCAGCGAGCGTACGGAGGCGATGGCCATCGCGAGTCTCCCGAAGGTGGGCGTGCAGCATGTCAGGTCGGACGCGGGCTTGCCTCGCTGCGGCGCCGGGCAAAAGGCATGCCGAGCCCTTTCCGCAGGCACGCGAAGGATCTCAGCGCCTGGTGCGCCACAGGCGCACCCTACGTGGCGGCACTCGTGCGCCACAGGCGCACCCTACTTCTCAGCACTCGTGCGCCACAGGTGCACCCTGCGTCGCGGCCACCCACGCCACGCGCGCGCGCGCTGCAGCATCGGCGCGTCGAGCACATGACGACGGCCCCAGTCGCCCTCGCTGCCGATCACCTCGATCCAGGCCTGTGCCGATGCGTCCCAGCCCTGCGTCACGCGCGTTCCCCTGATCTGGCGAAGCCGCGCACTCTAGCCCGGTCCCAGCGGGCGGCCAATCCGCATGGCACCGCGGTGTCGTGCCGGCACAGCGCCGGTAATGCTCGACTTCGCCAGCACCAGGCAGGATCTGCGTCTCCCCATGCCCACAGCGCCCGCGATAAGCGACCATGCAGGCGCCCGCCCTGACCGAAGCCACCCATGCTCAAACGTCTACTCGCCGCCGTGCTGCCGCGCGCGTCCACTGCCGCGCCGAACGCGCAAGCCGTCGCCAACGCCATGGCCACGCTCGATCACTTCATGCCGGTGCCCATGCACTGGTTTGAAGGCAGCCTGCTGCCCGTGCCCGACTGGAATCGCATCGCTGCCGAGGAGCCTGCGGATGCCGCGGAAGCAGCCCGCCACGACTGGTGGACGGCCGCCGCGGGGCATTGGCTGCTGGCGATGGGGCGCGAGCTCGATGGTGATTACCGCCTGCGGGCGAGCGCGGACTTCCTGCTGCTGTCGAGCCTGCCGGAGCGGCCGGCGCAGGTGTTCCTGCAGTTCTGCCAGGACGTGCATCGCTGGATCCTGCGCAACCTCGGCGACATCGCCACCGACGCCGGCCACGGCAAGCATGTGGTCATGGTGTTCGAGGACGAGGACGACTACTACCGCTACATCAGCCACTACTACCCCGACGAGGGCGAGTTCGCGATGTCGAGCGGGATGTTCGTCCACGCCGGCTACGGCCATTTCGTGATGTCGCGCGGCGGTATGGAGCAGATGCAGCCCACGGTCGCGCACGAGCTGACGCACTGCCTGCTCAGCCATCTGCCGATCCCGGCCTGGTTGAACGAGGGCCTGGCCACCAATACCGAGGCGGCTCTGTTCCCGCAGCTGTTCGCGCCCTCGGCCCAGCTCTACCACCCGAGCGAGCTGGCGCGTAAGCACGCTGACTTCTGGAATGCCGGGACCATCCAGGAGTTCTGGTCGGGCAAGTCTTTCCTGCGCACCGATGATGGCAATCTCCTGTCCTACGACCTGGCCCGCCGCATCACCGGCCGTGCAGCGCTGGCCGAAGAGCGCTTCCGCGCCTTCGTGCGGCATGCGCACCAGCGTGATGCCGGCCTTGGCGCCGAAGCGCATCTGGGCTTTCCGATCGCCGACCTGATCACCGCGATGCTCGGCGAGGGCGAGTGGACGCCGGACCCCTCGCGCTGGCACGAGGGCGTGGAGCGCGGGCAGTTCTGAGCGCGATTCGTTCCTTCTGTCAGAGCTGCTCGTCAGAGCTTCACGTCGAAGCTGTCCGTCAGTGCGTCTCGTCGCTGCCCAGGGCGAGAGCACTGCGGCACACCGATGCAGCGGCAAAGGGTGACTGGAAACCCTCGAAGCCGAGGGGCGGAGGCGGGCCTGCGCCCGCCTCAAGTGTCAGATCTGACAGCTGGTCGGCCCCTGCGCCACGGCGTAGTTTGGTGATGGCGATCACATTCGGTCGCCCACCATTCGTCCGGGAGCACCACCATGCCCAAGCCGCAGTCCGCGCTTCTCACCGCCCTCGTGGCCGCCTGCGGCCTCGCCGCCAGCGCCCCTATCGCCGCAGCGCCGACCGTGCCGACGGATGGCCTGCAGTACGTGCAGTCGAGCTGCGCGATCTCGGCACGCGAGTTCGGCACCTGGTTCGAGGACGGAAACATCGTGGCCGGCGGTGACGTCAAGTTCGCCGACAGCCTCGCCTTCCCGACCCAGCCCAGCGCCTGCGATTTCTACAAGTGGGCGCACCAGATGTTCCTGTGGATCAACTCGCCCGAATCCGGCGGCACCGTGCTGGACTCGCCGGTGTTCTTCGATCTCGTCTTCGACGCCGCCGGCAATGGCACCTATGTGCGCAATGGTGCCGGTGCCCCGGGCAACCGCTTCAGCCTGCGCACCAGCAAGCCGCAGCAGTTCCAGCCGGGCGGGCAGGCCGGCGGCAACGACACCCTGCTGAGCCTGAATGGCTCGCTGGTGTATTTCGCCACCCATGCGAACGATGTCTACGCCTGGTTCAACACCGCGGTGACCAATGGGGTGATCCCGGGCAGCGCCGCCTTTCCGACCACCCAGGCCGAACTCTCGCCGATCCTCGCCTACGCCAGCCAGAACGGCGACAACCTGCCCGACGGCAATGCCCTCACCCTTGAACTGAAGACCGCCTGGGTGGATGCCGCCACGGTGGCGAATGCCGCTGAGTACATCACCACGGTCGCGGCGGTGCCGCGCTACGTGCAGACCAGCACCACCACCTGGACCATCGATGCGAAGCAGCCAAGCGAGGTCAAGACGCTCGCGCTCGTCGGCATGCACGTGGTCGGGCCGGTCAAGGGCCACCCCGAAATGGTCTGGGCCACCTTCGAGCACCGCGACAACGCGCCGGACAACGACTTCTACTTCAACAGCCTGTTCGGCCAGGGCATCGAGGTGCCCTACAACTCGCAGGGCGCGTGGAACTTCATGCAGAGCGGCGGTGCGCGCGAGGGCGCGCTGGTGGCGCAGATGACCGTGCAGAGCAACGGCAACCTTCAGGCCACCCAAGGCAACAGCATCCGCCCGAACAACGTCTACCGCGCCAACCCCTGGGGCAGTGCACCGACTGCGGCGTCCGCCGACAACAACAGCCAGCTGATCTCGCTGAACTTCGACATCCGCCTGATGCTCGGACTGGTGGACGACGTGCGCGCCAACTACTTCCAGGTCGGCGCGCTGTGGACCCGGGACGGCTCGATCCCGAAGAGCGGCACCGACCCTGCGCTGGCGGGCTCGGTACTGCTGGCCAACACGACCATGGAGACCTACCACCAGGCGCAGCCGCCAGGCTGCTTCGGCTGCCACGCGGCGTCGAGCGGCAAGAGCCTCGACACCAGCCATCTGTTCTCGACGGACAACGTGCCGCTGGTGCCGAAGTCGCCCTGAGAGCTTCCGATCCCCGCGCTGCGACTCGGGTGTTCCCGAAGAAGCATGGGTTCACCTGCTCGCGCTGCTTGTAGACACTCTCTTTCAGGTCAAGCCTCCTCGGCGGCGTATAGGCGTGCTCGCGACCCGCAAGCTGGGTACAGGCTGCGTGCAGGGCGTTGGCTGCTGTTGAGCCCCTCTCCCCGAGGGAGAGGGGTTGGGGAGAGGGGGCACACTCGCGGCAAGATCGCCCCCTCTCCCAGGCCCCTTTCCCTCCAGGGGAGAGGGGAGCAAAGCACTCAATCGACGCACGGCGAGGGCAGCGAAGGAGTCCGTTGAATCACGGAGATTGGAGCGAAACACCCGGTTGACCGCACCACGCAAATCGGGGGCCCGTGTACCGGCTGTTTGGAACGAGCTTGCTCTCGACCCGCTGGGTGGGCACAGAGCGGCGGCCGCGGTCGCCTGCCAGCAGGCCCCTACAAACAGCCGGGGCGTCCTGCCAAAACCCGCCGGTTGCATGTGTTCTGTCTCTTGAGGGCGCCGTCCCTGCGTGCCGGCGACGGATCGACATGCCACCGAGGCGGACAGGGCCCATCTCCCGCGGACCCGCGCCGGCCGTTCGGTGCCGGGTCCGGGGGACTTGAGGGCGCGAGAGGCGCGGGCTCGCTGCCGATCGCGGCATACTCCGCGCATGCCTTCACCCCCACGCCCGGGCGCCTCCGCCGCCGACCCTACAGCCGATCTGCGCAAGCGCCTGCGCGGCCTCGCGCCCGCCCAGGTGGTGCGGATGCGCGAGGTCATCCGCCTGCATGCGGGCGGCGATCGCCGCGGTTTCGCGATGGCCCTGCTGCCGCTTGCCAGCGAGGCGCCCGAACACGCCGAAGTGCTGTACTGGCTCGGCGTGCTGCATTCGGAAAGCGGCGCGTGGGCGGACGCCATCGCCGTGCTGCGCCGCGCTTCAGCCCTGCGCGACGACGACTTCCGCATCTGGCAGCGGCTGGCGACGGCGCTGGCGCAAGGCCAGGACTTCGAAGGCGCGGACCAGGCGTTCGCCCAGGCGCTTCGCTGTGCGGATACGGCACACGACTGCCTGGAGCTCAGCATCGAATGCGACCGTCACGGCCTGTACGAGCAGGCGCTGGCCGCCGCGGATGCGGCCCTGCAGCGGGATGGGCAGTCGGCGCGGGCACTGCTGCAGCGCACGCGCTGCCACAAGGCGCTGGGTCACGCCGAGGCGGCAGCGGCCGACTGTCGTCGACTGATCGCACTGGGCCGCGAAACGGCCCGCGCCTGGTTTGCCCTGCTCGATCTGAAGACGGTCCGCCTCGACGAAACCGAGCTCGCCCAGCTCGACGCGGCCGCGCGCAAGCCGGGGCTGCCTGCGCAGGAGCGCGAACTGCTCGACTTCGCGCTGGGCCACGCGCTGGAGGACGCCGGCGACCATGCCGGCGCGCTGGCCGCCTTCCAGCGCGCCAACGCCGCGGTTCGTGCCGCCACGCCCTGGAATGCCCAGGCGTTCGCTGGCCACGTCGAGGCCGTGCGCTCGGCCTTCGCCCCGGGCAGGACCACACAGGCGACGCCACAGGGCCGCGAGGTCATCTTCCTGGTCGGTCTGCCGCGCTCCGGCAGCACGCTGACGGAGCAGGTGCTGGCCGCGCATCCGCAGGTCGAAGGTGCCAGCGAGCTGCCCTATCTGGGCCAGGTGCTGGAAGCCGAGTCGCGCCGCCGCGGCCGGCCCTTCCCGGCCTGGGTCGGCGATGCCGGCAGCGAGGACTGGACGCGCCTTGGCAGGCAGTACCTGGACCTCAGCGCGCGCTGGCGGCGGGGGGCGCCGATCGCCACCGACAAGCTGCCCGACAACTGGCTCCACGTCGGTGCGATCCGGGCGATGCTGCCCGAGGCCCGCGTCATCGACTGCCGCCGCGACCCGCTGGAGACCTGCTGGTCCTGCTACAAGCAGCGCTTCGGCCCGGGACTTGCCGCCTTCAGCTACGGCTTCGACAGCCTGGGCTACTACCTGCACGCCTGCGAAGCCCTGGGAGACTTCTGGGCTCGGCAACACCCGGAACATGTGCGGGTGCAGTCCTATGAGGCCCTGGTTGCCGATCCGGAGGCGCAGATCCGCGCCCTGCTCGACTTCTGCCGGCTACCCTTCGACCCGGTCTGCCTCGACTTCCAGGCTTCGGCACGCGCCATCCGCACGCCCAGCGCCCTGCAGGTGCGCCAGCCGCTGCGCCGGGCTTCAGTCCGCGCCGCCGGCTACGGCGCCCTGCTGGACCCCCTACGCCAGGCGCTGGCAGTACCTCCCCTCGGCCGACCGGTCTGACGCGCGCCGTTCAGCAAACCCTCAGGACTGTGCACAGGCAAGCCGACGGGTGCTAACCTGCGCGGCGTGTCGGCGGGAGCCGACGCGCACACCGTTCCGGGGGGAAGGGATGCCGGCGCCGGATATCGCCATCACACTGCCTAGGGGGCACCAAAACCCATGAATTTCACGCCATTCGCCAAGCGGCGGGTCAGCCGCTCCGCGCTTCTCGTTCAGGCCGCCGCGCTCTGCCTCTGCGCCGCGCCCGCCCTGGCTGCCGTGGTTGACAGCGGCCCGGTCAACATCGCGATCCCGGACAACATCGACGGCATTTACTTCAACATCGTTACCGGCGCGTCCGGTACGACGGGCGGTGCCGTCGCCGGTTGGGACATCAACCCCTATTCCGCCGCTGCCGGCCAGTTCAACCTGTGGGGTCCGACGGCCAACACCTGGTTCAACCCGCAGGCCGTCATCACCGGCAACTACAACCTGCCGATCGGCACGGTGATCCAGGGCGCCGACACCGCTTTCTTCCGCCCCGGCGGTGGCACCAATGTCGGCACTCAGCTCACGCTCAACAGCGACCAGAACTTCGTCGGCTTCCGCTTCGTCAATGAGGCCAACGGCGGCCAGGTCCACTTCGGCTACCTGCAGCTGCAGGTGGGCGCCTCGGCCGGCACCCGCTCGATCGTCCGCTACTGGTACGAGGACGTCGCCGGCACGGCGATCACGGTTACCGGCCCGGTCGTCAACACCGCGCCGACCCTGACCTACAGCCCGACCACGGCGGCGGGCGTGACCTTCCCGGCAGGCGCTGCCGGTGCGGCCAACGCCAGCATCAGCATCACGGCTGCGGGCGCTGCCGGCACCGGCCAGTCGGCAGTCACCGGCTGCGCGATCTCGGGCGCGGGCGCCGCTTCCTTCGGCGCGGTGAGCACCACGCCTGCCAACGGCATCTTCAACAGCACCACCACCACTGGCTCGATCGATCTGACCTGTACGCGCGGACCGACCGCCGCTACCGCCAGCCTGTCGTGCACCGAGACCGCGACCCCGACCGTCATGGGCTCGCCGTTCACGCGCACCTGGGCGCTGAGCTGTCCGGCCGCAACCGCGGCCGTCACGCCAGGCACCGCCTCGGGCACCGCGGTCACCCTGCCGGGCTACAACCTGCCCAGCGGCGGTTCCAGCACCACGCTGAGCTTCACCGCCTCGGGCAGCGCGGCCACGGTGAGCTGCACGGCGACGGGCGCCGGCTTCAGCGTCACGCCCAACCCGCTGAACCTGGCCGTTGGCGTTGCCGGCAGCGTGACCGTGACCTACAGCGGCACGACCGCGGGCACCTTCACCGGCAGCCTCGACTGCACGACCAGCGGCACCGGTGGTCCCTTCACCTATCCGCTGAGCGTCACCGTGGGCGTGGCGACCCGCCCGGCCGTGGTGCCGACCATGAATGCGGTGGGTACCTGGGCGCTGATCCTGAGCGTGCTGGGCCTCGGCATGTTCTTTGGTGCGCGCGTCCGCGACTGACCTGCCTAAAGCGTGAATGCAAAGGGGCCGGCTGGAATCCAGCCGGCCCCTTTGTTTTGCGCGACGCCCACTTCGGCGGGTCCGATGCGCCCACCAGGCAGGCGAATGGTCCACGCCTGCAGGCCTGTCGTTGGACAGGCCAGAGCAATGTGCGGCGGCAAGCGCCGTCACCCGCTGCTCAGGGCCGCAGGCTCTGGCCCAGCAGCCAACCCGCCAGCAGCGCGGCGATCCCGCAGACCAAGGTCAGCGCAAGGTAGAACAGGGCCAGCCCGGGCCGCTCCAGCTCGCGCCACAGCAGCAGGCAGTCGACCATCAGCGCCGAGTACGTGGTGAGCCCGCCAAGCAGGCCGGTCATCAGAAGCGGCCGCAGCCAGGGTGCGACTTCAGGTTTCTGCAGCCAGACCAGCAGCAGGCCGGCGCCGAAGCTGCCGATCACGTTGACTGCGAAGGTGCCCCACGGAAAACCGCTGCCCAGGGTTCGCAGCAGCCAGGCGCCGATCAGAAAGCGCGCGCCGGCGCCGAGCGCGCCGCCAGCCATCACCAGCCCAAGGCTGCTCCACGCGTTCATGCGTCGCCCCCCTGGCCTGCGGCCGACGCCTCGCCGCGCGCCTTGGCACGCGCTGCACGCAGGGCGTCGAGTTTGTCCTTCAGCTTCAGCTCCAGTCCGCGCGGCACCGGACGGTAGTAGACCTGCTCGCCCACGGCATCCGGAAAACCGGTCTGGTCCAGCGCCACGCCACCCTCGACATCGTGGTCGTACTGGTACTGCTGGCCGTAGCCCAGCGACTTCATGAGTTTCGTCGGCGCATTGCGCAGATGCAGGGGCACGTCCTGCGTGCCGGAGCCGCGGACCTCCGCTGCAGCGGCCTTGTAGGCGACGTAGCCGGCATTGCTCTTGGCGGTGCTCGCCATGTACAGCGTCACCTGGGCCAGGGCCAGCTCGCCCTCCGGGCTGCCGAGGCGCTCGAAGGTATCCCAGGCGTCCAGCGCCATCTGCTGCGCGCGCGGATCGGCAAGACCGATGTCCTCGATGCTCATGCGCAGCAGGCGACGTGCGAGGTAGCTCGGATCGCAGCCGCCGTCGAGCATGCGGCACAGCCAGTACAGCGCGGCGTCCGGGTTGGAGCTGCGCACGCATTTGTGCAGGGCCGAGATCTGGTCGTAGAACTGCTCGCCACCCTTGTCGAAGCGGCGCGTGCGGTCGGCCAGCACCTGGGTCAGCGTGGCCCCGCTGATCTCGCCGCCCTCGCCTTCCGCCAGCTCGGCGGCAATCTCCAGCAGGGTCAGCGCACGACGCACGTCGCCATCGGCGGCTTCGGCGATCAGCTGCAGATTCTCCTGCGACGCGCGCAGGCTGCGACCGCCGAGGCCGCGCTCGGCATCCGTCAGCGCCCTGTTCAGCGCCTGCACGATCTCCGCCGGCGCCACGCCTTCGAGCACGTGCACGCGGCAGCGCGAGAGCAGGGCCGAATTCAGCTCGAAGCTGGGGTTCTCGGTGGTGGCGCCAACGAACAGGATGTAGCCGCGCTCGATATGCGGCAGGAACGCGTCCTGCTGCGCCTTGTTGAAGCGGTGCACCTCGTCGACGAACAGCAGGGTGCGCTCGCCGGCCTTGAAACGCGCCTCGGCTTCGGCAAGCACCTTGCGCACCTCGGGCAGGCCCGACAGCACCGCCGACACCGACTCGAATCGCGCGTCGGCATAGCGCGCCAGCAGCAGGGCCAGGGTGGTCTTGCCGCAGCCGGGCGGGCCCCACAGCACCATCGAATGCAAGCGCCCGCTCTCGACGGCACGTCGAAATGCGCTGCCCTGAGCCAGCAGGCGCGACTGCCCGACCACTTCCTCCAGCGCACGCGGACGCATGCGCTCAGCGAGCGGCTTCAAGGCTTCGGGTTCGGCGAAGAGTCCGGCTTGGGTCATGAGGGCTGCGAGTTTAGCGGGCGCGCCGCTTCAAGCCCCTCCCCCCTGGAGGGGGAGGGGTTGGGGAGAGGGGGAGGACGCTCGCCTCACCCGCAAATCTAGCGGACTGCGGCGCAAGAACGCGCTGCATCCGCCGCATCGTTCAAACTCTCGCGTCCCCTCTCCCCCGACCCCTCTCCCACCAGGGGAGAGGGGAGGACAGCACCGCAACCCAGAGCGGCTCTCCGACTAGCGCCTCTCAAGCCCGCGGTTCCTCCGACGCCCCTCAAAGGCGCTCTTCAACCACCGCCCCTTCGAACTCCGCCGGCGCCACCGCGCGCTCGTACTGCGCGACATCCAGCAGGCCGGTCTCGCGCGCCACCAGCACCGGCACCAGCATCTGCCCGGTGACATTGGTCATCGTGCGAACCATATCGATGACGCGGTCGATGGCGATGATGAAGGCAAGGCCCTCCAGCGGCAGGTTGGCGGCACTCATCACCAGGGTCACCATCACCGTCGCCGTGCCCGGTACGCCGGCGGTGCCGAAGCTGCCCAGCACCGAGGCCAGCAGGATGATGAAGTACTGCGAGGCCGACAGGTCGATGCCGAAGTACTGCGCGGTGAACAGGCAGGTCACGGCGGGGAAGATCGCGCCGCAGCCGTCCATCTTGATGCTGGCGCCCAGCGGCACCGCGAACGCCGCGTAGTCGCGATTGACGCCGAGGTTGGCGCTGACCGAACGCAGCGAGGCCGGCATCGAGGCGAAGCTCGATGAGGTCGCGAAGGCGATCTGCATGGCGCCCGCGGCCCCGCGGAAGAAGCGCAGCGGGTTGAGCCCGTGCGCGGCCAACAGCCCGCCATAGACGAAAACGATGTGGATGGCACAGGCGACGAACAGCGCGATGACGTAGTTGCCCAGCGGCAGCAGGCGCTCGAAGCCATAGGTGCCCACCAGCCCCGCGATCAGGCCAAAGGTGCCGATCGGGGTGACCTGCAGCACGAAGCGCGTCACCTGGATCATCAGCTCGCTGGCCTCGTTCGCCAGCAGACGCAGGCGCTCGGTCTTCTCGCCCAGCTTGACCAGGGCGAAGCCGACCAGACCGGCGAAGAAGATGACCTGCAGGATCTTGCCCTCGGCCAGCGCCATGAAGGGGTTGGCCGGCACCACGTCGAGCAGCACCTGCACCGGCGTCGGCAGCTCGCGCGGCTTCCAGTCCGCCGCGGGCGTCAGCGGCTCAAGGCCCGAGCCCGGCTGCATCAGCGTGGCCACGATCAGACCAACGCCCACTGCCAGCGCCGCGGTGATCGCGAACCACACGAAGGTGCGCGCCGACAGCGCCGCCACGCTGCCCTGCCCGTGCAGGCGCCCGATCGCCGAGACCACGGCGAAGAACACCAGGGGCGTCGCGATCATCTTGATCAGGGTGACGTAGAGCGAGCCCAGCGGCGCGAACCAGGTCGTCGCGGTCGGCCCCAGCAGCCAGCCCGCGAGCGCGCCGAGCACGAAGCCACCGGCGACGCGCTGCCAGAAGGGAATGCGGAACCAGGTGTCGATCAGTCGGGACATGCGTGGGTCTCAGTGGGTGCCTGCTTCATGAACTCTATCGCGGTGCAGCGGGAGAGCTTGTCTGCAACTCCGCCGCATCCTCGGCGCCAAGGCGTCTTAATGTCGGGACTGTTGGGAAGCCTGAAGGCCCGCGGCTCTCACCCGCAAGCATGAGGCAGAGTGACCAGAGCGCTGAGGCGTGAAGCCCGAGGGCTCCCGGACCCTCTCCCCAAACCCTCTCCCACGGGGAGAAGGGCTGAGCTCAGCGGATCGAGCGTCACGCGAAGACTTGCGGCAAGCGATAGCGATAGCGATAGCGATAGCGACGAGCCTGCAACAGGCTCAGCTCAGCCGAAAGCCCTCTCCCCGTGGGAGGGGGGTTGGGGAGAGGGTCCGATCGAAGCGCAGAAGCCGCACCCGCGAAGACTCCAGACCGCGCGCTCGCTGCCGAACGAAACTTCGACTTCCAAGGAAACCAATCCCAGCGTTCGCATCTTCGGAAGCATCAGCGCCGGGCGAGCGCCCGAAGCTTCCTCAAAACGGCTTCGCAATCACCAGCCAGATCGCGCCCAGCGCCAGGAAGATCGGCAGCTCGTTGAACCAGCGCAGCGCCTTCGAGCTCGGCAGCGTGCCGCCTGATTGCACGCGTTTCAGCAGCCGCGCGGTGACGATGTGGTACGCGAACAGGAACGCCACCAGGGTGAGCTTGGCGTGCATCCAGCCGCCCGCGACCACCCGCGGCCACCCGATCGGATCGATGCGGTAGCCCATCCAAAGCAGCAGGCCGAGCACGAGCAGCAGACCGAACATCACGTGCCCGAAGCGATAGAGCCGGCGCCCCATCAGCAGCAGGCGTTCGCGCACCGCGGGGTGATCACCGGCCTCGGCGAGATTGACCAGGATCCGCGGCAGATAGAACACCGCCGCCATCCAGGCGATCACGAACAGCAGATGCAGCGACTTGGTCCAGGTGTAGATCACGGCGAGCCATCCGCAGCTTGGAGAGGCCGCATAGGGTGGGCCCTGGCCCACCGCAGCTCAAGCCTGCCGGAAGTTGAAGCACCGTCATCACAGGGCGTGCATGTGCGCGCCTCGCGGTCCGGCGCCGAGGACAGCGGAAAGCCATGCACGACAATCGATCACCGACCCAGCGAGGGCGCGTGCCTGCGCGCGCATCAGCGCAGGGCGGGCATCAAGGCGGGGGCGGTTCGGGGCCGTGGCGAGCGTCAATGCCACGGTGGGCCGGGGCCCACCCTATGCCGGCGTCATCACCTTCGCGCGGCCGCGTTGCGCAGGTTGTCGCCGAGCACAGCGAGGCCCATCGCGCTGCGTTTGGATCGCCGGAGGGGATATTCGGGACGAGCGAGGACGCGCGACCGGCGAGAAGCTTCGAGGCCACGGTGGGGCAGGGCCCACCCCATCAACACAGGCGAAGCACCTGGCGCTTGCGAACCCCGAATCCCCAATCCCCAATCCCGGCTTCTCTCACCTGAACCGTTCGCGCAGCTGCGACTCCAGCATGTTCACCGACTCGTAGGCGTTCACCACGTTGATCACCTCGGTCATGTTGGCCTTGGCCGCCTTGGCGATCTCGTGCAGCGGCTGCAGTTCGCGCAGCATGCTGGTGGACACGCGGAAGGCCGCCGGATAGTCGCGGGCCAGTTCGATGGGACGCTCGATCCGGAAGCGGCCGGCCGGGTCGAGCTGGCTCGACAGCTTGCCGTTCGAGGTGAGGTAGCGCACCTGCCAGCGCAGCCGCAGCCAGGGCTTGGCCGGCGCGCGTGCGCGCACTGCCGCCAGCTCGCTGCTGGTGAGCTGCGAGAAGGCCGCACGCGGCAGCTCCTGCAGGCAGTACAGCTCCAGCGCCGGCAGCTCCGCGTCGGAGTGGTAGCTCTGGGTCACGGGATCGAGCACCAGCCAGGGCAGGCCGGGCATTTCGATGCGCTCCGGCGCGCCCAGCAGCGGCTGGGTGAGGTAGTCGATCAACGGGAAGCTGCGCGTGTCCTTCGCCACCACGCGACGCAGCGCGGGATCGATGTCCGGCGCCTGCTCGTGCTCGCGCTTGCCGAGGCGTTCGGCCTTTTCGTCGATGCGCGCACTGGTGCGCAGGGTCGGGCCTTCGGTGTGCTCGATCGCGGTCTTCTCGTCGATGCGATGCGGCACCAGTCGCTCAGCAGTGTCAGCCAGGGGATCGCGCTTGAACAGCGCATCGACGTCGTGCGCGCCGAAGCCGCGCACGATGTCGGGCAGGCGCACGCTGGGCAGGCCGTCATCCGGCGCCGCGGCCGGGCTGTCTTCCAGATCCAGATCGAAGAAGTTCTCGCCCTGGCTGACGACCTTGAGCGCGGGTGCAGCGGCCGGCGCCTGCACCGGCGGTGCGCACAGCAGGTTGACCATGCGCACGATGGCGTCGAGCTTCAGCGGCCGGCGCAGGGCCCAGTCGGGCCCATCCTCGGTGCCGAGATCGACCACGCAGATGTAGGGCTTGGCGCTCTGCTGGGCCGCCTCGCGGGCGGCACGCCCCAGCTCGGTCTC
The DNA here is from genome assembly GCF_937888285.1 of uncultured Aquimonas sp. Lineage (GTDB taxonomy): Bacteria > Pseudomonadota > Gammaproteobacteria > Xanthomonadales > Xanthomonadaceae > Aquimonas. Next base: position 17,526 of record NZ_CALART010000027.1, read on the forward strand.
GGGGTCGAGCAGGATCAGGTCGGGCGGATCGGTGTCGGAAAAGCGCCAGCGTGACTTGAAGCGCGCGGCGCCCATGCGGAACAGCAGCCGCAGGCGCGCGATTTCCTCCTCGCTGCAGCCCACGGCGTCGATGATCTTTTCGGCTTCCTGCATGGACTGTTCGCAAACCCTGTGTGTCTGGACCGGCCGCCTGCCGCGCCCCTGCTGAATGGACGCGCCGCTGCGGCGACGACGCCCGACTTTCCTACAATGCCGCGATGAAGCCAAGCGCCGAACTCCACCCCGCCGACACCCTGCTCGCCCGCGCCCAGGCCGCCTTCGCCGAGCGCCGCGATGCCGAGGCCCTGGCGGCCGCGGGCGAAGCGCTGGCGCTGCGTCCCGGCTGGCCGCCCGCCCTGCTGCTGCAGGCCAACGCCGCGCTGCGGGCCGATGACCTCGACAGCGCCATCGACGCCTTGCAGAAGCTGTGCCAACAGGCGCCACCGGCGCCGCCCCTGCTGAACGCGCTGGCCACGGCGCTGAACAATCGCGGCAGCCGCGCCCGCCGGCGTGGCGACGAGGCTGCCGCCCTGCTCGATTTCGAGGCCGCACTGGCGCGGGTGCCACAGCACCCGCTGGCCGGCTTCAACCGCGCGCTCTGCCTGCTGGCGCTGGAGCGACGCAGCGAGGCGGAAAGCGCCCTGCGTGCGCATCTGACCCCGCACCCGCAGGACCTGGAGGCCGCACTCGAACTGCAGCTGCTGCAGCCCGACTCCATACAGCATCGGCAGGCCGTTCACGCCCTGCTGGCCGCACCCGGCGCCGACGCACTGCCGGACGAGCTGCGCCTGCGTGCCGAGCTGATCGGCCCCGAGCCCGCCCGCGCACTGCCCCTGCTGCAAAGGCTCCCCGAGCACGCGCAGCGGCGCTGGGCCTGGACCGTCGGCGAGGCCTTGCGCATGGACAACCACGCCGAGGCCGCGCGCGCGGCCTATGCCTGCGGCGCCAACACGTCCGATGCACCGCTGCGCAACCGCCTGGCCGCCGCGCTGTCGGCGCCGATGGTGGCCGACAGCGCGCAGGCGGTGGTCGAGACTCGAAGCGCACAGCATCGTGCGCTGGCAGCCCTCAACGCCGAACTGCAGCAGACCCCCGCCAGCGCGCAGACCCTCGACCGGCTGGCCTGGAGCCACTTCGCCCTGGCCTACATGGGCGAGGATGACACCGCGCTGATGCGTGAACTCGGCGCGCTGATGCAGGGCGCCGCGCAGGCCGTGCTTCCGCAGTTCGGTGATCCGCCACCCTGCGCCCATCCAATGCGTGTCGTGCTGGTAGGCAGCGTGTTCCGCGACTGCACTGCCGGCGCCTACTTCGGCGGCTGGATCGGCTGGCTTCGCGATGCCGGCTTCGAGGTCGTGGTCCATCAGCTCGGCCCGCGCCGCGACGCCGAGACTGCGCGCATGGCCGCAGCCGCCAGCCGCTTCCACTACATCGATGAGGCCACGCCGCTTGGGTCTGTCGCCGAACAGCTGCGCGCCGAAAGCGCGGGGCTGGTCCTCTATCCCGAATTGGGCATGGACTCGCGCCTCTACCCGCTGGCCGCGCTCAGACTGGCGCGCCGCCAGGCCATGGCCTGGGGGCATCCGGTGACCTCGGGCCTGCGCAGCCTCGACGCCTGCTTCAGCTGCGCGGAGATGGAGCCCGCCGACGCCGCGCAGCACTACATCGAGCCGCTGCGACTCCTGCCGGGCCTGGGCGTGGACTACCGGCGCCCACCGCTGCCGCCGCCTGCGAGCCGCGCTGAACTCTGCCTGCCCGAACGCGGCCCGCTGCTGCTGGCGCCGCAGTCGCTGTTCAAACTTCACCCCGACAACGACCCGCTGTACGCCGAGCTGCTGCAGCGCCTGCCGCACGCAAGCCTGCTGCTCTTCGACGACCGCCCCGCCTGGCGCGAAGCGCTGACGCAGCGCCTGCAGCGCGCCGGTATCGACACCGCACGCCTGCACTGGCTGACCACCGGCAGCCGCGCCCGCTACCTGCAGATCAACTCCGCCTGCGACCTGATGCTGGACAGCCGCCACTTCTCGGGCGGCAACGCCAGCCTCGACGCCCTGCAGGCCGGCCTTCCCGTGCTCACCACGCCCGGCCGCTTCATGCGCGGCCGCCAGACCGCCGCGATGCTGGGCCGCATTGGCCTGCGCGAACGCCTGTGCGTGGACGACCCCGCCCAACTCGCCGACCGCGCCGTCGAGCTCATCGAATCCGGCGAAGCGCAAGCCCTGCGCAGCGCGCTACCGCAGCGCCTGCCTGAACTGTTCGAAGCCGAAGCCGCACGCCGCGCCTTCGTCGAGCACATCCAGCAGCTCACGTCGGACGGCGCCTGACCCGCAGACACCGACCGCGCCCCCGGCAGCAGCGTGAATCAGGCCTTGTCCGCATAGGGTGGGCCCTGGCCCACCATGAGCTCGACACTCGCCCCGCCCACTCGCAATCCACACGCGCTCCGCCAAGCCCGCCCCATGCTTCAGCCTCGTGGGCACGCCCAAGCCAAGCGGTGCGCCACAGGCGCACCCACCGTGTGCAAAGCCCCCGGCTTCGCCCTCCCGACAGCGTCCTTCGCAGTCGTAGGGTGCGCGTGTCGCGCACCAACGCCCACGACCGCCCTATCCTTTGCGACGCCCCCGGCTTCGCCCCCCCCCTGACGGCATCCTTCGCAGCCGTAGGGTGCGCGTGTCGCGCACCAACGCCCACAACCGCCCCATCCTTGGCGACGCCCCCGGCTTCGCCCCCCCACGGCGTCCTTCGCAGCCGTAGGGTGCGCGTATCGCGCACCAACGCCCACGACCGCACCATCCTTGGCAAAGCCCCCGGCTTCGCCCCCCCCACGGCGTCCTTTGCAGCCGCAGGGTGCGCGTGTCGCGCACCAACGCCCACGACCGCCCCATCCCTGGCAAAGCCCCCGGCTTCGCCCTCCCGACAGCGTCCTTTGCAGCCGTAGGGTGCGCGTGTCGCGCACCAACACCCACGACAGCCCATCCCGCCCCCGCCCGAACGCGCACCACCCACCGGGGTGCGCAAACGGCACCGCGTCTCCACGACCAAAGCCACGCCCCACCCCGACCCGCACGTGCCCATAATCGGGCCTTCACCTCCCGCCCACGCGCACCGCCATGCCCACCCTGACCAACCCCGGCTCGACCAACGCCACCTCGCCCAACGCAACACTTCCGAACAACGCGCTCATCCGCCGCATCACTGCCGCCGATGACCCCGCGGTGGCCGAGATCATCCGCACCGTCATGCCCGAATTCGGCGCCGACGGCCCGGGCTTCGCCATCCATGACCCCGAGGTCGCGGCCATGAGCGAAAACTACGCCGCGCCCGGCCACGCCTACTTCGTTCTGGAGCGCGACGGCCGCGTGATCGGCGGCGGCGGCATCGCGCCGCTGGCCGGCGACGAGCCCGGCGTCTGCGAGCTGCGCAAGATGTACTTCCTGCGCGAGGCCCGCGGCATCGGCGCAGGCGCCTCGATGATGGCCGTCTGCCTCGACTACGCCCGCCAGGCCGGCTACCGCCAGTGCTACCTCGAAACCCTGACCGGCATGGACGCCGCCGCCAAGCTCTACGAGCGCAGCGGCTTCACCCGCATCGAGAAGTCCATGGGCGCCACCGGCCACTTCGGCTGCAACCGCTTCTACCTGCGCGAGCTCTGAGGTGAGCGCGCCCTTCGACCGCCTGCTCTGCGGCCTGCGCGCCGCCACGCTCGCCGACGACAGCGGCTACGGCCTGATCGAAGACGCCGCCATCGGCATCCGCGACGGCCGCATCGCCTACATCGGCCCGCAGGCAAAGCTCAGCGCCGAGCAGCGCCGGGACGCCCGCGAGATCGAGCTGTTCGACAACGCACTCGCCACGCCGGCCCTGATCGACTGCCACACGCATCTGGTGTTCGGCGGCAACCGCGCGCGCGAATTCGAGATGCGCCTGAACGGTGCCAGCTACACCGAGATCGCCCAGGCCGGTGGCGGCATCCTCAGCACCGTGCGCGCCACCCGCGAGGCGACCGAAGAGCAGCTGCTCACCGCCGCCCTGCCCCGCGCCCGCGCGCTGATGCGCGACGGCGTGGCGACGATCGAGATCAAGTCCGGCTACGGCCTCGACATCGACACCGAGCTGCGCATGCTGCGCGTGGCGCGTCGACTCGGCGAAGTGCTGGGCATCAGCGTGCGCACCACCCTGCTGGCCGCACATGCCCTGCCGCCCGAATACGCCGGCCGCGCCGACGACTACATCCGCCACGTCTGCACCGCCATCCTGCCCGCCGCCCACAACGAAGGCCTGGTCGACGCCGTCGACGCCTTCTGCGAAGGCATCGGTTTCAGCCCCGACCAGACCCGCCGCGTGTTCGATGCAGCATCCGCACTCGGCCTGCCGGTGAAGCTGCACGCCGACCAGCTCAGCAACCTCGGCGGCGCAGCCCTCGTCGCCGACTACGGCGGCTTGAGCGCCGACCACATCGAGTTCACCGACGAGGCCGCCGTGGCCCGCATGGCCGAACGCGGCACCGTCGCGGTGCTGCTGCCCGGCGCCTTCCTCTGCCTGCGCGAAACCCAACTGCCCCCCATCGACGCCCTGCGCCGCCACCGCGTACCCATGGCCGTCAGCACCGATCTCAACCCCGGCACCTCACCCCTGATGTCCCTGCGCCTAGCCATGAACCTGGCCTGCACCCTGTTCCGCCTGACCCCCGAAGAAGCCCTGCGCGGTGCGACGGTGAATGCGGCGAAGGCGCTGGGGCTGGCCGATCGGGGACGATTGGTGGAAGGGATGCGGGCGGATATCGCGGTGTGGGGGGTGACGGAGCCTGCGGAGTTGAGCTACTGGATGGGCAAGAGCTTGCTGCAAACGACCTACAGAAGCGATCCGACTTCCGCCTAGAAATTCGCCAAATCGCCAACACCCAATACGCCAATTTTTTGCCGAATAGAAGCAACACGGGAGCACCGACACCGCATTGCACCCGAGCAGAATCACCCTGCTCGCAGCACAGGGCAGAAAATTCGACAATCCTCTCGCGAGAAAAGACGTGAGTTCGATCAAATATCCCTATCCGAACAACGAAGACGAATTCGAAGACCTGGTGAGCGATCTTCTAGAAGCTCAGTTCAAGCCTCCATTGCCACCCACCCGATTTGGACGGCGTGGCCAGAGACAGGACGGGGTAGACATAACTTGGATCGACGACCAAGGAATGCATCGTGCAGCACAATGCAAGTTCTACATAAACAAGGCACTAACTCCGTCCGCAATTAATCAAGACGTTCTCAAAGCACACAACATCAGACCACAGCTTAGATCGCTCATTTTCGCAACATCATTGCCACGTGATCGAGCACTCACGGACCACGCGCGGACTTGCAAGCTTCACGGCTGCGAGGGTGCCGTAGAAATTTGGTTCTGGGAAGACATTGAAGCCTTCCTTGATCGACACACTCCCGTTGCGGCTCGACTAGTTCGCCCGAGCGTAATGAAGCACTTGCATTTGGTTTTGAAGGAAGATGGACTCGCTCTTGTGAGCACATCATCGCTGAGCATTCAACCCCTCAACACCAGTGCCCACTCAGAGCTGGAGCAAGAAGTGTCGGCCTTGTTGGGGACCGGTCGACTAAACGAGCTTTTCCAACGACTAACCACAAAAGAGATCGATTCTAGCGATGCACTGAGACTCACACTGGCCCGCGCGCACTTCCAACGGGGCGACTATGACGACGTGCTTAGAATTGCTGAACGATACCGCACTCAGCCAAGTCTGCTGGCGTTAGCAGCGCTAGTTCACGCCCGATCAGGGCGAATCACTGAATCAAGGCAGGCGAGCCTAGAAGCCAGCCAGGGCGCGAGGAAGGAGGAGTTACCTTACATTACCGCATTGGGCTTCTCTGCGGCATGCGCGAGAGGCGAGGTGGACTATCGAGGATTGCTTGAGCTCGTTCCAGAGGCACTGAAGGGTCATCCTGTAATCGAGAGTGCACTCGGTGACGCCGCGCAAAGCGAAGGCAATGATGAAGCTGCAATCCTGCACTATACAAATGCCCTCGATTGCGATCCTCGCCCAAATATCCTGCGAAGGATAGCACTCCTTTCCGCACGCCTCTCTCGCTGCGCCGCACAGCTGCCTTTGGCGAGCTTCGCAATCGAACAACCCAATCTCGTTAGTGAGCTCATTTCAATTCGCAATGAGCTAATCGCAGAAAACCGCGATGAGCTGCATCCCGAGATTCGATGCACCCTGATATACAACCTTGGAGTCGCGTCCGGTCTTCTCGATGACAGGGTCGGCGCAGTCGATTTCGCGCGACAAGCTCTTAGCATTTCGAGCAACAAGACCCCTTATTGGCTCCGTTACGCGTTAGTTCTGGGAATCTACGGGCTTGGCATCGAACCCGATTTGGCAGAGAAAGCCCCTAGAGATAACGCACCACTGCAGCTTATGCTAGCTGATCTTGAACGCCGCCAAGGCAATCTAGCGGGTGCGCGAGAGCGCAATCGAATCGCCATGAGCCTGCCAGAACTCGACCCAGAGACTGCGGCTCGCCTAGAGGCCCAGCGTATCGAGCTTGAGGACCCATCACTCGACCAGAACGACCGCTTTAACAGACTCATAGAACTAGCGGAAACTAGCCCGTTCCCGACGCCATTCTTTTCGAGGGCAATTGAGACTGGCAGGCTTGCAACCGAAGAAATGCACCGGCTCGTCGCCTCGATCAATAAGGCAGACTTCGAAAACACCGACATTGTCGAGCGCGCTTCGCTAGCAGGAATGCTAATTGAGCGTGGTATTTTGAGTGCGGCAGTTCGCTTTATCGATGACTTACGCTGTGTCCAGCGACGGGACAACGGCGACCTTGATGTAGGCGTTGCTGGGGTACTGACTTCGCTCCTACTCTACACTCGCCGACTCACCGAAGCCGAAGCACTTACCGATGAATGGTGCCAGTCAAGCCCTCAGAGTGTGTACGCTCGCTCAGCAAGAACCCGCGTTCTGGTTGCCGCAGGAAAGCCGGAAATGGCGGTCGATGAACTGCTGAATTCACCATCCGTTCTTTCGTGCAACGCGGTCATTTTGGGTCAAACAACGGCCCTGGCTAAAATGTGCGGGCGACTAAGTGAGCTGCGGCGATTGCTTAAGAAGATCAACGCACCTGAGGCAGTAACATCGAACGATAGGCGCGCACTTCTTTTTGCACTAAGCGCAACCAAGAGCACACTTCACCTTGAACAGCTGGCAATCTCTTCGTTGCGGCCTGACGCTGATCTTTCGGATATCGCGGCGGGCCTCCTGTGCTTGTCGACCACTGGCCAACGCAACTATACCTCACCGGTTGCGCGGCCAAATTGCGCCATCACCGTAGAGCACCCAAGCCAAGGGCTTCTCAAGTATTGGATTGGGCCTTCGTCTCCTCCAATTGTTGGCCTCGGCCGTGGCGACTGGCTCACTACCTTTATCGGGCGAACCTCTGGGGATTACGTTACCCCTGACTCGGGCCCCTTCTCGGGCACAACATTTATGCTCATAGATATCAAACCGCCATTGGCACTGCTTAATGAGCACGCTCAGCAACAAGGCAGAGCTGACGGGCATTTGCGCGGATATAGCGGCGAACCATCCGAGTTGATTCCGCAGATCCACGAGCAGCTGCGAGTCCATCAGCAGGCCACACAGAAAAGCCTCGAGCTCGGCGGGCGAGTGGGTATGCCCGCGGTCATCATGGCATCTGCCTTGGGTGGTTCCCCAAGAGAGTTCCTTCATGCAAGCCAGGGTTGGACCCCGCTTTGTCACACTGGAAGTGCTGACGACTTTGCCCGAGAAGACAGGGCAGTAGAGAGGTTGGACGGCTGGGTGATTGACGGAGCTACGATTTGCATTATTGTGGAAGCCAATCTGCGGGAAGTCTTTAGCAACTTAAAAACGCGCCTTTACGTAACACGAGAGACGTTGGCGGCACTGCGAGAATGGTACATGCACGAGCGGTCCACCTTCCGCTCAGCAGGGGTGATGAGCTCCTCACAAAAAGGGAAGATTCGTCTACGTGAGTTCGACTCAGCATCCCGACGTGAACATCGCCGCTTTTGGTCTCGCGTCCATGACTTTGTTGAAAACGAAACTATCCTTGCTGAGCGCGCAGACGATGAGACTTCCGCCGAGTTCTCACAGTTTCGCGATACGCTGGACACCGGCACCATAAGTTGTCTAGCGACCGCCAAAGCGTTGGGTTTGGGATACCTCACCGACGAACTAGCTATTCGCCAGGTCTTTGCGTTGCCTTTTGGAGTGGAGGCAGTTAGCCTCCGGGCGTTCCTGATGAAGTGGTTTCAGGCTGGCATTAGGGAAAGTCCAGGCTACTCCCTCGCCGCGGTTCGTGCGTTCGCAAGACTCGCTGGGCACGGGCGTAAGTTTCAGTCGATCCCGGTAGCTTCGCCATTTGCTTCTCTGTACGCAAGTGCGAGCGAAAGAAGCCAACTTATTTCAGACCTCCTATCCACTACAGCTACGGCCGAAGCGAGCTTTTGGAAACAAGGTCTTCTTCTGATTGCAAAGAATCATGCGTTACGCGCCGCTTCGCTATCTTCTGGGATCAGACCTCGGAAGTTGCTTTCGATAGTTCTTCGAAGTCTTCCAAAACTCCCTGCTGAGCAGATGTCACACCTTGCCGAATTGATCGAGCGTGACTGGCGAACGGTTGACCGTAGCACTCGACGTGCTGTCGTCCGTTGGTTGCGTAAGCGTGTGGGTTAACGATTTGGCTCCTCAGATGCCGTCATCTGCGCTATTCGGATACGCCACTTCGGTTCTGCGTGTGATGCGTGCGTAGTGGGTAAGGAGCTCCGCGTTGCATAGACTCTGCATCGCCCTCGCCAACCTCGCCATCCCCGCAACCCGCGAAGCCGCGGTCGAGGCCGCTGTTGCCGCCATCGCTGAAGCCGGCCGCCAGGGCGCGCTGATCCTCTGCTTTCCCGAGTGCTTTATCCCCGGCTATCGCTGGCCGGGGGCGGTGATGCCGGCGCCGGAGGCGGGCTTTCTTGAGCAGGCCGTGCGCACGGTGGCGGCTGCGGCGAAGGCGGCGGGCGTCGCAGTGATCCTCGGCACCGAGCGCATCGTAAGCGTCCGGCCACCACACCTACCGCTCGACCTCACCTTGTGCTGGGCCTTA
>NZ_CALART010000028.1 GCF_937888285.1 uncultured Aquimonas sp.
CAGCTTCCCAAGCTTCATACGAGGGTTCGATTCCCTTCACCCGCTCCACCGCATCGTTCCGGGGAATTCTGAGGAAGTCCAAGGAGCATCGTAAGTCGTTGATTCAGGCTGAATTTTCGACACTTCGATGTTCCAGTGGGCTCCACGGAAATCCACCTGAAGCCACGACGTTTATGTCCATTTTTGTGTCCATTTTTGCGGGCACGACGGCTTCCGGATTGTTGCTAGGGTGCTGAGGTCGATGGGTTAAGCATCTGGTTCCTGACTCATGTTCAGGAGCTAGAGCATGGCACTCTCAGACTTGGTGGTCCGTCAAGCCAAGGCCACCGGCAAGGCCTACACCCTTCCAGACATCGATGGTCTCTCCTTGGCCGTGACGGCCACGGGGAGCAAGAGCTGGCACTTCCGTTACTACTGGTTGAAGGAGCCCAAGCGCATGTCGCTGGGCACCTATCCCGAGGTGTCCCTTCGTGAGGCACGCGCTCTGCGCGATGAGGCACGCGCCTTGGTGGCCAAGGACATCAACCCGCGCCTTCACCGCAAGCAAAAGCGCGCCGCGGTCAAACTCGCCGGTGAAAACACCTTCGAGGCGATCTACAAGAAGTGGCTTGCACACCGCGAACTCGGCCTCAAGAAGGGCCGGCAGACCACTCTCTCGATCCTCCCTCGCGTCTTCGCCAAGGATGTGCTGCCCTTGCTGGGCAAGCGCTCGATCTACGACATCAAACGCCCTGACTTGCTGGAAGTGATCGCCAGGATCGAGCGGCGCAAGGCGCTCTCCGTCGCCGAGAAAGTCAGGACGTGGTTCAACCAGATGTTCCGCTACGCGCTGGTGGTCGTGCCGGGCCTGGAGCAGAACCCGGCCTCCGACCTCGACGTGGTGGCGCTGCCGCTGCCCCCGGTGAATCACAACCCGTTCCTGCGCATGGCCGAGTTGCCGAAGCTGTTGCAGCGCCTGCGCAAGTATCGTGGCCGGCTGCAGACCCAGCTCGGTCTGCGGCTGCTGCTATTCACCGGCGTGCGCACGGGCGAGCTGCGCTTGGCGACGCCGGATCAGTTCGACCTCGATCGGGGCCTTTGGGTCATCCCGCCCGAGGTCGTGAAGCAGCTCCAGGTGGACATGCGCAGGAAGCGCCAGTTGCCCCAGGACGTTCCGCCTTACATCGTGCCGCTGTCGGTGCAGGCGATGGAGATCGTCCGGCACCTGCTGGAACAGGTCAAACCGGCCCAGCACTACTTGTTCCGGCACGACAGCGAGTTGAAGAAGCGCATGAGCGAGAACACGCTCAACGGCGCGCTCAAGCGCATGGGTTATCGCGACCTGCTGACCGGGCACGGCATCCGGGGCACGATGTCCACCGCGCTCAACGAGATCGGCTACCCGAAGGTGTGGGTGGACGCACAGCTCTCGCACGTCGATCCCAACAAGGTCAGTGCCACCTACAACCACGCCGAGTACGTCGAGCAGCGGCGGCGGATGATGCAGGACTGGGCCGACCGGCTCGATCTCTTCGAGCAGAACCTGGTCGAGGCAGCGAGCATGCCGCTCACCATCCATCTGGAGGGCGTACCCGTCCTCTCGGACGAAGAAGCCGCGAGTGCGCCACCCAAGGTCGCAGCCACGTCGGCGCCGCTCCTGATCGTGACCAAGCCGGGAGACGCGATGCCGCTGGTGTCGGCCGAGACGCATCGGCTGCCCGCAGTGCCGTTGCCGCGTTCCGTCATGGAGGAACCGCTGTCCGACATTCAGCGCCAGCGGATGGAACTGGTCGATGTCTTCGAGGCGCCGCACAACCTGCCAGTCGCCGAGTACGCCAAGATGGCGGGCAAGTCGCGCCGGTGGATCAGCTACGAGATCAAGGCCGGCAACCTGCTGGCGCTGAACCTGGGCAACCGTGGCCAGCGCGTGCCGGATTGGCATCTCGATCCGGTCAAGCACGCGCTGATCCAGGCGGTCCTCAAGCTGACCAGGGGCGCCGACCCTTGGCAGATCTACAACGCGCTGCTGCAGCCGCGCGCGATGCTGCGCGGCCGCTCAGCCCTGGAAAGCGTCAGCGCCACGAATCTCGACAAGATCATCATGGCGGTGAGCACGACGGTGAAGGAAAGCGAGTGGTCCCCGCAGCAGGTGGCGTTTGCGTAGTGCGCCAGCGCCCTGCAGTGCGCGCCCCTGTCTCAGGACACGGAGCGCGCGCGGCGGGCGAATCTTTCCTGGGGCTCGGTCAAGGACGAGGACGGGCGAAGCAGGTAGGCCATCACGATGATGGGCGCGCCAGCCAATGGCCGCGCGGCGATGCCGCGGCGCAGGTAGCAGGTCAGCCTCGCGGCGGGTGCGACGGCGATGCCGTAGCCCGCGGAGACGAGCGTCATCGCCATGTCAAAGGTGCTGACGGTCTGCTCATGGCCCTGCGGTGCATCCTCGACCAGGCCATGCGCCACCGCGCGCCACGGCTCGTCGGCCGTTGACTGCGCGCAGATCAACGGCTGCTTGAGCAGTTCTTGGCGAGGCACTTCACGGTAGGACAGCAGGTGCGAGCGCTTGGCGACGGCGACCGCCAGCGTGTCGTGCCACAACGGCTCGCACACCCAGCCCGGCCACTCCCAGGCGGCCGTGGACAGGGCCAAGTCAAAGTTATCGTGCGGCGGTTCCTGCGCCTGCGCTGTGGCACGGCATCCGATCAAAGCCGTGGCGGTCTCTGGCTCCTCGGCGCGCTGTAACGCCAGCAAGTCGGCAAGCGGTGAAGGCACCCACTCGCCGAGCACAGCCACCCGGATTTCAGTGGAGGCATCGCTCGATTTCACGTCCAGTTCCCCTAGGCAGTGAACTCGCGGCGACCGATGAAGTCGCTTCTCATGAGTTAAGTTTAACGTGGTTTATATCGTGTCAATCCTCGACGCTTTTGGCAATGCAAAAGCGTTCGATTCAAAGAGGCCGGCCCACCGGCACAACAACCTACGAAGCGGAACCAGCCATCGCGTTTGGGGCCTCCGTGCGCGAAGAAAGAACCAGTCAAGGCATCGCTCAGGAAACGCTGGCTCATCTGTCAGGAATCGAGCGTTCGCACATGGGAAAGATCGAGCGTGGCGAGCATGTCCCCACGCTCCCCCTCATTCTCAAAATCGCCCGTGCGCTGAAATGCAGTTCTGCCCACTTGATGGCGCTTACCGAAGCCAAGCTGGCAGAGACGGCTCCACCTAAGTCCGCGGACTGAAGCCGGCCCGCGCCGTGGCCCCTTGTCTACCCCTGTTCGTTGTCGTTTTTATTACCGGCTGAATTTTCGCGCTTTACGACCTCGGTGAGGAGGCGCAGGTATGGATTGTCCGGAGGCATTTCCTGGAACAGCGCTTCGGGAGCACTCAGCAGGTAGCCGTGCAGTCGCCTGGATTTGCGCGGCCCCGTGACTTCGCAGGTCCAGATGTTCAGCCCGCTGGCTTGCTTGCGGTGCAGGCTCAGTTTCTCAAAACGCTTCTGCACCCACTGCCATCCCTCCAGGTTCTCCGGCTTCGCCAGTGCGGCGATTTGCAGATGTTCCTGCGCGTAGCGCTGGAAGACGCCGGGGCTCACCAGGTAGGCCGTTCCGACGACGCTGTGCACCAGGGCTTTGGCGTCGTTGATGATGAGCTTGTGCGTCTGGATGCCCTGACGCAGCCAGGCCATGAAATGCTCGCCGGAAGGCTCCGGCCGATCCCGAGATGGCGCGGGGCTTACTTGCGGTAGCACCGTAGGCGCCGGCGGCGAGGTCGGCTCGGGCTCGGCAACGGGGCGGCTCGGGGTCTCCGGCGCTATGGGTGGGGCCGCGTCACTCAGCAGATCGAGCAGCGCGGCCACGCCGTTGTCAGCGGGCACGGGCACGGTCGGCGCGGTGCCCGGCGGCGCGGTATCGGCGCTTTCCAGGCCTGGCGCTTCGGGTGCCGGTGCCTGTGACGTCGGCGCCCCTTGTTCCTCGTCGGCCTGTACGCGACCCGCGAACGGCGCCGGCCGGTCGGCCGCATCCCAGACCATGGCCGGGGACAGCTTCAGGAAGGTGAAGCTGTGCGACCAGCCGACTTCGCTGGTGACGGTAGCCTTCCAGATCGCCTTGCCGTCCGGTGTGGCCAAGGCGATGCCGTGATCCTGCAGCACGTTGAACACCGCAGTGTTGCTGGCTGGGATGCCGTCGATGCCCTGCGACAGCAGATGCGCGCGCAGCTTGTCCGAGACGGTCTTGCTCACCAGCCAGAGCGCGTCCTGGGTCAGCCAGCCATCCGAGGCCTGGGGCTGGTTCAGCTTGAATTCTTCCTTCAGGAGGTAGCGCAGGCCATCGAGCAGCTTGCGCTGCAGTGCGTGCCGGGGCGCTGCCAGGGCCTTGCTCGGATCGCCGCCGAGTTCCTGGGCTACCGAGGCTTGATCCGCCTGCACCACCAGCTCGCCGAGCGTGCCGGCGTGCTCGTACTGGCCGGCCAGCACGTACA